>SYJG01000341.1 GCA_005798445.1 Planctomyces sp.
CGACGCGGCGGCGATCAACTGACACGTCTTGCGCCTAGTGGGGTTCGTGGCTAAAGTTTCGACGTCCGCCGCCGCGACGCGGCGGCGATCAACTGACACGTCTTGCGCCTAGTGGGGTTCGTGGCTAAAGTTTCGACGTCCGCCGCCGCGACGCGGCGGCGATCAACTGACACAGATAGACGACGTCGCCACCGATCGAGAGCGGATGTCCGCCGCCGCGACGCGGCGGCGATCAACTGACACGAAGTGCCGGCCGAGATGTCGATCGACCTCGAACGCGTCCGCCGCCGCGACGCGGCGGCGATCAACTGACACCTGGGCGTACCGCAAGATGTTTTTGCAGTTCGTCGCTTTCCGCCGCCGCGACTCGATCTTCGGAGCCGCAGGCCATGACAAGGCCGCTGGGGAACAATTCCGCCAGCTCTGGCGAGCGGGGCGACCTCGCAGATTCCGTCGGGAAGCCGATCACGGTCGGCGGATGCCGAACCGAGTTTTTGTCTGGGCTTCGATTCCGGTCGCCAAGTCCTGTCCGAGCCGCAAGGCTTCGGTCGCTCGCGTGGTGCTGTAGAAGTTGAGAGACCTGACGGCCAAGTCGGCGCGGCCGCTCTGGAAGAGCGTCTCTGCGGTCTCCGAAACGAAGTTCTGTTCCGCGACCAGTTGTGATTCGAAACCAACGAGCGTCTCAGTCACGGTCGGCAGGAAGGGGTCGCGGTGCTCGTCCACGAGGTAGAACAGCCGCTTGAAAACTTGAAAGGCGTAGTGCGTCGATTCCAGTCCGCGCTGTTCGGTGTCCTGAAACTTGGCGGGTTCATCTTCCGTGAGAAACCGATGCCGAGCGAACTCCGGCGGGACTTCGGTGCCTCCGAGATACCACGGGACGAACGGGGCCGTGAGCGGTGATGTCGGCGCGACCCACAACAGGCCGAGCTCCGGGCGGACATTGGGCCGCAGTTGTGCGACTTGGCCGTAGCCGGCAGTTTCGCGAGTCACTTCAGGAGCACGCACGGCGGCCATGATGTCGGTCAGCGTGATCTTGCCGCGAAGCTTTTGCAGACGTTGTTCCATCAGTTCGACCAACTCGTGCCGCAGCTTTCCGTCGCCGTAGACTTTGTTGACGTTGAACGGCTGGTTCTGCTGCGGATCGAACCAGCCTTGCTCGACGGCGAACGAAATCAAATTCGGCGAGCCCATGAAATCCGGGTGCTTCAAATAGTCCGATGGAATCTCACCGATGTAGCCGGGACGCGAGACTCGGATCGCATCAGGGCCGAGCCGTTCGGCGACCCACAGCCCCTTGCCGCCGGCGAAGTTGATCAGCACCCAACCTTCATTCGCGTCGGCGAACAAGTGCGAGTTGCCGCCGTAGGTGGCGTAGCCGTACTGGTCGATCAGGTCGCCGACAATCCGCGCGGCTTCGCGAGCGGTCTTGGCTCGTTCCATCGCGATCCGCGACAGATCGCTGTAGTTCAAGCCGCGCTGCGGATTGGGCGTCATCTTCCGCAGCTCGTCGCGCGACGGCGACCAGATGTCGCGGCCAGCGACGTGATGCTCGTTGAGTCCCCCGTTTGTCAGCGGTGCCGGGAAGCCGGCGAACGCCGAGTAGTTCATCGTGATGTACTTGGCCGTCACGCGGACCTGCGGAATCTCGATCAACTCGCCGGGGTAACTGGCCTTGTTGGTCGCTCCGACTTTGATCTTCGCCCCAGCGGGATGTTCGCGACGTGGCACGATCTCCAGCCAATGGCTCGACGGCTCATCGCCGTACCCGCCGAGGAACCCGCTGCCGTCCGCCGTGCAATTCTTGCCGACGTAGATGCCGTAGCTGGCCAGAGTGGCATCGAGCGACAGCATGACACACAAGACGGCGATGACGATGACTCGCATGAGAAACCCTCCTTTGAGAGTGATCGCCGAAGGCGAGGTTTTTTGAGTAAGAAATCCCAATTTCCAAAACCCAATGACCAAGGAAATCCAAAACTCCAATTTCCAAAACCTAAACGAAGCATGGCGACACGGAGCCGGAGTCATCAGGGCAACGACTCATTGGGATTTGGCCATTGGTCATTCATTGGACATTGGGTTTTGGGCCTTGGAAATTAGCGGTTTCGCCGCGCTATCTTTTGGATTGTAAGACGGCGTCGAGCGCGGCCATCACGTCGAGTCGTCGGAACGTGAGCTTGCTGCCGGGGTCTTCGACGGCCTGGCCGGTGCGTTGGAAGATCGCCAACATCGCGTCGGGCAGAGTCGCCCCGTCCTTCTTCCAGTCGTATTTGGCTTTGTCGATCGCCTCGCGCAGCAACAGAACTGCTCCGCAAACAATGGCGTTCGAGGAGGACGTCGCGGCGGCTGGAACGACCAGGTCGATCTTCGCGTGCCGATCAAGATAGACTTCGTCCTTGCCCGGCCGGACCGCACCGATGGCGAAACAGTTTGGTTGGCATGCGGGCCAAGAGATACCGTTCGTGAAGGCGTGATTGCCGGCGGGCGCACTCACCCAGATGTTGAGCTCGCGAAGTCGCTTGAGCTTGGCATCGATCTCCGTGGGGACCGGCTCGGCATGTTCGAGGTCGTCCACCGGAGCCAGATTGATCGCGGTGATGCGATGCTGCTTGTGATGCTCGATCACCCACTGCAGGCCGGCAGCGAGCGACTTGCTGTCGGCAATGTGGCAGTGACAACACTCCAATGCGCGGACAACGGCGACCTGGTTGTTGAAGGCGACTCCACGCTTCCCCTTGTAGTTCACGGAGGACGGAATACCGATTGTCGATCCGTGGTAGCCGCGGCCTTCGTGCTTCGGGTCGTCGTCGCCATCGACACTGTCGTACGACACGAGCACCTTTGGCACGTCGCCGTCCGATTGCGACCATTCGGGCATCGACAACTTGCACCCGTCGTCGAGCAGTGCCAGCGTTTGGCCTTTTCCAAACGTGAGCTTGTCTTTGTAGGCCGTCCAGGCATCGGTCACACGCGCGTGCTTGAACGCCGGCGGGTCCGCCGGCTCAACTTCGTCGCCGCAGGCCGAGTTGCCAACCAGCCACGAACTCACCGCCAGCCCACCAACGGACAAGAAACTCCGACGCGAATGCGGTTCGTGGATCATTTTCGTCTCACTTCAGATTGATGAGGACTCGGAATCCAAACTCACCCTCGGCGGATTCTCGATCCCTTGAAGTGAATTTGAATGCGGTAGATAAACTTTGTCCGAGAATGGATTTGGCCGGTGACGAGATCGACACGCTCCGGAACCTCGCGGACGTGTTTGTCGACGACGGCGTGAAAACCGCGCTCGGAAAAGATGTCGATCAGCATCGAGATCGCCAGCGGGACTTCGAAGATCCGGTCTTCGGAATTCACATGAGCTCGGCCCGACAGCGCGTGGCGAGTGATAATCGGGATGAACTTTGTGCGGATGAGTTCCACCATGCGAGTGAGCAGTTCGACGTGCTCCAATTCGTAACTGTCCAGCCGCCGCACAAGTTCTTGCCGAGCATGCAGCGTGATTTCGTCCGCGAGCGGCAAAGTTCGCAAACGCTCGAATGTGCGTGGGTCCAACTCCAGCGAACTTTGATACTGCAACTCTTTGAGGATGTTCTCCTCGACCTCTTGGATCGGTCCTTCGGCGTTGATGAAGTGGTAGTGGTAGAGCTGCTTCAGAGACGTCAGCGCGTTCCATGTTTGCTCTTTGAAGACGCGGTATCGGCGGCGCACGGTTTCGTCGGACATGTCCGTCGCGCGTTGTTCGATGAGCTTTCCAACGCCCGTCTCGGCCACTTTGCGATTGTGTTCGGCGATCTCGCGGCCGCGATTGACCTGACGCGCGATGCTGGTGTTCTCGCTGACGAAGAGCACCATCGCATGAATCGTCGGCCGCCGAAAATGAATCGCCAGAGGCGTATTGGCATAGTCGTTGTGAAGCTGATTGATTTTGTCCACCAGCAGCTTAAGGCACTCGACCTGCACCTGAGTTCTCGGAAAGCCATCGAGCACGACACCATCGCGAAACTGCGGTTCGAGCAACTTGCGAAGCAGCAGACCAATCACTTCTTTGTCACCAACCATGCCTCCTTGCGCCTTGATCTTTTCCGCTTCGGGCGTCGTCAGCAGGTCACTGATCACAATTGGCGGACAAGTCAATCCGCGAGCCGCCATAATGAAGCGCGTGTGCGTTCCCTTGCCGGCTCCAGGAGCGCCGCCCAAGAGGATGATCTCTTTGGGAAATCGCAGGTGCTCTTGTCCGACCTCTTCTTCGAGGTCTTCCCAGATCGGCGCAAAAATGACCCGGACGTCTTTGACTTCCAGATCGAGAATCTGTGGTGCGGGAGTTTGTGCAGGCATGTTGCTGCCTTGATGGAAATCGTCGAATGATCGTTGTGATCGTATCGGTGGACCGACAATCAGAAACCGGCTTGTTTTAACGGCCGTCGATCTGACATGACAGTTTCACTGACCAACCTTGAATCTCAGGTGGCTCGTGCGACTCTTGAAGCCGAATGATGTTCGCATTCTTCCACCGCGACTCTTGGCGAATGAGGTCGATTGTCGGATACTCGGCGAGCGGCCAAGAATCGCGATCGGCGACGGTTGATTTGTGGCATGAAAGGTCACGAATTCTGTTCATCCTCTCGAGTGCTCGCGGTGGTCCTGGAGAATCTCATGTCTGAACGCTGGATTGCTGACCGAATGCATTTGATCGACGCTTCGGGCATCCGCAAGGTCTTTGACCTCGCGGCCAAGATGCAAGATCCGATCAACCTCAGCATCGGCCAGCCACATTTTGACACCCCCGCTCCGATCAAAGAGAGCCTGTTTGCGGCGGTGCTCGCTGGCAAAAACGCGTACAGCCAGACTCAAGGCATCGCCCCGTTGATTCAGAAGCTGCATGCCCAGATCGATGCCGAACTCAACCACCCGGATCGTAAGGTCTTCATTACGAGTGGAACCAGCGGCGGTCTGATGCTGGCGTTGCTGGCATTGGTCAATCCTGGTGACGAAGTCATCGCCTTCGATCCGTATTTCGTCATGTACAAGCATCTGACGACCGTCGCCGGCGGCAAGATCGTGCCGATCAACACCTACCCGGACTTTCGCCTGAACGTGGCCAAGGTTCGAGCGGCGATCACTCCACGCACGAAAGTCATCCTGTGCAACAGCCCGTGCAATCCGACCGGTTATGTCGCCTCCGAATCGGAACTCCGCGAATTGGCCGAGTTGGCGGCGGAGCACGATATCGCACTCATCAGCGATGAAATCTATCGAGCCTTCTGCTACGACGCTCCGTTCATCAGCCCGGCTCGATTCAATCCGCAGACCATCGTGATCGACGGCTTCAGCAAGTCGCATTCGATGACCGGCTGGCGGCTAGGTTGGGTGCATGGACCGGAGAAAATCATGCAGCAGATGTCGAAGCTGCAACAGTTCTCATTCGTTTGTGCTCCGCATCCGGTGCAATGGGCAAGCCTGTCTGCATTGGATGTGGATATTTCCGGCTCGGTCGCCGAATACCGAGACAAGCGGGACTATCTGTTGAAGAAACTCAGCTCACACTACGAAATCGGACCGGCAGGCGGAGCGTTTTATCTGTTTCTGAAAGCACCGTGGGGGACCGCAACGGAATTCGTCACGGAGGCCATCCGCCATGATTTGCTGATGATTCCGGGCAATGTCTTCAGTTCCCAAGACACACACTTTCGAATTTCCTATGCTGCTGACAATCGGACATTGGAACGCGGTGTGGAAGTGCTCATTCGACTCGCGCATCGCACATAGGAATTCCGGCGATGACGTCATCCGTTCTCGACGATTGGCGAGAAACACTTCGGCACGAGTTTCTAGCCGAAGAGGGTTGCTTCCTGCAGATTGCTCAAAACCAGCGACGTTGGGACAAGGCCGTGTTCAAGGAACTGATTGAAGCCATGCGGACCCCTGTGTCCACTATGTGGCGGAGGAATATCTCGATCGTCGGATGGCTCACGGTTTTCGACGTCCCTGCTTTTGTCCACGTTTGGACTCAGCAAGAGGAGTTTCATCGTCCCGACAAAGTGAACAGGCATCGTGCGATTCACCTCCTGGAAGTAATCAACCACTGGTTCTTTTGGGGTGAAACTCCGGTGCAAGAAGGCGAGGTTGATGTCTTGACGATGGAGTAACCGGTAAGGAGATCGCTCATCAGTGTGTATCAATTTCCGTAAAAATTCCTTGGCCGAGTGGCGAAATAGGCAGACGCACAGGACTTAAAATCCTGGGTTCCGAAAGGGGCGTGCGGGTTCGATTCCCGCCTCGGCTACTGTACAAGATGTATCATGTCGTAACGTGTCGCATGTCGCGGGAAATCGGAGACCATCGCGACCGAGATGCGGTGTGGTACGAGGCGAAACGGCTGGTTGCTGCGCCGCCGAGTGCGCCGCCCGCTCAAAATGCTCGTCGGTGACCTGCAAGTAATGTTTGGCCGCGACCAACTGGCTGTTGCCCAGCCAAGCCGTGACAACGTGCAGCGGGTAGGTTTCAACTAATTCCGTCTCACAAGTGCTGCGAAGATTCTGGAAGAGTTTTGGCCATGCCGTCAGGCCGGCACGTTTGATGATTCGCAGCAGATGGGTCCGCAAGTTTTGTTCGGCGTCGCGGTATCGAGTGATGACGAAATCCACCCCTTCGGCGGCACGGTCGAACGCGGTTTCCAAGTGTTCCCGCAGTTCGGGGAAAAGCGGAATCCAACGAGTCTCTTTTCCCTCGTGATGTTCGGTCTTGGGCGAGTGAATCAAGAGGCGTCCGCGTTCCCAATCAACATCACTCCATCGGAGCGACAGCGTTTCACTTGGCGTTCGTAGTCCGCCGAATCGGGCCAAGGCGAAGATCAGCCGCCATTCGTGATCGGGACACGCCTTCAAAACTTTGGCGGCATCTTCCAGGCTCACGAAGTATTCCCTCGCCTTGTTTGCTCGGACGGTACAATCCCGCATGTCTGCGAACGGGTTTTCGGCGATGACTCGCTTGCGTTGAGCCGCTCGGAAGAGTTGTTTGGCTCGTCCGGCACGTCGGCGGACGGTGTTGTCGCCGAGCTTCTTTTCACAAGTGAGCATCCAGCGTCGCCATTCGTCGGCATCGCCCAGCGTGATGTCGCGGAGCGGCTTGTTCTCGCCGAAGTATTCCACGAGGTTGCTCCGCACTTGCATAAGACAGGTGCGAGTTCGCGGCTTGATGTCCGTTCGTCCGACGAGATAGTCGTCGATGAACTCGCCGAGCCGGCTGTGAGTTTCTTCACGCTTCGGGATCAGTCCTACTCGCGCGAGTTTGCCGGCGAATTTTTCATCCCGATCGGCAACCCACTTGGCGGTATCGGCGTCGAGTGGATGCCCGGTGAACGTGGCCGCGACGAGGTGTTCGACCTTCAATAACACCGTTTCCGCTTGTTTTTGCGTGACCTTGCCCAGTCGGATCGCCTTGCGCTTCCCGTCCTTCGAGACGAATTGAATTCGCCGAGTGCCGTTGGAGTCTCGTGAGATGCTGGCCATGTTATTTCCCTTTGCGGCCCTTGGCCGCTGGTTTCGATCGCTTGGTGAGTTGCAGGTCCAGGGCGTCAGTAATGGTGTTGAGGCTGTCTTCGGAGAAGAACGCTTTGCCGTGCATGAATCTGGAAAGGATGGACTGACTGATTCCGGTTTGCTGAGAAAGGCGATACCGGCTGACTTCACCGGTTTCGATGAAGTGCCTCAATTGGTCGGACACGGTCGAGAAGATCGTGGCGTGCCGGTCATCTGCGAAGTGAGCCGGCTCGAATTCCGCGATCTCATCCAGAGCCGGAGGAAACAACATCACGGCCGAGAGCAGGCACTTTTCGTGGCAGTGCGCCAACTCGCGGCGCTTGGCGTCGTTCATGGTTGGCCTCCCTGCCGATCCGCTTCGACCCAAATTGGTTTCAGCAGTTCGATGGCTTGCGGCACGAGCGCTCTCGCTTGTTTGAAATCGCTCTTGCAGATTGCCGAGACCCAAACGCCCTTTGGATTCTTGGCGCGTGTCGCCTTGGGGTTCGTGATCTTCATGCCGAGAGCGAGCACCAGCATTTGCCACCAACGCTCAGCCCCCAGGACGGGCCTTGGCATCGACAGTTGCCACCGATGCCAGCGATGGATGGATTGAGCGTCTCGGAGCTTCTCAGGCGTTTTGAGAGCATCCCAAACGGATTGAGCGTCGATGTCTGCTAGTTGTGGTGTCTCTGTTGTGTTGAAGGCTTCTAGTTCTGGCCATTCAGGTTTTTGAATTTCGGCGAAGCCCTCAGTTTCAGTTTCAGACTCATTCTGTTCTGTTCTCTGTAGGGGCATGTTTCCGAGAGCCGCTGTTGGTCCACTGTTGGCGTGCTGTTGGTCTGCTGTTGGCGAGACCACTTCCAACCATGCAATCTTGGGATGCGTCAAAGCCTCGAAAGCCCTCGCAAACAGTTCAGCGGGAGCGCCGGTCTTTTGGCTCAAGTCTTCTGCATCGAGTGGTCCGTCATCGTCGGCGAGAACTCCACGTTGCGGGCATTTCGAGGCGACTTGCACGAGCAGTACCCAAGCGCCGTACAGCGCCGGCCCGTCCGCCATCGAAATCAACCGGCGATAACTTTTGCCGTCGTGCTTGTTCGGGAGCGGTGTCCACGTCAGCCGCTGATACTGCCGGCTTTGGGAGTTCTCGAAAATCTCGCTCCAGCGACGAATGCGGTAGGTCGTCAGGCTCATGCTACTGCCCTCCGCGCGTCGTATGCCGCGAGGGCGGACGTGATCGCCTCACGGACATGCGGGAGAGTCGATTCGGCTGCCGCGATCTCCCGGAAGCGTGCGATGTAGTATGGGTCCGCCGGCTCATCAGCGGCGTGATCTGGGATGGCGGGCTCGGCCAGTAGGTCACGTGCGCGGCGCAGCTCACCGGTCGATGTGAGGACGCGGTCGATGGCGGTCAGCAGTCGCGATGCCGCGTGCCGCTCGCGGCGAGTGGGTGTCGTAGTCATGCGGCGGAGTGTGATTTCGCCGCGCGGATCGTTAATGAGATTGTTAGTAGATTTTTCGCGAAATCCCGTGAATCACGGGGCCAAACCGCAGAAAAATGAAAGTAGACGCGGAAGTAGGTTTCCTACTTTCGCCCGATTCGGATGGCGTGGAGTCGTCATGGAAAAACAAAAACCGCTGCGGTACAAACGCAGCGGCTCTCAGCTTGCCAACCAAATGAAAACGCCCCGCTTTCGCGAGGCGTTGGCCCGGAGATGCGATCTCCGGGGGGGTTCTGTGCAACCATCGTAGGCAGTCATCGGCCGCGCGGGCAAGCGACTTTACTCAGTTCTTTGGATTCAGAATGTTGAGCTCAACGGCCGAACGTGTCATCTGTTACGTTGATGGCTTCAATTTGTACTTTGGCATGAAGGCCGCTCGCCTCAAACGGTTCTACTGGCTCAACATCCGAGAAATGGCGAATCGCCTAACCCTGCCTTTCCAGCAGTTGATCGAAACCAAGTATTTCACGTCCCGAATTTCGGGAGCGTTGCCGTCTGATCCGCCGAACATGGCACGCAACAAGAATGCGAAGTTGCGAAGGCAGACGACTTTTCTGGAAGCGCTTTCCACGATTGATGCGCTTCGGGTTTTCGAGGGCCATTTCTTGGAGAAGGACGTGACTTGCCGGCTTTGCCGAGCCACGTTCAAGCAGCCCGAAGAAAAAATGACCGACGTGAACATCGCCACCGAGCTACTCACGGACGCATTCCTCAATCGGTTCGACACCGCGATTCTGATTTCTGGCGACAGCGATTTGGTGCCGCCGGTTATGATGGTGCGAAAGCATTTTCCGAACAAGAAGGTGATCGTGGCGTTTCCGCCAAAACGGTTTTCGACACGTCTGAGCCAAGAGGCGACAGCACACTTCAAAATCTTCGACAAAGTTCTCCGCGACAGCCAGTTGCCAAATACCGTCACTCGCCCCGACGGATTCATGTTGTCGCGACCAGCCGAATGGGTGTGATACTTGGTCAGCGTTACCGCTTTGCCGTCGCGCCACTAGCCGGGATTATTCACGGCGGATCAAACAGCAGGTGAAGGCCGTCGGCAAGAGAATGGCACGAGTCACTCATGCCGGTTGTTTGTGATGGAGTTGAATCCGAGAGAAACCTCCCCCTTTCCCCCAAGGGTTTGGTGA
>SYJG01000342.1 GCA_005798445.1 Planctomyces sp.
CTGTGCGACGAGCCGACCGGGGCACTCGACATTCAAACGGGGATCGTGGTGCTGGAGGTCATCCAGCGAGTGAATCGAGAACTCGGCACGACCACGGCAGTCATCACACACAACGCGGCGATCGCCGACATGGCCGACCGAGTCGTGCATGTCTCGGACGGACGAATTTCGAGTGTGGAACGAAATACCAAGAAGATTGCTCCGAGCGAGCTGCGCTGGTGAGGCTGCGGTGGTGCAGAGATGACGACGGGACGCTGCTTTTGTACTACTCAAACGCAAAGACCGTTGCGAAGGCTTCGTCGATGGTTTCGAGGGAAGGGTCGAGCACGTCGCCGGTGTCTTTCTTGCTGCTGCCTCCGCGGGCGGGGCCGCCTTTGCCGCCGAGGCCGAGGTCGGTATCGGCATCACCGAAGAGCTGATCGTTTCCCACGCCGCCGATCAGCGTGTCGTTGCCGTCGCCGCCGCGCTGCGTGTCGTTGCCGGCTCCGCCGATGATCGTGTCGCTACCCGTTCCGCCGAGCAAGCTGTTGGCCGCGGCATTGCCCAGAATGGCGTCGTCGCCAGTACCGCCGATCACGTTCTCGAAGTTTCCGGCAAGTTTCGTCGTGCCGGTCGCACTGGTCTTGATCGTGCGGTTCGTGTGAATCGCCAAGGCGACTTCGCTGGTGAGCTTGGCGGTGACGGAGGTCGTCGCGCTGCCGAAATCCAGAACGTCGGTTCCCGCATTCGAGGCTTCGGTGAGCGTATCGGTCTCGATGACATCGGTGTCGGCAAAGCGGTAGCTGTCGTTGCCAGCACCTCCGAGCAGTTGATCGTCGCCTCGGCCTCCGGTGAGTTGATCGTTGCCCGCTCCACCGCTGAGCGAATCGTTGCCGTCATTGCCGTTGAGCGCGTCGTGGCCCGTACCGCCGAGCGCGGTGTCACTGCCAAGACCGCCGTTGAACGCAACACCGAACGTCGCGACGTTGATCTTGCTGGCATCGAGCTTGTCGTCACCGTTGTTGCCGTTGACGACGATCTGGCCGGTGAACTTGCGAGTTGCCGGGCTGCCGGCCGAATTGAGCGACGCATCGAGCACCACCGTGTCCTTCGCGGTGCCGCCGGTGATCGTCAGCGAGGTGACGTCCTCCAGCGGCGTCGGAGCGATGACGTCCGTGACGATTCCCGCGACGTTGCGGCGCGCGACCAAATTGTTGCCGACTTTCGAGACGGTGACGGTGTTGTCGGAGTCGAGCGCGAGAACGGTCAGGTCGAACGATTGATTCACAATGTTGACCGTGATCGGCCCGGTCTCGGTGGCCTTCGTGCCGGCGGCACCGAGCGCATCCGTGGCCTTGATCGTCAGCGTGAACAGGGCCACGAGATCATTGCCAACTTTCTTCGCCAGCGATTCGAAGTCGATTTTGCTTGCGTCGTTGACTTTGATCTCGCCAGTGACACTGTCGATCTTAAAGGCGTTGCCGGTGTTGCCTCCAGTGATCGTGAAGGCTGTGACGGTATCTCCTTCGGGATCGACCGCGGTGACGGTGCCGACTGGCGTGTCGTTCGTCATGAATTCCGAAATGCTCAGCGTCGTGGCGGTGACACGCGGCGCGTCGTTGACGGGTGTGACCGTCAACACGAAGGTCGTCATCGTGGAAACGTTGCTGCTGTCGGTCGCGGTCACGGTGATTGTGGTCTGGCCGCTCTTGTCGAGTGCCGGTTTGAGTTGGATCGTGCGTGAGCCGGTGTTGCCCAGGATCACGATGTTGCTCGGTGAGTCCGGAACCAAGTCGGTGTTCGACGAGGTAGCAGTGACGGTGATGCCGGCCAAGTTGACCAGCTTGTCGTCTCCGTCATCGACGGTGAACTTGATCACGGCCGTCGGCGTGTCTTCCTTGGTCGTCACATTGGCGATGTGACTGATCGTCGGGTCGAAGTCGTTGAGCGCGTTGACTGTCACGTTGATGATTTGTGTCAGCGTGTTGACGTTCGGAGCGGTGCCGCTGCCATTGTCGGTGACGGTGAATTTGAGATCGCCAGTGCCGAAAAGATTGGGGACCGTTTTGTACGTCAGACCTTGCAGTTCCGTGGCGGTGACAGTGCCGTTGACGGCAACTGCCGTGTTGCCGTTCGCTTTGAAGAGTTTGATCGCCGCTGGAATGGCTGTGATCTTGTAGGTCAGCGTTTGATTCGCTTCATCGGTCGCAGTCGCGGGACCGGCGGAGTAAGTCACTCCGGTTAAGCCGAGCGGTACGGCCGAGGGATTCGTACTGTCTTCGTTGACGCTGATTGCCGGGAGCGATCCGTTGGTACGGAGAGGGACATCATTGATCGACTTGACCGTGATGGTGAACGTGGTCGTGAATGAGTTCTTGCCGCCACCGGCGGTTCCGCCGTCATCGGTCAGGATCACGGTGACGGTGGCGACTCCGTTGGCGTTGGGGTTGGGGGTGTAGGTCAGCACGCCTGTGGGGGAGATTGCTGGCTGCTGGCTGAACAGGGCGTTGTTGTTGTTGGACACGTTGAAGGTGACGGTCTGCCCGACGTCGCCTGTTCCCGCGCTGATCGACTTGGCGAAGGGGTTGATGGTTTGCGGGCCGACGTCTTCGTTCACGGTCGGGCTGGTTCCTTTGGTGAAGCTCGGAGCCTTGTTCAATCCGGTGAGTTGGATCGTGAAGGTCTGAGCCGCGCTGAGGTTCACTCCGCCGTTGGCGGTTCCGCCGTCGTCTTGCAGTTTGACCGTGACGGTGACGGTTCCTGAGGCAGCGGCTTTGGGCGTGAAGGTCAACGTCCCATTGGGCAAGATCGCCGGAGGGACGGTGAACAGCGTGGCGTTGGCGGTGGGAATGGTAACTTGGAAATCGAGTGCTTGTCCGGATTCACGCGCCGAGCCTTTGCTGAGGTTGGTGGCCCAGTCGGTGAGGGAACGAGCCGCGCCATCGCCGGCCGTTGTGAGGTTCGCCCCCTTCGTGAAGCTGGGAGCCTCGTTGCGGTTGGCGACGGTGATTGAGAACGTATTGCTGACGGACGCGTTGCCGGGGTCGGTCGCCGTCACTTTCACGTCGAAACTTCCGACATCGCCATCGGCTGGTGTTCCGGAGAACGTGCGGTTGGGGCTGTCGAAGCTCAACCACGCTGGGAGGAGTGAGTTGTCGGACTGGGAGGCGGTGTAGGTCAGCGAGTCCCCCGCATCGACGTCGTTGAACGTGTGCGGCGCGAATGCGAAATTGAAGGCCACATCCTCGGCGGCAGGCTGGTTGGGAAGGGCATGGGCCACGGTCGGAGCGGTGTTGAGCCGCGGCAAGAACAGCACATGCACCGCCCCACGCAGGTCGCCTGCACTGTTATCTTCGAAAGCCCCGACGGCCAGATCGCTCACGCCGTCGCCATCCAGATCACCCAGCGAGGCGACCGAACTGCCGAACCTGGAAGAATTCGAGAACGTGGGACCGCCATTCGTTTCGCTGGCAATTTTGGTGCTGCTCTTCACGGTGCCGTCCACGTTCAGCAACAGCAGATGCACCGCCACTCCGAAAGTGTTTCCAGACGGGTGATGACCGCCTTTCGCCCCAACGGCCAGATCGGACACGCCGTCCCCATCCAGGTCACCCAGCGAGGCGACCGAACTGCCGAACAGGTCAAAATAACCGCCGTTCGGCGTTCCGCTGGCAATCGTGGTGCTGCTCTTCACCGTGCCGTCGGCGATCAGCAACAGCACATGCACCGCCCCTCTAGCCCCGACGGCCAGATCACTCACGCCGTCCCCATCCAGATCACCCAGCGAGGCGACCGAACTACCGAAGTAGACATCATCCTCAAGCGTGGGGCCGTTCGGCGTTCCGCTGGCAATTTTGGTGCTGCTCTTCACCGTGCCGTCCGTTTTCATGAACAGTACATGCACCGCCCCGGGACTAAACCCGCCGGTTCTATCACGGTAGGCTCCGACCGCCAGATCGGTCACGCCGTCCCCATCCAGGTCACCCAGCGAGGCGACCGAACTGCCGAAGCGGTCAGGATTCGCGAGCGTGGGGCCGCCATTCGTTCCGCTGGCAATCTTGGTGCTGCTCTTGACCGTGCCGTCGGCATTCATCAACAGCACATGCACCGCCCCGCGCTTCAACCCGCCGGTGTCATCGTAATATGCCCCGACGGCCAGATCACTCACGCCGTCCCCATCCAGATCACCCAGCGAGGCGACCGAACTGCCGAAGCGGTCACCATCCGTAAGCGTGGGGCCGCCATTCGTTCCGCTGGCAATCTTGGTACTGCTCTTCACCGTGCCGTCCGTTTTCATCAACAGCACATGCACCGCCCCGCGATTAACCCCGCCGGTGCTATCGGAGATTGCCCCAACAGCCAGATCGCTCACGCCGTCTCCATCCAGGTCACCCAGCGAGGCGACCGAAATGCCGAAGCGGTCATAAATCGCGAGCGTGGGGCCGCCATTCAATCCGCTGGCAATCTTCACGCTCTTGGCAGGATCGACGGTGCTTTCGCTGCGGCGAGTGATCGTCGCCGCGTAGTCTTCGACTTCGCCACCAATCGCCGCTCCGGTGGAGTTCGCCGCCGCCGCATCCGCGCTCAACCGGAACCGCGCATACGTCGCGCCCGGCGATGTGCTCGCCGAAACGGCCGGGAACGTCAGTTGGAACGTGCCATTGTTCGTCCCGTTGGGAACGCTCACCGAAGTCCGCTCAGTGGCGTTGTCGAACACGCCATCTCGATTGAAGTCGATCCAGCCAAACAACGTCGCCTCCGAACCAGTCGTATTCGTCGCCCGCACTCGCACGACCGGAACCGCTCCCACCGTCAAAAACAAGTCCTGAGCCGGTTCGATCAAGCCCCCCTCATCATCCGGCAGCGTCGCAATGTCATCCCCATTGGCTCGCACTCCAGGAGAAGCATTCTGCTCCCCATCGACTCGGCTGCCGAGAAACAACGTTGTCCGCGTGGAGTTGATGATGTGGCTAGGCCCACCGTCGGAAGCGGACGTTTGGTAATTGCCAGTGCCCGTTCCCGCCCCGGTATCCGGTGCGTCACCGAAGTCGGGAGGCGCGTTCAAGAACACGAGATGCACGGCCCCACGAAGTATCGTCGCAAGGGGATTGAAGTCATCGAATCGTGCTCCGACCGCCAAATCGGTCACGCCATCTCCATCCAGATCACCCAGCGAAGCGACCGAATTGCCGAAGTGGGAATAACCCGAGAGCGTGGGGACGCCATTCGTTCCGCTGGCAATTTTGGTGCTGCTCTTCACGGTGCCGTTCGCGTTCAGCAACAGCAGATGCACCGCCCCGCGACGCAACGAGCCGCCCTCATCGCCGAAGGCCCCGACCGCCAGATCGGTCACTCCGTCCCCATCCAAATCCCCCACCGAGGCAACGGAAGTCCCAAAAAAGTTGAAAGCCGTGATGGTGGGCGCGTTGGGAGTTCCGCTGGCGATCTTGCTCTTGCTCTTCACCGTTCCATTCGCGTTCATGAACAGCACATGCACCGCCCCGCTATAGCTCCCGCTCGTCCGATCACCCCTGGCCCCGACGGCCAGATCGGTCACGCCGTCTCCATCCAGATCCCCCAACGAGGCGACCGAACCGCCGAAGATGTCATACCCGCTGTTGCTCGGACCACCGTTGAGACCCGCGGCAATTTTGGTGCTGCTCTTCACCGTGCCATTCGCATTCAGCATCAGGAGATGCAGCCCCCCAGCGTCATCACCGTCGGTTGCTCCGACGGCCAGATCGATCACGCCGTCCCCATCCAAGTCACCCAGCGAGGCGATCGACCTGCCGAAGTTGTCATCATCCCCAACCGCGGGACCGCCATTCATGCCGCTGGCAATCTTGATGCTGCTCTTGACCGTGCCATTCGCGTTTAAGAACAGCACATGCACGGCCCCACGATCGTAACCGGCCGTATCATCTCGGTAGGCCCCGACGGCGAGATCATTCACGCCATCTCCATCCAGGTCACCTAGTGAGCCGACGGCAATGCCGAAATGATCCCCATCCGCGAGCGTGGGGGCGTTCGTCGATCCGCTGGCAATCTTGGTGCTGCTCTTCACCGAGCCGTTCGCATTCAAAATAGCACAGACACGGCCCCACGATTGGTACCGTTCGTATCATCTCGGTAGGCCCCAACGGCCATGTCGCCCACACCGTCGCCATCCAGGTCACCCAACGAGGCGACTGACCAACCAAAATTGTCTGTCCCCGGAAAAGTGGGGGTGCCATTCAATCCGCTGGCAAGCTTCAAGTTTTTGGAAGGATCGGCAGTCGTGTGGCCGCGACGAGTGATCGTCGCCGCGTAGTCTTCGACTTCGCCACCAAGCGCCAGTCCATTGGGGGTTGACGCTACCGGATCATCGCTCAACCGGAACCGCGCGTAAGTCGCACCCGGCGACATGCTGGCCGGAATGGTCGGGAACGTCAGTTGGAACGTGCCGTTGTTCGTCGCGTTGGGAACGCCCACCGATGTCCGCTCAGTGGCGTTGTCGAACTCGCCATCTCGATTGAAGTCGATCCAGCCATACAAGGTCGCCGCCAAGCCAGTCGTGTTCGTCGCCCGCACTTGCACCACCGGAGCCGAACCCACCGTCAACAACAAGTCCTGAGCCGGCTCGATCAACCCGTCCTCATCATCCGGCAGCGTCGCAAGGTCATCCCCATTGGCACGCACCCCAGGAACGCCAACCACCTCCCCATCCACTCGGCTGCCGAGAAACAGCGTGCTACTCGTCCCGGCAATGATATGAGCCGGACCACCGTTTTCGCCGAGCGTCCGATAGTCCCCCACTCCTGTCCCAGCGGAGTATCCGGCGCATCACCAAAGTCGATCGTCAACAGCGTCCGGGCTTCCAAACACTCCAACTAACGTTGCCCGTGTGCCAACTCGCGCTCACGCCGCCGCGCCGTCCGCCGGACTCGGCGATGCGAGGAGTGCGCTCGAGAAACGAACTGCTGAAGCCAATGGGTCAGTTGCATGTGGTCACTTTCAAGCACGACGCGCCAGCGAGTGATTTTGTTCGGAACCACTCGCTGGCACGTCGTGCTGGTGTCGGTATGTGTCTCGGTCAGGAGACCAGACACAACGGATTCGGGATCGTTGACCCGGAAAGTAGAATCGAGTGTGTCGTTACTGGCCAGCCTCATTTGTCCGCGATGCGCACAAGCCATTCAATCTCCGTGGTCATGACCCCCACGGCTATCGGCTGTCGGACACCGGGTCAGACGACCGAGCCAGACAGCTCATACGGATTCCTAGAACTGGTGCTGCATCTTGGAGCGAGTCAACTCATCGCGAACCTCGCTCAAAAATTAGCCAGCCGTGAGGCAAACGGCCTTGGCCCTTGCAACCGCATCACGAAACAGGATCATCGCCAAGTCGAGCAGATGGCTCGGCAATGGCCAATCAAACTCGTCGATAAGAGGGTGCGTCATGCCCAAATCCTGCGTTTTGGCACTCGATCAAGGGACGACATCGAGCCGAGCGATCGTGTTTGATCGGTCGGGGCGTGCGGTTGGTTCGGCTCAGCGGGAGTTTCCGCAGTTGTTCCCGTCGCCGGGACATGTCGAGCATGACCCGGAGGCGATTTGGGACAGCCAGCTCGCGACGGCAAAGCTAGCGTTGACGAACGCGAAGCTATCCGCGTCCGACATCGCGGCGATCGGCGTCACGAATCAACGCGAGACGACGATCCTCTGGGAGCGTGACTCCGGCAAGCCGGTCGCGAATGCGATCGTGTGGCAGAGTCGGATCACCGTGCCAATCTGCGAGCGTCTGAAGGCAGACGGAGTCGAGTCGCTGTTTCGGCAAAAGACCGGATTAGTCATCGATGCGTATTTCTCAGGGACGAAGATCCGGCATCTGCTGGACACGATTCCGGGACTGCGCGCACGGGCCGAGCGTGGTGAGATTTTGTTCGGTACGGTCGATTCGTTCTTAATCTGGCGGCTGACGGGCGGAAAGCAGCACGTCTCGGACGTCAGCAACGCGAGTCGCACGCTACTGTTCAATCTCCACACGCTCGATTGGGACGACGAGTTGCTCAAGCTGATGGACGTGCCGCGCGCGATGCTGCCGCAGGTCGTCTCGTCCAGCGAGATCGTCGGTGAGTCCAATGCGAAGTGGCTCGGCGGTGCGATCCCGATTGCCGGAGATGCCGGCGATCAGCAGGCGGCGACTTTCGGTCAGGCTTGCTTCGATCCGGGGAGCGCAAAGAACACCTACGGTACCGGTTGTTTTTTGCTGATGAACACGGGAGAGAAGCCAGCCGAATCCAAGCACGGCCTGCTGACGACGGTCGGCTGGCGGATCAACGGGCGGACGACCTATTGC
This sequence comes from Planctomyces sp., assembly GCA_005798445.1. Lineage (GTDB taxonomy): Bacteria > Planctomycetota > Planctomycetia > Planctomycetales > Planctomycetaceae > SXKJ01. The sequence continues at coordinate 8,317 of SYJG01000342.1, forward strand.
CTGGAAGGCTCGGTGTTCGTCGCCGGTGCGGCGGTGCAGTGGTTGCGGGACGGCCTGGGCCTGATCCGGCACGCGAGCGAAACAGCGGAGTTGGCGACCTCGGTCGCAGACAATGGCGGCGTCTATTTCGTGCCGGCTTTCGTCGGGCTGGGTGCTCCGTATTGGGATGCGAACGCTCGCGGAGTCATCACCGGGCTGACACGCGGGACGACGAAGGCTCATCTGGCCCGGGCGGCGTTGGAGGCGATGGCCTATCAGACTTCCGATGTGCTGGACGCGATGCGGCAAGATTCCGGCGTCGCGTTGCAATCGCTGCGAGTCGATGGCGGAGCGACCGCAAACGATTGGCTGATGCAGTTTCAAGCGGACGTGTTGGGGGTCGCCGTGCGGCGTCCGGCCGTGCAGGAGACGACCGCTCTGGGTGCCGCGTACCTCGCCGGTTTGGCGACGGGAGTTTGGTCCGACTTGAGTGACGTCTCGAAGAATTGGCAGTTGCAGCGTGAATTTGCGCCGGTCATGTCGGGCTCTGAGCGTGAGCGATTGCTCCAACAGTGGCATCGTACGGTCGCGCGAGCGGGTGGCTGAGTGCCAGCACGACGCGGCAGCGAGTGGTTGTTCGCAAAAAACCACTCGCTGGCGCGTCGTGCTGGCAGAGTAAGGCGATTCGCCGTTGACGTCGGCTCACGGGTGAGTCTGAGGGTTGTAATGTCCGCGTCAATTATGCGGATTGACAGTCCTGATGCGATCAAGGAATCGCTCGACGGAGATGCTGTCTTCGGATTCATCGCGCCGTTCGACAAGGCTGATAGAGACGTCATGTTCGGCAGGTTTTCGCCGACTGGTCGGACTCTCGCAGGTTCGGGGAATGGCATCTTTGGCTTGCGGTGCGCATTGAGAACCCGGAATTCGTTGGACGATCTGCAAGGTGGAATTCTGACGGCTCGGCGCGACCGCCCGGCGCAGACTTTCGCCCCAAACCAAACACATCGAGTCATGAGGCTGGCTGGCGAGACCGTCGCGAGCCGCTTTGATGGATCATCGGGAGATCAAGCGATGCGCCTGTTTTCGTGGTTGTCGTCGATTCAGAAATCATGGAATCGTGTTCATGCTCGCCGCCCTCGCCGAGTTTTGGCCGGATTGGAACGCTTGGAGTCTCGAACCTTGCTCACAACGGGAGCAAGAGTCGATTCGGCGAACTTGGAGTTGGACGTCGATCCCGGCGACACGTTGACCGTGACCGCGGCCGCCGATCTCATCATTCTCAACATCAACGGAGTCGATCAGCCTGCGTTGAACACGCTCGCGTCGGAAGTCGAAACGATTGCGGTCACTCTGCTTGGTGGATCAACGATTGATCTGAGCAACGTGACCGGCGATGGGTTCACCCTTCTGTTGGCAGGCGCAGCGGACAGCCCGCAGCCGCTGGTCACCGTCACCGGAAGCGACGGCGACGATTCGATTATCGGAAGCACAATCAGCGATTCGATCATCGGCGGCGACGGCATTGACACGATCGTCTCCGGCGGCGGCAACGATTACGTCAAGGCGGGAGCCGGTGCCGACTTCGTCAGTGGCGGAGACGGATTTGACACGATCCTTGGTGGCGACGACGCGGATGAACTGGATGGCGGCGACGACTCGGACACGATCAACGGAAACGACGGAGGTGACATCATCACCGGTGGAGACGGCGATGACCGTCTCGAAGGGGACGCGGGCAAGGACGACCTCGACGGCGAAGGAGGAAACGACGACATTCGAGGTGGAAACGACAACGATACTCTCCTCGGCGGTGACGGCACCGACAAATTGCAAGGCGGAAGCCAAGACGACTCTCTCGAAGGTGGCGACGGAGTCGACACCGTTTTAGGCGACGCAGGCAATGACCTCCTGGTGTGGACCACCGGTGACTCGACCGAGACTTTGGATGGCGGCACTGGCAGCGATGAGTTGGAAGTCCGCGGGACAGTCGGGAACGATTCCTTCGCGGTCGGACAAAGCTCGGCGGGCAAGTACAAAGTGACCGGGACGGGCGTCGCCAACACCCGTTTGATCGAAGACATCATCGTCAAGGGGTTGGAAGGGGACGACGCGATCACCTTCACCAACATCAGCGCGGCGGCCGCAGGCTCGGCTCTCACGGTTTTCGGAGGCGTCGGCAACGACCGGATTCTTGCCAACAACGCGGTGTTCACAAACTTCGTGGTTGCACTGAATGGCGACGAAGATGCGGACAGCATCTCTGGCTCGCGGAATCCAGACTTGATCGACGGCGGAACTGGCAGCGACACGATCAATGGCAACGGCGGTGGCGATGAAATCTTTGGTGGCGACGGCGGCGACAGCATTCTCGGCGGCGATGGTAATGACACAATCACTGGCAATGAGGGCAATGATACGATCGATTCGCAACTCGGCGAAGACCTGATTTACGGTGATAACGACGACGGTACCGGGGCTGGCAACGACGTTCTCAACGGTGACGGCGGAAACGACACCATCTACGGTGGTGAAGACGACGACAAAATCTCAGCCGGTGCGGGTAATGACCTCGTCTTCGGCGATAACGAGGACGGAACCGGGACCGGCAACGACAGCCTCAATGGCAATATCGGCCGTGACACCATGAAGGGTGGCGATGGTGACGACCGGCTGCGTGGCGATGGCGACAACGACATCCTGTCGGGCGAAGCCGGCAACGATTTGGTGGAAGGTGACGACGGCCAAGACACGCTCTTTGGTGACGACTCGGACGACGTGACTGCTGGCAATGACACGGTCAACGGTGGTGCCGGTAATGACTCGATCGTCGGTGGCCAAGGGGCTGACCAAGTCAATGGAAATTCTGGCAATGACAAAGTCTTCGGCTACATCGATGGTGGTGCGGACTCCGACGACAGCAACGTGATCCTCGGTGGCGACGGTAACGACACGCTCACCGGACAGAATGGCGATGACACAATGAATGGCCAAGCCGGCAACGATCGCGCCAATGGCGAAGGAGGTGCCGATTCCATTTTGGGCGGTGCAGGCAATGACACACTCAGCGGCGGCGAAGGGGGCGATACGATCGACGGCCAAAACGAAAATGACCGCATCTACGGTGACAACATCGACGGGTCTGGTTTCGGCGACGATCTTCTTTACGGCCGCGACGGCAACGACACTCTGCAAGGCGGCAGCGGAAACGACACAATGGACGGCGGTTCCGGAAACGATGGCCTCTCCGGCCAAGAAGATAATGATTCCATGCTCGGCGGCACGGGTAATGACACCCTCTTAGGCGGCGCGGGAAACGACACGCTGCGAGGCGGTGATGGCAACGATATCGTCATCGGAGACAGTTATGTTTCCGGTGCTGATTTCGGCGGCGACTATGTCATCGGTGACGCGGACAAGGATACGGTCGCCGGCAACGGCGGGGTCAACGTCGTCATCAATCCGTCCGACGTGGATTACAACGCGGACGAGAAGCCATTCAGCATCAAGCCGTCATGGGAATAGTTCTCACGGCCGCAGATACGGCAATCAAAAAAGCCCGTGCAAAATGCACGGGCTTTTTTCATTCCAACTTGAAACCGCTCCGCAAGCCGAAAACGGCTAGCGACCGAGACTGCTGTCACAAAAAGGGGCCGGTGGGAGTTGAACCCACGCGTGACGGATTTGCAATCCGCCGCTCGAATGATGTAACCGCTGGCGGAGATGAGAACTGTGATGACGGTCGCCGAATGGTTGTACCAATGGTTGTACCCGCTCACGATGAAACGACGTGCGACACGGTGAGACAATCGACGTTGGACGTGGCATCGGAGACGAGTTCGGGACAGCGGCCGAGCGGTGTGAACGATCCCGTGTTGGCGGACGTCGTGGCTCGGTGGGACTCGTTGCCAGAGCATGTTCGGCAAGCGATCGTCACGTTGGTCAAGGTGGCCGGCTCGGACAAGTGAGCGACGCTCCGAAGCGGCTCGGTTGAGGTGGTTCGGTGGTCGAATGCGATCGCTCCGCGCGTCGCGGTGAAGATGGTCACGAGCCGCGAAGATGGCCACTTCGTTGCGTGGGGATGTCCGCGAACGACGTGGCCAAGTTCGACCAGCCGGCACGACGGGACGGGCGGCGGATCGGTCGAACGTGAGGCCGGAGGTTCTTTGGCCGGGGGATGCCACGCGGTCGGAACGACTCTAATCCCACGAATTTTGTCCCGAAACGATTTATTTTTCAGGGTAAGTAAGTAAGTAAGTCGATTGAACAAATTGGTTGATGAAAGTTCACGTCTCTGCCTGTCGCCATTTGGCGGAAGGACATTGAAGCTGGATTCGCGATAAGCTGATTGTCGAGCTTGGTGGCGTTTCGGCTTGGCACCGTTGCCACAGTTGCCGAGTGAAGTCAACTGTTTAAGTGGTGACGATCATGCGCGAAATGGAAAGCAGAGTGCTCCGATTGGAACGAGCGAATCGTTGGTTGTGGTTGGCCCTCGCCGTGGCGATCGCGGCCCCGCTGGTGACAGAGTTCATCGGCCGCCCCGCGGTGGGCGTTGAGCCGAAGAAGAAGACACTTGAAGAGCGCGTCGAGGTCTTGGAGGCGTACAACAAGAAGGCATTGGAGCTGTCGGTTCAAACGATGATTGAGGTCATGGCGCGATCAGAAATTGAGTGTCGCGGGATCGCGGTGGTGGATGACAAGCGGAACCCGCGAATCCTGCTGTCTGGCGGCGAGAAGGGCGGAAGCTCAAGCGTCAGTATGGTTGATCGGAATGGTAGGTCGCGGCTTGAGCTCATCGTTTCGCCTGAAGGATCAGCGATCATTCGGAACCTAGACGCGGCGGGGAAGTTGAGATTGGCACATGGCAGCTTGCCCGATGGGACTCCGACAATTGTGTTCGAGGACTCAAAGGGCAAGGCGGTCAATTTGCTGGACAAGAAATGAAAATGACCGGCTGTTCGCAGTCGCGCAGACGATGCCCGATGCGTTCCGCTTGCCTGAATGAGTTGCGGCCGGCAAGATCTTTCGCAGGGTTGTCGGGCGGTGAGTAGCTACGTCGTTCGACCGAAGCGAACCGGGCGATGCGGAAGCGTTCTCTACCCTTGCACGCATCCCCGCCCGGTTCGGCCCGTTCGCAAGGGATCGGACGATGGCGAGGGACTACAGCGTCGGTAGTGTGCCGAGCGGGATTGTACGACCGGGATACGAATACGTCGTTTCGTCGAGTGTCCGGTGCAAAGGGAGTTTCGGTGGCAAGGGCTACGCAACGCCGGTTCTCACGACGCCAGAATGCTCGGAAGTGACGACGCTTCACGTCGAAGTTGTTGCGTTGCTCACGTCAATTTGTGAGTTTGAGCACTACGTTGCAGAGCACAGCCAGAAAGCAGCGACCAAGCCAAAGTACGGACCTTGGTATCGCATCCCAATTTGCTTGTCGCGATTGCACTACCACACGAACCCCGCGCTCTTCGATGCACTGGTGACAACAACTCCAGACGCTCCAATCGCGCCAGTCGAGTATCAGGGGAAGCGGTGGGAAAGTTACCACCGGATGGCTTGCGAGTTGTCTCAAAGACGATTCGACGAACTGGAGCGTCGGCTGGTGAAGTTGGCCCCGAAGTGTGACGTACCATTCTGGCTGAAACGCTTGTCTGAACGGGAAGCGTTGGTTGAACAGTTCGTCGATGCCGTCGTCCAACACTTCTCAGATATCGCAGCGACGTGGAACGTGCCGCCATTGGACTACGACGAGTTAAACGGACTTCTCGAATTGGAATACCGAAACTGGATGCGACGACAACAGCCCGTTGCAGAGAAAACGACTGCGGGATTCAAGCTCCACATTCCATCCAAGCTCCCCGTACCAATGCCGCAGCCATTAACAGCCGAGGCAGCGAACCGTGAGATTCCTGCACACGTTGTCGACGACGATTGGATTCATGCTGTGAATGACGATCCGCCACAACGTTTCCAGTACGGGCCGCTCACTGATTTTCAAACTGCGCTTGGCTATGCGATCCGATACGCCAACCTTGATCCCGTCACGACTGACCGTGCGCTCCGCGACTATCTCAAAGAAGTCGCAACGGCTAACGACTCCCGCGTTTGGTTGAAACGCACTGGAAGCAAGAAACTGGAGGCGTACTTTCACAAGGCCAAGACGTTTCACGTCGCGCAAGAACGTCTGAAATCGTTCCCACAATGGAAGTCAGCGGAAACGAACGGAAGTTGACGGAAGTAGACGGAAGCCACTTCGTCACGGCGGCGGTGATTTTGAGAGCGCACGACTCGCACACCACAACACCACGACGGTACAGGGACCGAGGTTTTCACTTCGGTCCCTTTTCGTTTCGTGGAGGTGTGCTGTGTGTCTGTCCGAACTGTTGCGGGAACTCCGCCAATCGGGAGTCGATGCAAGCGAGTCGCGAATCCGTTGGGCCATCAAGACCGGAAAGGTGAGCCGTCCGAGAGTCGATAGCTCGTTCCGGTTCGACTTCCGCGCGGAGAACGTCGCCGAGTTGGTGGCCTACTTCGCAGATCGTGAGGTGTCGCATGTCGCGAAGTGACACCTCGACAGCGGACGATGCCGGCTTGGAGTTGCTGACGATTGATGACCTGTCGCGGCTGTTGAAGCGGTCGCGGGCGAGTCTTCATCGGGACTTGGCGGCGGGACGGTTGCCGCGGCCGATCCGCTTCGGTGCGGGTTCGTCGGCGGTGAGATGGCGACGGCAGACCGTTTTGGCGTGGCTCGAAAGTCTCGCCGCGAATGAAGACGCCCGGCCGGTGGAACGGTCGGGCGTCGATGGCTCGAACCTCGCACAGCAACGGGAGGGAGAGCGATGACGGACTCTAACTCTTCCGGTCGGTCGCGACCACAGCGGCGACGGTCGGAACCGCCAGGGCTGATTGAAGGCCGGTTGCGACGTGATGCCGCTCACTGGCAGAACGCGAACGGTCGCGCGGCGAGTTTCTTTGAATTCGGTCGCGTCGCGATGTTGCGATTGTTGATCGAAAAGCCGTCCGCGACGGTCAACGACTTGCGTGAAGTCTATCCGCTCCGTGAAGGCATCAAGCCGGCGGTGTACGGGACGATTCTGCAATCGCTCGCCCGGTTGAAACTCATTCGGCCGGTGAGTCGTGAGCAGACGTCTCGCCCCATTGCGCACGCTCGAAAGATTGAACGGTGGGAACTGACAGACCTGCAACGGGCAATCGAGTGGCTGCGCGGGCAGGGGCATGACGTGCCCCAGCCCGGCACGATTCAGCGGACGTTGTTTTCGTGACGTGATGCAACCGGCTGACGTCATGGCGGTTGTTTGTCTGCGGAGATGTTGCGTCCCCGTGTTTCGGGTGGCGTGTCGAAAGGCGGAGAGCATGGCGGCGAAACGAAAACGCGAGGATCAAGGGGTGTCGCCGTACAACTCGGAAGCCGAGCAAGCGACGCTGGCCAGCGTATTACTCGACAACTCGGTTTGGGAGTCGGTTCGGCAACTCGTTCGCGCCGACGATTTCTTTTGCTGTGGGCATCACGTCATCTTCGCGGCCATCGACCTGTTGCGAGTGAGCGGAAGCGTCGCCGATGCCGTGACCGTTCACGAGCAACTTGAGCGTGAGGGTCGGCTCGCCGAAGTGGGCGGCGTTGAATACCTCTCCAAGTTGTTGGAAGTCGTGCCGAACGCGGCGCACGCGGTCTATTACGCTCAGATCGTCGCGAAGTATTCGATCAGGCGACGGGGCATCGTGGCGGCCGATGCGATCAAGCAACGATTGTTGGCCGGAGACGAGTTCGACGACAACGCGGCCGACATCGACACGTTGGACGCTCTGCGGCGAGAGCAATCGGCGCGGACGGGGGCGGAGTTGGTGACGTTGCGGGCGTCGGACATCGAACCGTTGCCGCTCGAATGGTTGTGGCCGGGACGGATACCGCTCGGCGCGTTGGTGATGTTCTCCGGCTATGGGGGCTTGGGGAAATCGCTTGTGACGCTCGACATCGCGGCGCGGGTGACGCGCGGCATGGAATGGCCGGACGGTTCGGCGAAGTCGCAGCCGGCTGGCTCGGTCATCATCGCCAACTGCGAAGATCCCTTGGACACGGTCGTCGTGCCTCGATTGGAACGGGCCGGCGCAGAACTCAGCCGGATTGTGTTCGTGGATGGCGTGAGCGATCCTGGTCATGGATCAACCGGGACAAAGAACGGCGCGGTGAAAAGCCGCAAACGATTCTTTACGCTCGACCGGGACGTACCGTTGTTGGAACGGACGTTGTCGCAGATCCCGGATTGCCGGCTCGTGATCGTCGATCCGATTTCGGCGTTCTGTGGTGGCATCGACACGCACAAGAATTCCGATGTCCGCAGTATGCTGGCTCCGCTGACCGAGCTGGCGTCGCGTCACGGGTTCGCCATTATCGGGGTGACTCACTTCAAGAAGGGGAACGGGGGAAGAGCGGCCGATCGGTCGATTGATTCTGTTGCGTTCGTGAACGCGGCGCGGGCCAATTGGGCGTTCCTGAAAGACACTGACGACCCAAGCCGGCGGTTGATGCTCCCCGCCAAGATGAACCTCGCCCCCGATTCGACCGGGCTGGCGTATCGGATCGAATCACCGAGCGACGATGTTCCCCCCGTTATCGTTTGGGAATCCGCACCCGTTGCCATGCACGCCGACGACGCATTGGCTGCCGAGCTTCAGCCCACCAACAACCGGCGCGGTGAACCGCGTCGGAAGGCGATGGAATTCTTGACCGATTTCCTGTGCGACGGTTCGCGGTCAGCGGATGAAGTTTTCGCGGCTGCGGATGATGCCGGCATCGCCGAGAAGACGCTTAACCGAGCAGCCAAAGAACTCGGTATCGAAAAATCGAAAGCCGGCTTTGATGGCGGCTGGTTGTGGTCACTGGCACCGAGCGACGTCAAAGCATCGGCGGAAGATGACCACATCTACAACGACTTGCCCAACAACGCGAAGTGACCATCTTCGGAGCGAAGTGGCCATCTTCGGCGAGTCGATGAACAAGTCACGGTGTTGAATGTGTCTGCCGGCATCACTGGCCGGCGGTTATCTTTCGTCACCTTTTGCCACGGGGCGGGCGGCGCGGTGTGATGCCCGCGCCCCCGCTTCGTGGTGCATCACCAAAGGGGAACACGATGGCATCGCTCTTTCGGCCGATCATCACTCGATTCGTGGACGCGAACGGCAACCGGGTTCGCAAGGGGACACCGGGAGCGATTCGCAAACGCGAACGCTCAGACACGTTTTGGGGCAAGTATCGAGTCGGCAAGGGGCGTCCCGTTGCTCGTGTCGCGTTGTGCGATGACCGCGAAACCGCCGAGTCGATGTTGGCGGACTTGGTGAAACGTGCTCGCCGTGAACTGTCCGGGGACGTCGATCCGTTTGAAGCATCGCGCAAGAGGCCGCTCGCCGAACACTTGGCCGACTTCCGGGCCTTTCTGGAGTCCAAGGGGAACACGGCTGACCATGTCGCTCTGAGCGGCAACCGCATTCAAGCGGCATTCGATGGCTGCGGATTCAAACGGCTGGCCGATTTGAATGCCGGGCGCGTCGCCGGTTGGCTGTCCGATCGACGAAAGCCAAAATGTGACAAAGGGGGCAAGGTCGTTCCCGGTCTGAGCGTCGCCAGTAGCAATCATCACCTGACGGCAGTGAAGGCGTTCGGCGGCTGGCTCGTGAAGGATCGACGCTCACCGGAGAACCCATTCGCTCACTTGTCGCGATTGAACGCCCGCGTCGATGTCCGACACGAACGCCGCGCCCTGTCGATGGATGAACTGCGGCGACTGATTGACGCGGCCAAAGCCGGCAAGGGGTTTCGAGACCTGTCGGGACGTTCGCGGGCGATGCTCTACCTCATGGCGACGTTCACGGGCTTGCGGGCGTCCGAACTGGCCAGCTTGACCGAGCAGAGTTTCAACCTGTCTGCCGATCCGCCAAACGTCACGTTGGAGGCTGCCTACAGCAAACATCGCCGGGAAGATGTTGTACCGCTTCATCCCGCGTTAGCGGCAGAAATCGCCGGTTGGTTCGACGAACTGCGTGGCAATCGAACCACTCTCCGATTGACCGACGCATCGGCCAAGCTGGCGGCACGATCCTCGACGGCCGATCGGTTGTGGCCGGGAACTTGGGTGACAGCGGCGGCGAGCATGATCCGACGTGACCTGGACGCGGCCGGCATTCCCTATGTCACAGACGCAGGCTGCGCGGACTTTCACTCGCTCCGTCACACATTCATCAGCAACTTGGTCAAAAGCGGAGTTCATCCCAAAGTGGCGAAAGAACTCGCCCGGCATTCCACCATCACGTTGACGATGGACCGATACGCTCACGTCGGTTTGCTCGACATGAACTCGGCATTGGCATCACTTCCAGAGTTGCCATCCGCTCCCATCGAACAACGGGCCATCGCAACGGGTACGCTGGGAAACACCGACCACGTTTTGGTTGTACCAATGGTTGTACCCGCTCCATCGAAACTCGCCGTTTCTCACGGTGAATCATGTTCACTCAGGGGTGACTGGTACGAGTCGGCATCAAAAACCGAAAGCCCTCAATTCCTGCGAAGGAATGAGGGCTTTTGCGATTCGATGAAACTCATTGACTCAAAGGGGCCGGTGGGAGTTGAACCCACGCGTGACGGATTTGCAATCCGTTGCCTTAGCCACTTGGCTACGGCCCCAAAGCGGGCGGACTTTAGTTGTGGGTTTTCTGAGGGTCAAGGCGTGTTCCGAGACAACAACCGCGTTGCAAATTGCAAAATAAAAATTGCAAATTGCAAATTGACGAGCGGCGATGGAAAGTCTCCCTTCAAGCCGTTTGGTCAACTCTGGAAGACAACTCTTATGCCCCGCGACTTCAACACCGAAAGCCTCTCACACGATCCGATTCACGGCTACATTCCATTCGTCTCGAAGGACGGGATGCCGGACGGCGAGGTCTCGGAACAGGAGCTGATCGATCATCCGTGGGTGCAGCGGATGCGGCACATCCACCAACTGCAAACGGCTTGGTGGGTGTTTCCGTCGGCTGAACACATGCGGTTTCAGCACATCTTGGGAGCGATGCACCTGTCGTCGATCGCCATCGAACGTTGGTACGAATCGCTGGTCGCGTCCGGCTCGAACGTGCCGTCGCGAGCATACGTCGAGAGCCTCGTCCGGTTGGCCGCGCTGCTGCACGACATCGGACATGGACCGTTCGGACACTTCTTCGACGATCATTTCCTCGACCAGTTCGGACTGACTCACGAGGTCATTGGCTCGGCGATCATCCAACAGGAACTGGGCGATCTGATTCGCCGAGTGCGACGCAATCCGAACGGCAAGCTCGGCCCGCTGGAGGAACTGGACCCCAGCCAGGTCGCGTGGCTGATCCGCCGGCCGACGGGCAAGCCTCAAGACGAACACGGCCATCCCGCGTGGCTCAAGAAGCTGCGGTCGCTCTTCAGCGGCATCTACACCGTGGACAACATGGATTTCGTGCTTCGCGACGCGTACATGTCGGGCTACAACACAAAGGCGTTCGATCTGTCGCGGATGCTGCACTACAGCTTTTTCTCGGCGGAAGGGCTGACGATTCATGCTCGTGGGCTACCGACGCTCATCAATTTCATCGAAACGCGAGCCAACTTGTTTCGGACGATCTATTTTCATCGGACGGTGCGAGCCATCGACCTCGCGCTGGAAGAGCTCTTCGGCCCGACGATGCTGCGGCTGTTTGGCGGCTCGGATGGTCAGCCGATGAATCCGCTGGAACACCTCGACGAATACCGCCGGTTGACCGAATCGACGTTCCTGGTCGATGTGCAGCGCTGGTCGCGGAGTTCCGACCAGGATTTGAAATCGCTGGGCGAGCAGTGGGACGCCCTGCTCTCTCGCCAGGTGACTTGGAAGATGGCCTGCGAGCGGACCTTCAACTTCCACGCCGGCCAAGCCGAGCGGACGTCGATTTTTTCGGAGCCGGATTTGGTCGAGAAACGCATCCGAGCCACGCTTCCGGAGAACTTGAGAGAGATTGAACTGCGGATCGACGTGGCTCGGCATTATCACCGTCCCAGCGGCAGACTCCCCGCAGGCGGACAGAATTTTCTGCTCGATCCGGCGGGTGGTACGCCGCGCGAACTGCACGACGATGAACTCTTTCAGTCATTGCCGACGAGCTTCTCGATCTTTCGCGTTTACTCGAAGGATCATCGCCACGACGCGGCGTTGTACGCGGCCGTGAACTCGGTCTTGGGCGCGGTCGCGGATTCGAAGACGAACATGTAAGGCCGGTTTCGGGTTCAGCAAATCAGCCGGAACGCGCTAGCGTCCGGTTCGAACCGGGGCTAGCGTCCAGCGGCGGATTGAGTCAACCTGAATTCTTCGCTGTGACGGAGCACGAGGTTGTCTTTCAATTCTTCGCCGCAGTGATTCTTCGCCGCAGTGTTGTTGAGACGAATCCAACTCGCGGATAATCCGCTCAAGTTGAGGCGTTGGCCGACGAACCAGTGTCGAGGATCGAATGAAGCTTCAAGCCTGTCACTGCTGCGGACAGATTCACGAACTGCCGGAACTTCATTCGGGGGATTCGGCGGTTTGCACTCGCTGTCAGACGGTGTTCGGCGACGGCTCGCAGGGTCGGCGAGCGGCGAGTCGCACGGCGGCTCTCGCGGTCGCGGCGTTTGTGCTCTACTGGCCGGCAGTGTTGCTGCCAATTGTCGAGATTGAACGCCTGGGTCATCGGCACGCTGCGAGTCTGCTGATCGGGACGCTCGATTTGTTTCGGCATGGGAGCTGGTTTGTCGGAATCGTCGTTCTGGTGTTTTCGATTGTGTTTCCGGTGACGAAGCTGGTGCTGCTGTTGGAGCTCTGCCTACTGAAGCTGCTGCATCGGCGGCACAAGGCATCGACGTATCGGCTGACGGAACAGCTTGGCCGCTGGAGCATGTTGGATGTGCTGCTGTTGGCGTTTCTGGTGATGCTTGTGAAACTCGGCAGCTTGGTCGAGTTCCACTTCGGCCCGGCGGTGGTTGCCTTCGTCGCCTGCGTCGTGCTGAGCATGTCGGCGTCAATCTGCTTCGATCCACATGCCATCTGGGAAGAGGAAGTTTCCGCATGAGCACACCTTCGCCGATTCCGCCATCACTCGTGACGTTTCCTACGGCGGTCGTCGTGCCAACACGAACGGCTCGGTCCACAACGCGGTTGTGGTGGGTGACGCTGGGTGCTGTGCTCGGAGCGATCGCACTGGTCGTGATGTCGCTCAAGTCGCACGGACTGACGATCACGATTCGATTTGCCGAGGGGCACGGACTCAAGGCGGGAGACGTGTTGCGGTTTCGAGGGATCGCGATCGGAGAAGTCAGCGAGGTGGTGCTGACTCCAGATCTGGGCCGAGTCGCGGTCAAAGTGCAGTTGGAGCCGAAAGCCGCCCACGTCGCGCGGCGCGGCAGCCAGTTCTGGGTCGAGCGTCCGCGAATCAGCCTGTCACGCGTCAGTGGACTGGAGACGGTCGTTGGCGCTAAGTTCCTCAGCGTGATTCCGGGGCCAAGCGATGGACCGGCCGTCATCGAATTCGACGGAACGGAATCGCCGCCGACGCTCAACGAACCGGAGTCAGTCGAGATCACGATTCGCTTCCGAGAAGGATATGGCCTGCAAGTCGGTGATCCGCTGCGGCATCGAGGCATCGCGGTCGGCGAGGTCACATCGGTTGATTTGAATCATGAATTCACCGCTGTGGCTGTGCGTGTGCGGTTGGTCGGCGAGGCGCATCATCTGGCTCGCGAGGGATCGCAGTTCTGGGTCGAGCGTCCGCGTTTGAGCGTCGCGGAGGTGCGCGGTTTAGACACGCTCGTCGGTGGCCGATACCTCGCCGTGTCGCCAGGTCCCGACGACGCGAACACACGCACCGAATTCGAGGGACTGGATCTGGCTCCTGCCAGCGAGGTGCCGGTTGGAGCGTTGGAAATTGTGCTGCACGCACCGCAGCGTTGGGGCGTCGATCGCGGCGTGCCGGTGACGTATCGCGGTCTGCGAGTCGGCCAAGTCTTGTCCGTTGGCTTGTCGTCGGACGGGACGAGTCTCGAAGCCCGCGCGTTCGTCGAGTCGCGCTATCGGTCGCTCGTGCGGCAGAACAGCGTCTTCTGGAGCGCCAGCGGAGTCGATGTGAGCGTCGGCTTCAGCGGGTTCCAGTTCACGGCGGACACACTGAGTTCGATCGCTCAGGGCGGAGTTGCGTTTGCCACGCCAGCCGAGCCTGGACCCGCGGCGAATACCGGGCAACGATTTTTGTATGTGAAGACGCCGCAGGAAGAATGGCTCACCTGGCAACCACGCATCGCCGCGACGGATGCCGCGCTGCCGAACGATGCACAGCTTCCGGTGCCGCAGCGCGCGGTGGCTCGTTGGGAGGAACGCTCGTTCGGATTTCGGCGCGACCGCGAACGTGCCGGATGGTTGTTGCTGTTGAGCAACGGGAATTTGCTCGGCCCAGCCGATGTGCTGCTGCCGACCGAGAGCGCGCTTGGTCCGATCGTCTTGGAGATCGCCGGGCAAGAGTTGCCGCTGACGGCCGATCGCACGCAACGACTCGGTTCGTTGGCGACCTTTCGTCCCAAAGACTTCAAAGCCGAGGGAGTGACCGTTTGGAAGGTGGCAAGTGTTCGGAGCGACGTCAGCGATCCCGAAGATTGTCTAGCCGTGACCGACTCACAGTCGCAACCGGTTCCGATCGCCGCCAGTAGCCTGCAAGCTCGCGACGGTGTTGGGGAGGTTCGCAGCGCGACGGGCCTGACGGCAGCACATCACGGCGCAGCAGTGATCTCGGTCAAAGATGGCCGCTTGATCGGCCAGTTACTGTTCGATCGCGGCAAGGCGTCGATCGCGACGATTCAAGACCTTGGAGTGCGATGACCAAAGTCATCGCTTTCCAAAACGTGTCGCTGGTAAGGACACGCCACATTCTCAATTTGAAGACGATCAGTGAAACCGGAGCGTATTGAAAAGCGGTGACTTGGGTCACCGCACTCCAAAGTTGCC
Organism: Planctomyces sp.; assembly: GCA_005798445.1. Taxonomy (GTDB): domain Bacteria; phylum Planctomycetota; class Planctomycetia; order Planctomycetales; family Planctomycetaceae; genus SXKJ01. The sequence continues at coordinate 23,337 of SYJG01000342.1, forward strand.
TATCGGTTCGAGAACATCGGTCGGCCGGCGGCCTGTTCGCGGGCGACGTCCATAGCCTTGCGGACGTCGGGATCATCTTCGAGCGAGTTGGCCATCGGGCCGCGGTGCAGCACGACGTGGTCGGGCAGTTCGACTTCGACGTCCGGCTTCACGCCGATCTTGCCGAGCGTCTTGCCGGCCGGCGAGTAAAACTTCGCGGTCGTCAGTCGCAAGCCGACGCTGCGCTGAATCGGGAAGATGCTCTGGACCGACCATTTGCCGTAGGTCTTGCGGCCTACGATCACGCCACGCTGATGATCCTTCACCGCACCGGCGACGATCTCGCTGGCGCTGGCACTGTTCTCATCGGTCAGCAGCACGAGCGGGATTTTCCACTTCTGCTGGCGGTGCGCCGAGTACGACATGTTTTGATCACCAATGCGGCCCTTCGTCGAGACCAGCACACCGTTGTCGATGAAGCGGTCGAGCACTTCGACGGCCGCGGTCAGCAGTCCGCCGGGGTTGCCTCGCAGATCCCAAATCAGCACCCGCATTCCTTGGCGGTTGAGTTTTTGCAGGGCCTCGTCGAGTTCGGCGGGCGAGCTTTTCTGGAAGCCGGTCATCTGGATGTAGCCGATGCCGCGCGACTCATCGACGATCTTGGCGATCGGAATGCTTTTCACCTGTACGGCTCGCCGAACGACGGTGACTGTACGGCGGTCGGCGGCAGTCAGACCGGAAACGTCCAACCGCACTCGCGAACCGGGTGTCCCCTTTAGGCGTCCAGCGGCTTCGTCCGTGGACATGTTGCGGCAGTCGTGTCCGTCAATTCCGACGATGTAGTCGCCGATCAGCAAGCCCGCCTCCGCCGCCGGACTCTCCGGCAACACGTTGACGAGCGACATGCCGCGGCCCGCTTCGGCCTTCATCTCGATGCCCAGGCCGACGAATTCGCCGTCGATGTTGTCGTACAGATCGCTCAGCCGATCGGGAGTCAGACAGTTGCTGTAGTCGTCGAGTGCGTGACAGCCGCCGAAGACGTACTCCATCACGACGGCCGTGCTGTTCAAGCCGAACTGAGCTTCGGCCAACCCCGCGACTTCCGAGACCGTCTGGTGTGCGGCATAGCCGCTGTTCAACGGCTTGTTCCAGTATTGCGTCTTCAGGGTTTCACGAAATCGGTTGATGTTGCCTTGAACGGCCGCTCGGCGACCGGGCAAGTGATGGTCGAGAAATTTCTCGTTTGCCAAGGCGATGTACAGGCTCTCGGTTCCGTGAGCCACGAACGATGTCGAGCTGAGCGGATCGACGAAATGCGTATTGATTTTGTTGATGACTTCGTCGAACAGGCTCAGCCCATCATGCCGCGAGAGTGTCAGCATGTTCGAGCGAAAGCTGCTGTCCGAATAGCGTCGCTCGATTCCAAAGTGAATCTTGGAGCGACGCAGTCCGTAGATCAGGTTGCGATCTTTGGGCCACTTCTTGATCGAGACTTCGTAGTGCTCAATGGCGTCGATCCAGTGTCGCGTCCGTTCGAAGTCCTCGCCGGCTTGTAACGCTTGCTGAGCATCAGTGACGTCCGGCCGCAGCTTGGGAGCCGCGAGCGCTTCGCCATGTGCCGCGAACAGCGCGCACGCCAGAATCAGTGCCAGCCAAATCCGCTGGCGAAACAGTCCGAGCGCCATGCCCTATCCCCCGAAGCTGGGTGTCACGAAACCAATTCCTGTCGCAGCCTGCTCACACCGACTGCCATCCACACCGGAACAGGTCCATGCCCCGAACCCAACCTCCGCGCCCTCGAACCAGCCGAACGACTGCCTCTCGACGCCACACCAAACCGCGGTGTCAATCAATGTTGGTCTGTGGTGTCACCGCCTCGCGAGCGTTGCCGCATCGCCTCAGCCGGTGACGTTGAGATGACTTTAGGCCACCTTTTGGATGATGCAAATTGGCCAGAAAAGAAATTGCTGGTGGAATCGTCACGACCATTGCCACTCGCCACTCCGCTCCGCATTGTGACGGACAGCGGGAGTTTTCTATCAAGTCGTCAGGAGAAACACAGAGCATCGAGGAGGCTCGGCCGCTATCCTCCGGCGGCTCAGTCTTCCCAATCGGCAGGGTTCACGGTTCAATCGCCGATCGTCATGTCTTTGAGACCTACTCATGAGTCGCGTCCTCGCACCGCTCTCTGCGTCGTCACCTCGCCGACCACTCTTGTTGAGTCCTTGGAAGCGCTGGCTGCTGATCGTGACGATTCCGACAGTCGGGGTGCTGATGATGTTCGTCGCCTTCCAGCGTTCGCTGATCTATCACCCATTTGTCGAGAAGTCGCTGCCCGCGAAACTGGCCGCACTTCCGACCGGTCGAGCACACGATGTAGTGACAAAAACGGAAGACGGTCTCGATCTGCGCGGGTGGTTGATCCTGGCGAAAGGACACGTCGCAGGAACGGACCCAGAAGTTGACGCGAAGCTGGCTGAGCGCCGACCAGTCGTCTTGTACTTCCCCGGTAACGCAGGAAATCGCAGCTATCGAACGCTGGAAGTTGCCTTGCTGGCGGATGCCGGTGCCGGCGTGCTGATCTTTGACTACCGAGGCTACGGCGACAATCTTGGTGAGCCAACCGAAGCGGGACTCGCTCGCGACGCGCGCGCCGCATGGCGTTTCGCCACCGAGACGAAAAAGATCGAACCGCGCCGCATCGTGTTGTTCGGTGAGTCGCTCGGCGGCGGCGTCGCGATCGGTTTGGCGAGCGAATTGGCGCAGAAGAAGACTCCACCGGCCGGAATCATTTTGCGTTCAACCTTCAATTCGCTCACCGATGCCGGTGCGTATCACTTTCCGTGGCTGCCGGTTCGCTGGCTGTTGTTCGATCGCTTTCCCAGCGAACAACGCATTCGAAACGTGACCTGCCCGATCCTGCAATTCCACGGCCGACGGGACACGATCATCCCGCTGCGACTCGGCAAGAAACTCTTTGTCGCTGCGCCCGCCAGGTCAGAATCGGGAGTGCCCAAGAAATTCGTGGAGTTGCCGAAGGCGGACCACAATGACGTGATGGAGACTTCGAAAGCGGATGTTGGAAAGGCCATTGGTGCTTTCCTGCCGATCGCAGTGCCTCAGTAACCGCAAGTTCTCCATTTTGCAGTGAGTCTGACTGCGTACCTTCGAGCTGGAGTCCCGGCTTTAGCCGGTTGCACCACCGCCTCAAGGCGGAACTCCAACTAGAGAGTGCGCTGTCGTGTTAGCAAACCCAATTCACGCAGAGACGCATCGCTTGCAGTGGTCATCCCTGACCTTGATGTCTTCGCCTGCCTGCTTCGTGCCTCAGCGTGAAACGGTTTTTGAGGCTTTCATCGATCTCCGATGAGCACTCACGTTTGCAATGCTGACGATCCGTCCGCATCATGATCGCCAACGTGTTCAAGCTGTGATCGAGGTCATCATGTTTCAAACTTTGGTTCATTCGCCGGTTTCCCGTCGTGCCTGGCTTTGTTTGGCGTCGACTGGATCGCTCGGTGTCATTGCTCCTGGACTCTTCGCAGCGCCACCGAAGCCGAGCAAAGCTCGAATTGCCATCACGCTCGACTTGGAGATGAGCGCGCAGTATCCCAAACGCGAGCAGATCGAATGGAACTACGAGAAAGGCAATCTCGACGACGCGACCAAACGGTACTCGGTCGAGGCCGCGAAGCTGGTGAAGGAGCTTGGCGGAGTCATTCATTTCTTCTGCGTCGGCCGAGTGCTCGAACATCCCAGCGTCGATTGGCTCAAGCAAATTGCGGCTGACGGGCACGCCATCGGCAATCACACCTACGACCACGTCTATGTGAAGGCGACGAAACCGGACGAGACGCAGTTTCGGTTTCGGCGTGCTCCGTGGCTGATCGAAGGCATGACTGCTCGCGAGGTCATCGACCGAAACATTCGCGTGACGACAAAGGCGTTGAAGGGACGCGCGGGCATCGAGGTCAACGGATTCCGAACGCCCGGCGGATTCAACAACGGGCTAACCGACGCGCCCGATGTGCAACAGATGCTGCTCGATCAGGGATTCACTTGGGTCAGTTCGAAGTATCCGACGCACCTGTACGGCAAGGTCGGGGAGACACCGACGGCCGATGTCTTCGAGAGCATCGTGAAGGCGCAGGCGGATGCGCAGCCGTTCGTGTATCCCAGTGGATTGGTCGAAATCCCGATGAGCCCCATCAGCGATGTCGGAGCATTTCGATCGACACGCTGGTCGCTCGACGCGTACTTGAAGGCGATCCGTTTGGCTGTCGAGTGGGCGATTGAGAATCGAGCGGTGTTCGATCTGCTCGTGCATCCGTCCTGTTTGGTCGTTGAAGACCCCGATTTTCGAATCGTCCGGCTGATCTGCGAATTGGTGCGGGCTGCGGGCGATCGAGCCGCGATTGTGACGCTGGACCGGATCGCGGACTCGGTCGCGAAATAAGAACGGCCCGCCGAATCTCGGCGGGCCGATGGCGTTGCACAAGTCTGGGACCGGAGGATTCCGGTTCTCTCTCCCTCACTCGCGATGCCGCAGAATTATCGAAGTTTCGCTTGGAAGGTGATTACGCCACCGGTGTGGCCGGCCAGTGGATTGTCGAGTTCCAGTCGCAGGATGTGGCTCCCTTCGCCATTGTCATCGACGCTGATCGAACCGGGCAGATCGCTGCTGACGCTGTCGTCCACGTATTCGAGTCTTGGAGTCAGGTTGTCGATCAGCCGGACATTTCGCAATTCGCGGTCGCCGAGATTGTCGAAGCGAATTGTGAACGTAATCACGTCGCCCGGTTTCGCGAATTCCTTGTCGGCCAGTTTCACGAGTCGCAAGTGGCCCGGCTTCTTGTGGCCTTCGTCGATGCCGACCAGTTCGGCCACTTTGAAGTTGGCATAGACCTCTTGACTCGCCGTCAGGCTCGCCACGATGACCGGATTCAACTCTCTCGTCCACGTCGTCGCCGCAATCATGCCGCGGTGCAGTTGAGCCATCTCGGACTGTCGAACTTGTCCGTCGTGCAGGAATTGAACTCCCTCGAAGAGGTTCATCAGCTTGACGTGTTGAGCGATTCCCTTCGCGGCCGAAACGTCTCGCCGAGTCGACTGGCTGAAGATTCCGCTGGCTCGCGAACGCATTCGCACACCTTGGACGCGGTCTCGTTGCACGCCGGTCTTGCCGCCAACTTTTTGTCGCAAGGCGGCACCTTGAACTTGGTCTACGTTGCTGATGGGTCGCTGAATATTGGTCCCTTCACTGATACCTGTGAAACTTCTCACCGCGGCGAAGCGGGGCGAGTAGATGGCGACTCGGTTCGAGGCTTTGACTTTGCGGTCCCCTTTGTGATCTCGGAACTCGGCGACCGTGTCCTCAGTTTCAACACCGACCATCAGAGCACCGTCGTAATGCACAGGGTACTCGCGGTCACCACCGTCGAAGAGGTACTCGTCCGGAAATTGTTCGGCGAGCGTCGGGCTGGCGGCGATCAAGCCGGATCGGTTTTGTTTGAAACCGGTCGCATTCGGAAATTCGTTGTGCGACGCAAGCTGGACTCGCGGTTCTGCGGCTGAGAACGAGACCGCCTGTTGAACAGCGTCCGTGGGGCTCTTCTTCGCGGCACTGGTCAGCACTGGAGCACCGGTGCCGAAAAAGGTTCCACGAGTTTCATTCGGTGCCGGCAATCGTCCGCCCAAGCGGATCAGAGCCAACGGACGTCCCGCCTTGTCGGCTTCTTCGATGAGATTGGCTCTGGGATCGACGGATCGGACGGCCGTGTCGCCACTCAGTTCGAACGGCATCGCGAGTTGTGGCTGTTCGAGGTACACGACCTTCGTGATCATCCGGCCTTGGATCGCGGCATCGATTTCATCGATTGTGAACGACAAGGGCATCGAGAATTTGTCGGCGTGTCCGGCGGGAGGATGCAGGCGGTCGATCAATTCGATCGACGGATACAGCTCGATGCCCGGAAACTCCGGCATGTCGCTCAGCTTGAGTCGGTAGGACTGTGCGACCGCGAGTCTCGCATTCGCCGTGGTCTTGACCTCGTCACGCGAACCAACAAACCAGGTCACTGTTCCGGTGGAGGGTAACTCGACGGTGACGGATTGAAATTCAAAGCCGTTGACTCGACCGGCGGCTTGAACCCATTGGCCCCAAGTGCCGGGAGGGACGCGATGATCCATCAGCAGTCGTGGCGGAGCGTCTGTATGAGTCTGTGCCTGAGCTGTGCCATAGGACAATCCCCACATCAGAGCCACGCTCATCAGCATTCCCACGAGCCGGCAGCGCTTCAATGCAGACCAAAGATCGGTGATCAAACCGAGCCGGCGCAGGCACAGCAGTTCGGGAAGAAGTGAGGCGCACATGGGAGATAAGGATGCCGAATGAGAAGGGTAGGAAACCAATGTCTGATGGCCCGAGGTTGGCGATTCGCTACCAGGCCAGCCCGGCTCCAATCCCACCGGTCTTATTCCCGGCGGTGTCGATTACCAAGGACAATCTCGCAAACCAAGACTGTGAAGGCCGAATGAAGAGTTCATTGACGATGTCATGCTCGATTTGTGGGTCAACTTGAAACACGAATGACGATCGCCATGCCACCGAGTCAATCAAATCGAGTTCAGCCCCAAAGCCGAAAAATGTTTTTCTCGTGACGATCGGAGTTGTTTGAGTCGTCTCGGGAATGGGGGGGGCGGGAGGCATGGGGGGCCTTTCTAGGATGAGAGAGTCTAACTCTGTCGAGTTCCAAATCATTCCCGCCGTGGCGAATGGACGAATGTGTTCAGTCGCGTGAAAAAACAGATTGAAACCGACATCACCGCCGATGGAATCCGCGTGATTGGTGTCACCAAAGTCATTCTGAGATGCCATCGTGTCTCCGTGAAGTGTCGCGAAAACGTCCATGGCAACACCGCTGAACGGCTCTTCGTTCTCAAGCCAGATGATCGGAGCATTGATCTGGGTTTGCCATCCCGTGCTGTAATTGTCAAATCGAAATCCATTGGCAGGATTTGAGTCGAACATCAAGAACTGCGACGAGATATGCCCTTTACCCAGAAGCCCTTGAGCGAAGCCCTCGCTTCCGAGAAGAAGGCAGAGAAGAGACGCGATCGTGACTGATCGAAACATGATCGCGCCTCGAACCCACACATTGCGAACTTCACTGGAAGGATTCCACCAAGCTGACCACTACCGATTCAGATTCCAATTTGGTTGCGAGACTTGTCCCGGTCCGTAGATCGGATGCTTCTCGCTGTACTCGACGTGCTTGACTGGCTTCGGCAGACGGATGCCGGGGTCGTGTTTCACGTCCATCAGCAGGTGGTCAACCGGATCAGGCAGTTCGGTCTTGGTCAGGTTGCGAACCGTGTGCGACTTCAGTCCGGCTGGTGCGCCGAAGGGCAAGTGCGCCGGTCCGGGCAATCCAATCGGGGTCGAGGTGTACGGCATGCCCCACATCGGAGTGCCATTCATTCCGGCGACGGGACCATTCGGTCCACCAGGGCCGCCGACGATCATCGGGCCGGGAACTCCGGCGTAAAGGCCCCCTTCCATTTCGACGGGCACGGGTGGGACGATCTCCCCCTTTTCGCCGTCGGCATCGTAGCTGACTTGTTGCAGTCCGTTGTCCAACTCCGCGGTTGGATCGCCAGCACCTTGTTGTTCGAGGTTCTTGTTGCCGACTCGCAGGACAACCATGATCGTGCCACGGCGGTCCGCTTCGGAAACCGGATCAACTCCCGGATCGAGCCGCGTCGAGGACAGCGTCTCGACACCGGCAATCGCCAACTCTTGGAACTTCGCGTCCGGCAGGTAGATCACTTTCGTGACGTAGTTGTTCGATTCGATTTGATCGAGATCCTCGTCGGTCAACTCGATGGGAACGCTGTTGTGTCCGAGGTAGCCGTCGGTCGTCGGATGACCGGGATAGACCTGCAACGTCGGGTACAGCGTCAGAGCCTCACGGCCGGTGATGTTGGACAACTTCAGGCGGTAGGTCGCCCCTTGCGAGAATTCCCAACGGTTCGGAGTGACCAACTGGTTGTTGGCGTAGCCTGGGCCAATCTTCCAACCGATGTTCATGCCAATCGGCCCGACGAAGCGAACTTGCGTCGTCGCCGATTGGAAGCTGCGCGGCTGCGCCGGCCCCATCGAGTTGAAGATCGCCGGATGTGGCAAATCAACCATTGGACCGGGTCGAGCCATCATCGCCGCGGGCGGAGCAACGTACTCCCCTTTGTCGATCAACTGCTGACCGTCGAGGTGGCAGCCAAAGCAGACCACGACCAAAGTTCCGAGTGCCAGAAAGTAATATCTCATCACGAGTCCCTTCGACCTGAGACGGTCATGCACCCCGACCTTGGGGTCGCTCTGCTGACGTGCTGGAACTAAACTCCGCCGCGTTTCGTTCATCGTTGCCGAATTCAGCCGGCAGTTTTGGCCGACTGAGCACCGCACGATGAACTTGAATGCCGGGACGGCATCCACTTCTGCGACACATGGATAATTTCGGTTCTGCCTGATCCGAATCTTTGGCAAATCCGGAATCTTCGAGGCGATATGAAAAGTCTTCCCAAATTCACATCGGCCGTCATCGCAATGGCGCTCGTCATTTTGTGGCAGAAAGCTCCCGAAGTCTGGGGCCAACGAGCTCCTGGCTTGGAGCAGAAGCCGGCAAAAAATGTCCCCTCGAAGTCTCCGACTCCGCTGATGGCAGATGCCTCTGGCCCCGAGTCGCCGGAAGCCAAGGCGGCGCTCGATCAGGCTCGACAACGGTTGCTGTCCTATCAGTCGATCCAGGCCAAGCTGGTGGAAACCGTGGCTTTGGCCAATCGCCGCTTCACGATCAACGGCAGCTATCTGCAAGCGGGCGGCGCGGACTTGAGATTGCGGTTGGAGTTTCAGGTGAAGCTTGGCGACACCGAAGGCTCGATTTTGGAAGTCTGCGACGGCCAAGTCTTGTGGACCCGTCATAAAGTTGGTGGTGACGTTCGCATCACACGCCGCGACGTTGGACAAATCCTGCAGGCTGCTGCTGACAATGGCCTGTCGGACAACCTGATCACCGTTGAACTGGGTGTCGGCGGACTCCCGAGTTTGCTGGCATCGATTGGCCAGTCCATCCAGTTCGACCAGTACAAAGAGGACACCGCCGATGGCCGCAAGTTGGTTGTGATCGAAGGGGGCTGGAAACCCGAAATGCTCAAATTTTGGCAAGGGGCAAAGTTCAATGAACCGCTGCCCGATTATGTGCCGTCGCGCATTCGACTGTACCTCGACGGCGAGTCACTCTTCCCGCGCCGCATTCTGTACCTCCGTCGGAACGCGGAGAATCAATTGCGGCCGAAAGTCAGCCTCGACTTTTCGGAAATTGAAACGGACAACGAGATCTCTGCTGCGAAGTTCAAGTTCGTCCCGCCCGAAGGGGTGTTTCCGGAAGATCTGACGCCGCAATTCTTGGATCGGATCAAACAACGCGGACAGGAACGCGGGAACGACAAGTGACGTCATGCAGCCCGTCCCGGAATTGAAACTTGGCGCTGGCATCGACGACGGCCGAGACCGGCTGGATGTGGTGGTACCGAGTTGGCTGCTGTCGATCGTGACGCACGTCGTACTGTTCTTCGCGATGGCCATGATCCTACGCGGGTGTTCGTCGTCCGGAACTGTTGGGTCAAAGGTCGGGGACGGAACGTTTCGCGAAATCGTCCTGCACATTCCGCGCGAAATTGTCCTGCATCCCGCCGACCAGAACACCGCCAATCCCAACGAAGCATTGACGCGCGATGAGGGAACTCCGCAGTTGGAGAAATCGATTGTCGGCGACGACAAATCGATCAGCGACCTGCTGAGTTTGCCGACGAACTCGGCATTGCCGGTGCTCGGCCCCGGTCCAGCCGCGTCATTGAGAACTCCGGCCGATGCGAAGGAACTCATCAAGTCTTCCGGACGCCGTCCGACAGGTGGCGAAGAAACGTCGGGGTTGGGGCAGACCACTTTCTTCGACATCGCCGCGAAGGGTAACCGTTTCGTTTACGTGCTCGACCGATCCGGCAGCATGTACGACCACGGGGCGATTCGAGTCGCGAAAGAGGAACTCGTCGTCAGCCTCGCGGCGCTCGAGCAGACACAGCAGTTTCAAGTGCTCTTCTACAACCAAGGCTTGCTGGAATTGACTGGCGGCGCCGATCGTCCGGCGATGCAGTGGGCCACCGACATCAATCGAACGCTCGCGCGTCAATTCATCTCCAGCGTGCAACCGGACGGTGGCACCGATCACATGCCGGCGTTGAAGAAAGCTTTGCGGTATCAGCCGGAGCATCTCTTCTTTCTGACGGACGCCGATCAGCCGATCCTGTCCGCTCGCGAGTTGAACGAAATCAAGACGGCTAACAACGGCCGCACGGCCATTCACTGCGTCGAATTCGGCAAAGGCCCCGAAATCTCGGCAGACAATTTTTTGAAGAAGCTCGCCCGCGAGAACGGTGGGACGTACCGCTACCGCGACGTGACGAAGTTTGGACGCCGGTGAGCTTCAGACTACGGGCTTCAGACTACGGGCTTCAGGCTGCGGGCTTCAGGCTGCGGGGACCCAGTCCCTGGTATCGAGAACAGTGAACGGAGTACTGGGACTCCGGAGAGTGTCTTTCCGAAGCCAGTAGCCCGCAGCCCGTAGCCTTTGCTGCGTTGCCCTTCGACAAACCTCTCGCCATCATCGCCGCACCATGATTCTCGATCTCTTCAAATTGGATGGCCGAGTCGCCGTCGTGACTGGCGGCCGGCGTGGATTGGGTCAGTCGATGGCTTGGGGACTGGCCGAAGCGGGAGCAGACATCGTCTGTGTCTCGAAGCACGGCCAAGCGGATGAGGCTCGGCGGTTGGTCGAATCAGCTGGACGGCGATTCTTCGACCTCCAATGCGACCTGGCCGAACCGGAACAGCGGCGCGGATTGATCGACAGGGCGATCGGACTCGCCGGGCATGTTGATATCCTCGTCAACAACGCCGGCGACGGAGTTCGTCAACGTCCCGAAATCTTTCCGGAGGACGCCTGGCGGCGGCAGCTCGAACTGCATGTCACCGCGATGTTCGATCTCAGCCAGCAAGTCTACCCGCACATGCGTCGTAAGGGCCGAGGCAAGATCATCAACATCGGCAGCATCATGTCGTTCGAGGCGGGGCTGAACATTCCCGCCTACGCTGCCGCGAAACACGCGATCGCCGGCATGACGAAATCGCTGGCCGTCACTTGGTCGTCGGAAGGGATCAACGTGAACTGTATCGCGCCGGGCTATTTTGAAACCGACATGGCCAGCCCGCTGCGAACCGATCCGGTGCGAGCACCCCAAATTCTCGATCGCATCCCGTGCGGACGCTGGGGTCGCCCCGACGAACTCGCCGGCTTGGCGGTATATCTCGCATCTGATGCCAGCAACTACATGCACGGCAGCGTCGTTGTCATCGACGGCGGCTGGCTGGCGAGGTGACGACCAACTATACCTCGCGCGGGGAGTCATGAGAGATTCGGCGAGCGGCAGGGCGTCAGCCCTCCGAGTCAAAACAGATGGAATCAC
>SYJG01000343.1 GCA_005798445.1 Planctomyces sp.
GAAGACGTCGTCGCCGGCATCCGCACGCCAGAGCCGATCGCGGAACTCGGCAAGTACAACGCCAAGGTTTATGAGCAGCTTTGTGGCATCCGTGCGAGTCTCGAAAAGCACTACAAGGAAATGCAGGACATCGAGTTCACGGTCCAGGAAGGGACGCTCTACATGCTGCAAACCCGCAGCGGCAAGCGAACCGGAACGGCGGCCGTTCGCATCGCCGTCGAGATGCTGAAGGAAGGGCTGATCGACGAAGTGACCGCGCTCAAGCGAGTGAATCCCGAATCGCTGAACCACCTGCTGCAACCGCAACTCGATCCGAAGTCGAAGGTCAAGCCGGTCGCGCAAGGGATCGCGGCCAGCCCGGGTGCGGCCAGCGGCATGATCGTCCTCTCGGCTGAAGCGGCCGTCGAACACGCAGCGAAGTTCCCGAACGATTCGATCATGCTCGTCCGCAAAGAGACCAGCCCGGAAGACGTCGCGGGCATGCACCTCGCGAAGGGCATCCTCACCAGCACCGGCGGCAAGGCGAGCCACGCGGCCGTCGTCGCTCGCGGCTGGGGCAAGCCGTGCGTCGTCGGGTGCGAAGCGGTCAAGATCGACGAGAAGTCGCAGACCGTCAACATCGCGGGCCAGACCCTCAAGGCGGGCGACTTCATCACGATCAACGGTACGACCGGCGACGTGATGATCGGCAAGGTCGAGACGATTGCCCCGACGATGACCGGAGACTTCGCAACGCTGATGACTCTGGCCGACAAGTATCGCACGCTCAAGGTGCGGACCAACGCCGACAGCCCGGCCGACTCACTCAAGGCGCTGGAGTTCGGAGCCGAAGGGATCGGCCTCTGCCACACCGAGCCCATGTTCTTCGGCGACGACCGCATCGCCGCCGTCCGCGAAATGATCCTCGCGACGACCGTCGAAGGCCGTCAAAAGGCACTCGCCAAAGTCGAGCCGTTCCAGAAGGCAGACTTCGTCGGCATCTTCGAGGCGATGGCCGGCCTGCCGGTCACGATCCGCCTGCTCGACCCACCGCTGCACGGATTCCTGCCGCAAAAGGACAACCTCGCCGGCGCGGAAGCGGTCGCCAAGCAAATCGGCACCACCGTCGAGAAGATCTTCGAGCGAGTCGATGAACTCCACGAAATGAACCCGATGATGGGCTTCCGAGGCTGCCGCTTGCCGATCGTCTTCCCCGAAATCGGCGACATGCAGGTCCGAGCGATCATCGAGGCCGCCATCCAAGTTCAGAAAAGCGGCAAGACTGTTCTGCCCGAAATCATGATCCCGCTCGTCGGCGTCGTCGAAGAATTGGTTCTGCTGAAGAAGCGAGCCATTGCCGTCGCCGAAGAGTGCATGAAGAAAGCGGGCGTCAAAGTCGAGTACATGATCGGCACGATGATCGAACTCCCGCGAGCCGCCTTGACCGCCGACAAGATCGCCGAAGAGGCCGAGTTCTTCTCGTTCGGCACGAACGACTTGACCCAAATGACGTTCGGCTTCAGCCGCGACGACATCAAGGGCTTCATGCCGACGTACCTCAAAGAGAAGCTGCTCTCCGTTGACCCGTTCCAGTCGATCGACGTGAACGGCGTCGGCCAACTGATCGAGATCGGCGTCACGAAAGGCCGAGCCGCTCGCAAGGAGAAGCACAACCAACACCTCAAGGTGGGCATTTGCGGCGAACACGGCGGCGACCCCGACAGCGTCAAGTTCTGCCACAACACCGGCCTCGACTACGTCAGTTGCTCGCCGTTCCGAGTGCCAATCGCCCGCTTGGCCGCCGCGCAAGCGGTCATCGAAAAGAAGTAGTTTCGTAGAGCAGGTCGAGTCACCAAGGCTCACCACTCAAACCAAAACCTCAAACGCCCAGCCCTCAACCGGCTGGGCGTTTTTTGTTGGAAGAGAGAAGAGTTTTGGGAACACTAATCTTCGCTAATCGACACTAATCTGATTCTGGATTTGTATTTTGACTTGCCCGGATTAGCGTTAATCAGCGTCGATTAGTGTTCCCTCCTTTGCCGTTTCATTCCTGGAGACCGAAGCATGTTCAAAGAAGAAGGCTACAAGTTCATGGGAGCCGCGTTCGAGGTTTACAACCAGATTGGTTACGGCATGGCGGAAGAGGTCTATCAGCAGTGCCTCGAAATCGAGTTGCACTTGCGCGGCATCCCGTTTCGATCCAAGCACGAACTTCGCTTGATCTACAAAGAGCATTCCATCGAAACCGTCTACAAGCCCGACTTGTTCGTCTACGAAGGAATCGTCGTCGAACTGAAAGCCGTCACCGAGCTGACTTCAGACCACGAAGCCCAACTCTTCAACTACATGCGCATCGCCCGACAACCGGTTGGTTACTTGGTCAACTTCGGCCACAAAGGCGAACTGCAATGGAAACGTTTCGTCCTTTCCGACCTCCATCCGACTCTGGCATAAGCATGAAATTTGGAACGCTAATCTCCACAGATCCTCGCTAATCAAAGCGTCCAAGACTGCGTCTACCATTTGTTTCCATCAGCATAAATTAGTGCCGATCAGTGTTCCTCAGTTTTGTCTTCTTCCACCAACGACTCAAAACAGTTGCCGCTGCTTTGGCTGCTTGTGGGACTGCAATTCTGCGGGCATCTTCGGAAGCGGCGGCAAAGTGGGGACGAGTTCGATCAGGCGGTGATGAAATCGTTGGGCGAACTCCGCAGCGAAGAACTCGTTCGGGGTGTGCGTGAAGGCGAAGGATGCCCGTGAGCTTCCTTATTACCAATGGTTCAGCCCATAATTTGTGACCAGTCGCAACACGTCTCTCCCACTCTCGTTTGCTTTAGGAGCTTCCCATGTCAGCTCAACATGGATATGGCGCGATCGGCTTTTTGACCCTGTTGGTTCTGTCGGCAATGAATGTGGTTGCCTCAACCACAGACGCTCAAGAGTTGCTTGGCGCGAAGGCCGCTTTGCAGCGAGTCCGTGATCAGGCTCAAACGGTGGCACCTGAGAAGGACTCGACGGAGTTGGGGAAGACGGTTCGTGAGCTGCCCAAGAAATTGGAAACGTTGGCTCCGGCGGATGCAGCGGCGGCTTGGATCGAGGTGTACGACGCATGGCTTGCCGCTCCGCAGCAGATTCGAGCCGGGCATCAGCAGCTTCAATTCAACAATCTTGTTGATGCGTTGCCGTCACCGGCGGCTTGGCCAGAATTGGCACGTTTGATCGATGCTCGTCCGGTCGAAGGAAATGATGCGGCGCAAATGCGGGCGCTCGGACTTCGGATGTTGGGACACCGGTTGACCAACCAAAAGAATCTGTTGATCCAGGACGTTGAGCGAGCATTGAAGTTGGTCGAGATGCCGAAGAAGGGCGACAGCAAAGGGGGCGGCTTGAGTTCGCTCATTGGGAAAGTCTTCAGAGGCTCTGAGGACCAAGACTATTGGAAGCAGAACTTGCTGACTCATGTGATGAGCGTGAAACAAGAGTTCGATCCCAAATCGGCCATCGAGCAGTTCCGTTCGGAGTTGGAATCGCAAGACTCGGAGCACGGCGGCTATGTGACGGTGCCCGATTTGATCCGCTTGGCGGGACGTGAAGCGGCGATTCCCTTGTTAGAGAAGGCGCTGCGGCTGAAGAGCGTCGTGCTCAACTTCAATTCTCACGGTTTCTCCGCACAAGTCGAAAACGAGACGATCAAGCTGGCTCGCGAGTTGGCGAGGAAACATCTGAAAGAGTTGCCTCATCCGCATTGGGAGTTGTGCCACTCCATCGATGCCGTGGACCTCTTTGAGGCATTTGCCGCGATGCCAAAGTCGGAATCACCGGGTCGGCGGCCCCTTTGGGGCGACGACAACGTTGCTTCGATCTGGTACGTCATGGGGTTGATCGTGCGAGATCGTCCAAAGGATGTGTTGAAATTCCTGGCCGAATCGCGAGGAGACGGCAACGAGTCACGCAGAAGCTATTTCGCGGTGCAACTCAGTCATTCGATTCTGCCAGCGCTGGAACGTGCCGGTCATTCGCGGAAGGTGCATACGTTTTTGGTGGAGGCGCTGAAGTCTCAGCCTGATCTGCCGCTGTGGGAAACTCTGGTCGGATTGTCGGCTCGACTGGGCGAAAGCCGCCAAATGCTCGCCTTGGTCGAACAGTCACTCGGCAATCAAAAGCTGTCAGCCGCGACGCGCCGAAATGTTGAGACGGTTCGTGCCGATGCGTTGCTGGCTGCGGATCGCGTTGACGACGGAGTCGCTCAGTCTCTCAAGCTGCTCGCGGCTGAGACAGATGAGGGTGACCAACAGCAGGGTCGGTCACGGCTGGAGATCGCGTTGCGAGTCGCGGAGATCGGCCGGTTGCTGGAGCGCGACGAATGGTTACGTCAAGGCACGGACATCGCCGAAAAGCTATTGGCCGATGAATCGCAAGGCGGCGACATTGGTGGGCTTGTCGGCCTGCTGATCGACGTAGGCCAATTGGCTCGCGCCGAGCGGCTGATCATTGAGGCCTTGGCTAAGCAAACGGCAGAGAAAGACGAAAACAGTCCGTACCAGAGTTTCGGTGGTTACGGTGCGGACTCACCTCTGGAGCATCTGCTGCGGGTCTATCACAAAGCCGGTCGTGCCGCTGATGTGATCACGCTGTTGGAGGAGGCTCCCTGGTGGAATAAGACCGATATCAGCGAGGAGCTACTGACGGATCGCGCTTCTCACGCCGTGCATGGAGAACGACCGACGGTTCCAGTGCCGTTGATCGCTGCCAGATCGCTCGCGGTGGTCGGGCGCAAAGACGAGGCTCGGCGAATCGTCACCGCGATGGTTCTCCAGTCGCCGAGCTTCGATCCCAGTTGGCAGTTGGCGCTGGAGTTGACTGGCGACGAGTTGGTTCCGTTAGCCGAACAAGCGTTCGCTCGCGATCGGTTTGAAGAACGGCCGTTGATCTGGCAGGCGCGGTTTCACTTGGACCGGGGCACCGTTGCGAACGCTGAAGAGTTGGCGCGGCAAGCGATCGCGATCGATCCGTCGGACGGCGAGCAGGGCCGTGGCGACCGCATGCGCGCGTACGCCATCCTCGCGGAGATCCTCTCCAAGAAAGGTGACACCAAGACGGCCGCGATCTACGAAGGTGCCGTCAAGGCGATCCGTCTGGCAGAACAAGCCGATCAGTTTTATCACGCGGGGTTGCTCAGCCGAGGCATCCGCATGTACCGCGCGAGTCTCAATCACTTCGCGGACGCCTACTGCATTCAGTCACGACTGGCCGTGCAGCTTGCCGAAGCGGGCGATCTCGAAGGAGCGTCGCAGCACTACCAGCGAGCGTTCGAATTGATGCCAGACAGTTTCGGCCGCGTCGAAAGCCACTGCTTTGGTTGCGAGGGAGTGTTTCAGGGACAGATCGCCGAGAAAATCGCCGAACGAGTGTTCTTGAAACTCGTCGCCGAGCAGCCGAATAACCCGCGCGTGCATTATCTCCTGGGCTACTTGCGAGAATCCGAATCACGCAATGACGACGCCGTGAAGTCGTTCCGCGAGGCAGTCCGGCTCGACCCAGATTATCTGAACGCCTGGCAGAAGCTGTTGAGTTCCGCTGATTCCATCGACCCGCCGCTGACTGCCAAGGAGCGCGACGAAGCGACGTTCCAGATCCTGCGATTGGACCCTTCCGGCCGTCATGCTCGAGCGGACGTTTCCAAGGTTCAAGACGTGTCTCGCTTGTGGACGGAGCTGCGCGACAATGCTCGCCGCGCGCCGGAACTCGAACTGTCGCCGCTCTTCGAACTGAAGGCCGCCAAACAAAAGCACTCCGAAGCCCAGAATTCACAACTCCGTGCAAGATTTGGTTTGGAGTCTCTCAGCCAACTCTCGGAACGGCGTGCCGATCTCTCGTCGCATGGGAGTCTGAATGCGATTGCGACGGTCATTCAAAGCGCCGAACGATGAGGACTCGCGATCAACACGGCCACAAGACTCGCAGTGACCTGAAAATCGGCATCTCCGGTGAACCCGACTCCGTAAAATTCTGCGACCGCATCGAGTTGAACGACGTTGCTTGTTCGCCGTCCCATGTACCACCAATCAAAACAACTGACGCTGTTTCGGCCGCTTTTGAGACTGCAATTCTGCGGGCATCTTCGGAAGTGGTGGGAGAGTGGGGACAAGTTCGGTTAGGCGGTGATGAAAGCGTTGGGCGAACTCCGCAGCGAAGAAGTCGTTTGGGGTGTGCGTGAAGACGAAGGGGGAGAGGCCGGCTTGGAGCCACTCGGCGATGATGGGAGTCCAGTCGTCGATCCAGGGTTGGACGAGGTCGAGATTGTCGCGGCCGATGAAGCGGAGCAGTGGGTGGCGGCCGGTGACGGTGCGGCGGAGAGGCGGTCGAGGCTTGCGGCGTTGGGCTTCGATTTCGGACTCGGTGGTGGGTGGCGCAGAGAACAAGGCTCGGCTGTCGAAGAGGACTCGGTCGATGTGCAGGCGACGCAGCAGTTCGTCGAGCGCGCGTTCGATTGGGCCGTTGTCAAAGTAGTCGCGGTGACGGACCTCGACGGCGAATGGCAGCTCGCGCGGGAGGTTCTCGATGTATCGAGCGAGCGGCTCGAATTGTCGGCGATCGAAGGTGGGGCCGAGTTGCAGGAACGAGGGGCCGAGTCGGTTGGCGTCGTGCAGAATCGACAGCAGTTCCAGGAATGCGGCGGTCTCGGATTCGGCACCGAGGAGTTGCTTGTCGTGACTGATCGCTCGCGGGAACTTGAGGCAGAAGCGGAATCCATCCGCCGTCTCGTTGGCCCAGCGACGCACGGTGTCTCGGCTGGGGAGTGCGTAGAACGTGCTGTTTCCCTCGACCGTGTTGAAGACGGTGCTGTACTGCTTCAAAAAGTCGCGAGGCTTAGCATCCGATGTGAAAAACGGACCAACCCACGCAGGGCATGCCCAGACTGGGCAACCAAGGAACAACATGGGGAAGGCTTCCGGACTGCCGCTTGGATTTGAATCGAGTCTCATGGACAGTGAGTTCTATTGATGGGATCGCCGGCTGGAAGCCTACCCCATGTAGGAGCGGCCGACCATGAAACCCTCGCACCTGAAAGTCGTGAGCGTCAGGAACTCGGAGATCAGAGCCGTTGCCAGGTTCAACGGTTTGTCCGGATCTATTGAGGTCGGCCGTCAGAGCCGTCAGGAAACGCGCAGCTTCGCTGATTGCCAGTGCCGACATTGGATTCGGCAACATCAGCCGGTTTGTCGAGCGATTTTGAAGGGCGCGACGAACGACGTCCGAAATGAGTCCGTATCGTGATGATCGCGTTCGCTCGTCACGGTCCTCAATTTCCAAACAAGGTGGAGTGCTCATGGACTTCTTCCAGAATGCCACGGATGATCAGATTGCGTTGATGGGATGCTTTGTGGCACTGGTGACGTCGGCGGCACTGATGTACGTCAGCGTGTTCCTTAACCGGACGCATCGCAAAACTCAGCTTCGCAGGGACGCTGGCCACACGATGTCGCTGGCAGCTCGCGATGGGCGATCGGCACAGTCGACCAAGTCACGCAAAGTCGCCTGATCCCGTGGGGCAGGTTCACAACCTGTCCGCTCGAAACTCACGGGCAGGTTGAAAACCTGACCCAGTTGGTACACGATTCCGCGAGACAATCAATCTCTCTGCGCGGAAGGAGATTATTCATGCGTTCGATTTGTAAATCTGTTGCGGTGTTGGGGCTGTTGAGTCTCGGATACGTCCTGGGGACTGCCGGAGCGTTCGGCCCGAAGCCTCTGGGGGCACAGGCACCCGCTGAAGGCGGGCCTTCGGCAGAGTCGCTTACAAAGCTGAAAGAGGCGTTTGCCGCAATCAAAAGCGCGGCCGAAACACTTGAGCAAGACAATCTCTACGTCCCGGCGACCACATCGCTGAATGTCTTTTCGGTGATGGCGGGAGGAATCAATGCGGTGCGGGATCTCGAAGATGGACGTGGCGTCGATCCAGAAACGTTCGCCGCCCTGTACGCCGGCGAAGCGAAGCCCGAAGTCAAAGAGCACCTCGACCACGACGACCAAGGTCGCCTGACCTACAAAGGCAAAGTCGTTCGCATTTTTTCCAAACAGCGAATGAAATCGATCCTCCAAGAGCGAACGCGCTATTCGGCGGGGGGCGCAGTGAAGAAATAGCTCGGATCAACTCGATAACGCAATTCGAGTCACAGAGTGACTCGTCTACATGGCCCCAAATTGGCTGGCGGCTTCGACCGCGAGTTCATCGCAGCGTTCGTTCTCCGTGTGCCCGCTGTGGCCTTTAACGACCGTGAAGCGAACTCGGTGCTTGGCGAGCAACACATCCAGACGTTGCCAGAGTTCGAGGTTCTTGACCTCCGCCCAACGACTCCCCTCGCGACGTCGCCAGCCGTTTTTTTTCCAATTCGGCATCCAACTGGTGCAGCCGTCGGCGACATACTTGCTGTCGGTAATGACTTCGACCACGGTTGGACGAGTCAGCGATTCCAAACCCGAGATGACGCCCATCAACTCCATTTGGTTGTTGGTCGTTTTGGTCGCGCCGCCGGACAGTTCTTTCTCTTTGCCGCTCGTGGGATGCCGAAGAATGCAGCCCCAACCTCCCGGACCTGGGTTGCCGCTACACGCGCCATCGGTGAACAGCAACACTTCAACGGTGGGATCGTTCGGCATGGGTCGTCATCAAACAGGCAGCTTAGCGTTCGCGGAAAATAATTCGTCCGCGGTTGAGGTCATACGGCGAGACTTCGACCTTCACTTTGTCCCCCGGTACGATGCGGATAAAATGCTTCCGCATCTTGCCGGCAACGTGAGCCATCACCAGATGGCCGTTCTCCAGCTTGACGCGGAACTGGGTGTTGGCCAAAGCTTCCACCACAACGCCTTCAACTTCGATCGCCTCTTCTTTGGCCATACTGGGGAAATCTCGCGCGAGAGCCAACGAACATTTTGGGACAAACCCATGTTTAGAAGGGCGGCATTCTGGCGTTCGAGGTGACAGTTTGCCAGCCACAGCATTCACAGTTCCGAGCTCTCCGACGAACTGTTTCAGCGAACGATGGGATGATCGATGACAACCTGTTTGATTGGTCTTGGCGGCAATTTGGGGAACGTGTCGCAGACAATTGCAGGAGCCTTGCAATCGCTGTCTCAGACTCCAGGAGTGCGAGTCGACCGCTGGAGTTCGCTCTACCAAACCACGCCGGTGGGCTCGGCCGCCGGCACAGAGTTCACCAATGCGGCCGCCCAATTGGAAACAACGCTCTCCGCACGCGAGTTGTTGAGCGGCCTCTTGGCCGTCGAGAATCAGTTTGGTCGCGAGCGCAACATCGAATGGGGACCACGCACGCTCGACCTGGATTTGCTGTTCTTCGGCGATGAAATCATCAACGACCCGCCCGTGTTGCATGTGCCGCATTCCGGTTGTTGGTATCGGCGGTTCGTGCTCGACCCGCTATTTGAACTCGTTCCGAACTTTGTACATCCCGAGAAGCAACAGACGATCGCCGAGTTACGGTCTCGGCTATTGGCCCGGCCGTTTCGCGTGGACGTTTTGGACCTCGCGGGTTCTATCGACCCTGTCTTGCGAGCAATGCAGGCGATGCTTCCGGAATCGGAACTACGAGCGATCCGGCAACCAGACGAGGTGTGCCAAGACGATCACGGCCTGCTCGTCCGGCTTGATTCCGGGCCGCTGCCCCCTTGGGCCTTGCCCTTGAAGTCGCGAGTTGGCTGGCTCGACGTCAGCACCCGAATGGGCGATCGCCAGCAGAAGCTGAACAATATTCTGCGCTCCGCCGGCTTGTAGCGAACGTTCTCGTCTCGCTTTCGCATTGCTAGAGTTCGCCTCGTTCGTGCGCGACTTTGTTTCGCCGTCTCGGCTCAGTGAAGCACTTCATGGGAGGACGTATGTTATGGGGATCGGGAATTGCAAATTGAGAATTGCAGATTGCAAATTGCAAATTGGTGTGTTGTGGATTTGGGGAATGCTCACGTTCGCAACGACGCTTCCGGGATTCGCCGCCGAACCGAAGCAGGTCACGTCGATCGAAGGGATCACCGAGTATCGCCTCGACAACGGACTCAAAGTGCTGCTCTTCCCCGATGCGTCAAAGCCGACCGTCACGGTGAACCTGACGATCTTCGTCGGCTCGCGGCATGAAGGTTACGGCGAGGCGGGCATGGCTCACCTGCTCGAGCACATGGTCTTCAAGGGGACACCGACGTTCGCGGACATCCCGAAGGCACTCAAAGATCGCGGGGCCGAGTACAACGGCACGACC
>SYJG01000344.1 GCA_005798445.1 Planctomyces sp.
ACCTGACGACCGCCCATGCTCTGGCCGTTCAATCCTCTCGCAGGTAAGACCATCAACCGGAGAGCCGGATGCGGGAAACCCGCCCGTCCGGTTCGGAGGGAGGGGCGACTGAACTCAATCAGTCGTTCCTACCCCTATCGTCGGTGGCAACTCAAGACTGTTCTGAGGAGACAAACTCATGACTCCACTCGATCAGTTCCTGTCCGAGCATCAACGTCTCACGCGGCGATTCTTTCTGAGCGTCGGGGCAGCGGGTGCTTCACTGATCGCCGCTTGGCCGCGTACCGCGCGAGCGGGTGAACTCGCGCCGGAGTTGGCGGAGGCGATTGGCAAGCTCGAAACGTTCATGACGCCGCCGGACAAGTTCCGCGATGTCTCGCGCGGCAAGCCGGTGCCGCATTCGCTACCGTCTGAGAAGAAGGCCGAAGTCGGCATGACTCGCGAGACCTGGAAATTGGAAGTTGTCTCCGACACGGATAAGTCGGCGACTCGGCTCAAGAAGCCGATGAAGAAAGAGGACGGCACCGCGCTCGACTTCAACGGGCTGATGCAAATTGCGGAGACTCACGCGGTCAAGTTCGCCAAGGTGATGACCTGCCTCAACATCGGCTGTCCGCTCGGGACCGGCATTTGGGAAGGTGTGCCGCTGCGCGAGATCATCTGGCGCACACAACCGGTCGAGAACCTACGGCGTGTATTTTACTACGGCTATCACAACGACGATCCGGCTCAAATGTTTCGCAGCTCGTTGCCGATCGGCCGAGTGCTCGAAGACCCGTATGACCTGCCACCGATCATTCTGTGCTACAAACTCAACGGCCAGTTTTTGTCGCCTGAACGAGGCGGTCCGGTGCGTGTCGTCGTGCCGGAGGCGTACGGGTTCAAGTCGATCAAGTGGCTCAGCCATGTCGTGCTGACGAACTTTGCCGCGGCGAACGACACCTACATCGACGGCAACAACGACGTCGATAGTCCGCTCAAGACGTGGGCGGCGACGCTGTCAGTCCCGAAAGAAGTCGCCGTCAACCAGCTGATCCCGGTGACGGGCTACGCGCAGGTTGGCATCTCCGGACTGACAAAAGTCCAAGTTTGGATTTGTCCGAAGGACACGGAGCCGGAAGGAGATCCGAATTTCACAACGGCCAAATGGACCGACGCGACGATCATCGCACCTCCGAAGGTATGGGGTGGTGACTTGCCCGACGGCAAGATTCCCACCGGCACGCTCGGCTTCGAGTCCGATGGGACTCCGAAGACATGGCCAATGCGGCTGAGCAAAGTTCATTGGGCCGCTCTGATGCCAGGACTGCCGGCCGGCGAGTACCGGCTCCGCTCGCGAACGGTCGATGAGAAGGGGCAGGCTCAGCCAATGCCGCGTCCCTTCAAAAAGTCCGGTCATGCGGCGATTGAGCAAGTCAGCCTCGTCGTGAAATGATCTTGTGGCTCGGAGCTGACTCTCACTGTTTCGACTTCTCGCGAAGGAGCGGCGACTCAGATAACCGGAAGAGCACGACCTCTTCGCCGGTCGCCGTGCTGATGTCGTGATGCAAGCTGAGAACCGCGACTCCGGTGATTTCTTGGACCATCACTTCCAAAGTCGGCCGAGCCGTTTCGATCAGGTGAGTCCGAACTTGCTTGAGCAGGTCTCGTCCCTTTTCGGGAGTGAGCGTCTTCACCAGTTGTTGTTCCGCCACGGTCAGCACGCCGTGCAGGCGGACGACGAGCAGATCATCGATCAAATGGGTCTGAAGGTTCTTCGGCCCACGCCCCATGTAA
The DNA here is from genome assembly GCA_005798445.1 of Planctomyces sp. Lineage (GTDB taxonomy): Bacteria > Planctomycetota > Planctomycetia > Planctomycetales > Planctomycetaceae > SXKJ01. The sequence goes on from SYJG01000344.1 coordinate 1,777, forward strand.
TCTTGCTCAAAGCGTGTCATCCCTTTGCAGATGGCGGCTTCGATTTCTCCTTGGGTCTTCATGGCCAACTCCAACGATCATTTTCGGCGAGATGTTACCAATCTCGGCAGAAGAACCCAAACCGCCTTTCCTTCTGAACGGCCACCGTTAGAGTGGCTGGCATCGACAATGTGTAGCCTTCAGAACATTTCTCGATGATTCGGATGACTCAATAAATCGCAATCCGGCTTCAGCCGGTGGGCGCGTTACCAAGTAAGCCGACGTGGTGGAGCTACTTCAAGTGCTCCGCCACGTCGGCTTTTTTGTTTTTGAGGCCCCATCTGACACGATCAAGGAAACCTCGTGATGAATTGGGATCAAATTGTCGGCAACTGGAGAGAGTGCCGTCTCCGCATCAAGGAGCAATGGTCCGAGTTGACCGATGACGACGTGGCATCGATCCGCGGACAACGCGACCGGTTGGTAGGCCTCCTCCAAGAAAAATGCGGCCTCACCAAAGGTCCGGCGGAGAAAGCGCTCAACGAGTTCATGAACGGTCTGGAAGCACCCCCCGTCTACGTCGAGCGGGCGTAGCCGTTGCACGACCACTCAAACGTGATCTCGAAAGTGCCGCGAAGTGAAAGGATCTCGGATCATGAATACCTCCAAAGTGACGAAGGCCAAAGTCGGCGATCGAGTGCGCGTTGAGTATTCCGGGCAATTCAAGGACGAGAAGGCCGGCCTGCAGCGACTCGGCCGCGAAATCTTCGAGTTCACCATCGGGAGTCGCGACGTGATGCCCGGCATCAACAAGGGCATCGTCGGAATGGTCGAGGGTGAGCGAAAACAAATGACGCTTCAGCCGCAAGATGCCTACGGAGAATTCCGGGCCAACCTGATTCAAGAAATCTCACGACAACGGCTCCCCTCGGATGTCGTCCTGAAAATCGGAAAGCGACTCACCACCGTTGGCCAGAAATCGGGACGCCGGCGCAAGGTCCGCATCGTCGAACTGACACCAACCACCGTCGTCGTGGACGGTAACCACCCGCTCGCCGGCAAGACCGTCGAGGTTGAGTTTCAACTGCTCGTGCATGACCTGCCCGCTGTCCAAGCGGAATGAAGACACCGCGTCAGTCCCGAAACCTCGCTGGCACCACCGCACATTCCACCAACCGCACAGAATTGAAGGTCAACGATCATGAGACCCAGAGAAGCAAAAGTCGATGATCGTATTTTTTGGAAGCGAAGGTCATTTCTCGGTGAGAATATCAGCAATGGGAATTGGATCATCGCAATGATTCTGCTGCTTTCCGGCGGCGGCGCACTCCGACAAGGCTGGATCATTGCGGCGATCGGTTTGGGTATCGTCGGTGCGTTGAGCTTCGTTTGGAACGAAGCCGTCGCCAAGACAGCAACCATCGTTGGTGTCTGGCTCGCGGCCGGAGCAGCCGCCGCTTGGGGACTCAGCTTGGCGTGCAACGCGGCTTTCGGAATGCCCGCGATCGGTCATGTGATCGGGCTAATCATTGCGATCGTTGGTATCGTGATGACGATCGACTAATCACTGATGACGCAACGCACTTCCTGGGCGTACTCCCGTGTGCTTGCCTCGATCGAGCACCACTTGCCCGTTGACGATCACATATTCGATGCCGACGTTGTCTTGGAACGGCTCGGTGTACGTCGCCTTGTCGAGCACGCGATCGGAATCGAAGATCGTGATGTCGGCGAATGTCTCGGCTTGCAAACGACCGCGATCGCGCAGGCCAAGTTTGACCGCGTTGAGTGACGTCATTTTGCGGACGGCCTCTTCGAGCGTCAGCAGCTTCAGCTCGCGGACGTAAACGCCGAGCACTCGTGGAAACGTCCCGAAGTTGCGCGGATGCGGATTGCCTCGACGCAGCGGCCCCGTCGTCGCGAACGCCGAGCCGTCCGAACCGACCGAACACCACGGCTGCTTGAGTGCGAGGTTCATGTCCTCCTCGGTGTGATGCGCGTAGACCGTGCTGACGGAACCTTGCTCTTCAATCAGGATGTCGAACAACACGTCGAGCGGATCGGGCTTCGGGTCGCGATTCTTACTCCGTTCGGCGATGACGCGGTCCATCGTCAGCCCACGATAGCTGTTGTTCGCGCTGACCAGCATCCGGCTCCAATCGCGGCCGACGGCAGTGTAGTGGTTGTACCAACCGTCGATCTCCCGGTTGGAATCTCGCTTGATCTTGGCTCGCTCCACCGGGTCTTTCAGCCTCTCGATGAGCTTGAGCGGGCCACCTTCATGCGCCCACGGAGGAATGATGCTGGCAAGGTCGTTGTTGCCGCGCGTGTACGGGTACACGTTCGCCTGCACGTTGACGCCTCGGTTGCGGGCCGCTTCGATCAGCGTGACGACCTCCGACATCCGGTTCCAGTACTTCTGGTCGGCGATCTTCAAATGGATGATGTCCACCGGCACGCCAGCTCGTTCGCCGATTGCGACCGCTTCCTTCACCGAATCGAAGACACCGAGTCCTTCGTTCCGAATGTGTGAAGAGAAAAGTCCGCCGTGTTCGCGAACGACTTTGCAGAGTTCGACCACGTCGTCGGTCGTCGCCAGTGATCCGGGTGGCATCATCAGCATGCTCGACAAACCGAACGCGCCGTCCTGCATCGCCTGGGCGATCAGTTTTTTCATCTCGGCAAATTCGTCAGCGGTTGGTCGTCGATGCGACCGTCCCATGACACACTCCCACACTTGGCCGAGTCCGACAAACGACGCCACATTGATCGACACGCCCGCGCGGTCGATCGCATCGAAGTAATCGCCCATCGTCCGCAGCGCGACGGTTTCGCCCTTGATCGTCACGTTGCGAGGAGACAACTGGCTCACGAACGGCCCAGCCGAGCCACCCTCGCCGAGCACATCGGTCGTCACCCCTTGCCGGATTTTGCTCTGCGCGTCGCCATCCTCGAACAGCACGAAATCGGAGTGCGAGTGCATATCGATGAAACCGGGAGCAACGACAAGTCCCTTCGCGTCGATTTCTCGTTTGGCATGCGTCTTGGGAATTCGTCCGACAGCAATGACCCGGTCGCCACGGACAGCGACATCGCCGTGAAACCATGGGTTGCCGGTGCCATCCACAATTCGACCGTTGCGGATCAGCAAGTCAAAAGGCTCAGCGACCGGATCGGCTCCAAAGATCAACAGGCACGCCATGAGGAGATGTTGCATGAGTCGCGCAATCTCGATTGAGTTTGTGAATTGGTCGATTCAGTCACCGAAGTCATTGTCACGCCGAGGCACAAAGCTCGCAGAGATTTGGGACTTGCCACAGTGCTCTGCACTCACTCCAGACAAGGCGACGAGAGCCAAGCTGTTTGTAGCCATCAAAGGCATCACGCTTGCCGCAGGGATATTGGTCTTTCCATACAAGCAGAAGAAACATACTTCGCGCGGGGAGTCATGAGAGTTTCGGCGAGCGGCAGGGCGTCAGCCCTCCGAGGAAAAGCAGATGGAATCACTCGGAGGGCTGACGC
>SYJG01000345.1 GCA_005798445.1 Planctomyces sp.
TCACCCCGGCCCTCTCCCAAGGAGAGAGGGAGAGGAGTGGCCATTATCCGGCCTCCAACAAAAAGCGGCAGTCATTGGGGAGCCGGGTCTCATTGGGGAGGGCGAGGCTCCTGCCGAGCCGGGTTGGGGAGAACGCGTGATTCACGCACCGGCTCGGCGGGAGCCTCGCCCTCCCGAACAACGGCGCGGCTCCGAATGCTCACAACCTCGCGCGCTGTGTTGGTTGTTGGTTGGCTCGGCGCTGATTGGCTGGTCGGCTTGGACTCGGCAGCATGGCGTGGTGGCGTTGCTTGCCGTGGCGACGTATCTGGTGATTTGGGAGCGTCACCGATTGTTCCGGCGAGACGGTTGGTTCGCCTTGATTCCCGGTGGGGCGCTGATCGCGGGATTCACCGCTTGGTATCGGTTCGTGCATGGGCCGACGGACGTGTTTGAAGTGTCGATGCGGCAGGCTCAGGAGTTCGCGGAGAATCCCCCGTGGAGCAGTCTGCCGGAGATTGGTCTGACTTACGCGGTGTATCTCGGCAGCTTTGTGGCTGCACTGGCGGTGGCGCTGCCGATGTCCGAATGGCGGCGGCTGGGACGTCGCTCGATCGTAGTGGGTCTTTTCACGCTGTGGCTCATGGCGAATTTGATCGTCTATTTCTACTTCGAGCAGAGTGTTTTGTTTCCCTACCTGCGAAATGTTCTCACGCCGTTCGGTGTGTTCACGCCGAACACCTATCTGCTCGGATCAAAGTCGATTTTGTGGGGGCAACCGACGGCCTGGGTCGTCACGGTGTTGAGCGCTCTGGGGTTGATCGCACTGCTGCAACGGGTCAGTGGGTTGGAATGGCAACCGCGCGAGCGACCGCGCTGGGTGACGATCCGATTGTGCTCGCTCTGGCTGGCTTGGCAGTTGGCGTACATCGCGGGGACGACACCGCTGCTCTTTGACCGTCATTTGCTGATTTTAGCTCCCAGCAGCGTGTTGCTGTTTGTGACGCTCACGCCGTTACAGACAACTTGGAAATTGGGAGCCTTCGCGGCTGCGATACTCCCTTTGGGCTATTACTCACTGGCGAGCAGCCATGACATCCATGCCGAATCGCGATTGGCGTTTCAGGCGGGACGCGACTTGATCGCCGACGGAGTGCCAGCCGCGAAGATCAACGGCGGCTATGCCTTCGACGGTTGGCATTTGTACGAGACGCATCCCGGCCCGGTCCCCGTGCGACCGTTACCGCCGTGGTGGGGCGGTCGAACTTGGGACCACTTGAATTCTCTGGAGCCGACATCAGATGCCTTCCTGAATTCTCCCGAAGCGGCTTGGTGGTCAGGGCCGGTGCGTCCGCCGGGAGAGGTCGATTATGTGATCTCGGTGTCGTCGCCGACATTTGGCCTCCAGGGCCTTGGCTCATTGAGCGGCGGAGTGCATGGCGGCGGCCAACAGGGAGACCGTCCGAAGTTTCGCGAGATTCGACGGTATCCTTTCGTCAGCGGTTGGAGAGGACGAACGAAATTCGTTTACGTCTTGCAACGAATCGCGGACGACTTGCCCAACGATCCGGCGTCCTCCGGGGAACGACCATGAGCACGCAATGGTTTTGTCGAATCCTTCAGGAAGAGTTCGGTCCGATGGACTTCGACGAACTCCAGGAATTGGCGTTGTCGGGAACGCTGGATCGCGGCGACCTCGTGCGCCGCGATACCGACGATGTCTGGATGGCGGCGAGCAAGTGCCTTGAATTGCGATCGACGTTCCGCAAACTCGAACCCACTGCGGAGTCTCAGCCGACTCGCAACGAGACAGCACTCACGACTCAACCTGAGCCGACTTCAGGAGCACACACCACAGGGCAGGATCATGCCGCTGAGGAAGACGCACCCAACCCGGCGACTGCACCCAGCGACCTCAGCGTTCCGACAACACCTCGCCAACGCTGGATCGCGTGGAGTGCAACGGCCGGCTTGGTGCTGGTTTTATTCGTCGCGGATCGTCTGATCGCTTCCGCGACACCCACATTTCCGCAACCTCGCCAAGTGCGTGAGCAATTGGCGGGACTGCATTGGTTCTTGGGAACCGGACCTTGGAGTCCGTGGGAATGCCGGCTGTTATGGCTCGATGCGCTGGTCATTCTGTCATTCGGGTCGGGATGGTTGACTCGCAAACTGTCTTGATGACTGCGGACGATCACCCACCCACGGGCATCTCTCTCACTTGCGGACCAGCTAATCCGACTGCGCACTTTCGAGCAGGAGTCCCGGCTTTAGCCGGTTGCTCCACCGCCTAAAGGCGGAACTCCAACAAAAAAGTGCGCTGTAGAACCGCTGTAGAACAAAGTTCCGTTCGGCTTGGTGACGATGACATCAATTCCTGATTGTGTCGATGGTTGGATTGTCAGACTCCGTATAAATTGGCTGGCTGATGTGTTTGATCAAAGCCAATTCTCTCCGAGCGTTTTGAGAACTCCATGCATAGCCGCAGCCGATCCGAGCCGCGCCAGTTTCTGTTTGCTTGGATTGGTCTGCTCACCGCGCTCTTTTTTTGCTTGCCGGCACGCGTCGCGAGAGGCGACGAGAACAATGATCAAGTCAGCAAATTGCGTGCGCACGTTTCACTGGGCGGAACGAATGCCTACGTGCCCAGCCGATGGGGCGTCTTGCGGATCGGTTTGGCGAATCCGACCTCGGAGCCAATGGAAGTTTTGGCAGCTTCGTATTTCGAGGACGAGCCGACTTTGCAATACGGTCGGCGGGTTTGGATTCCGGCCATGTCACGTTTGCAGACGTGGCATCCGATTTTGGTGCCCGCCAAATCGTCCGCAGGGCCACAGCGATTTGATTTTCGATCACTGTTCATGGACATGGCACAGCAGCGCGAGGTCCTCATCCGCAGTGAATCCGGCGCTTTGCAACTCGACAACATGCTGCTGGCGGTGAACGGCAAACAGGTGGTCGGATTGATCGACCATTTGGGTGTGTCCGAGGCCGTGGATTTAACGGCTCCGAATGATCTGATCCTGAGTTCTCAGTCTTCGGTGATTCGCCACGGGAAAGTGACGTATTTGGCGGATCGGCTGCTACCGGCCGGAGAAGAGTGTTTGCAGTCGCTGGATCAATTGGTGATCGCCGACAGTCGCGTCATCGACGATGCCGCGGGGTTGGTGGCGATTCGTCGGTGGCTGTTTGGCGGAGGTCGTTTGTGGGTGATGCTAGATCGGGTCGATGAGCTGGTCTTGGAGCGACTGCTTGGAGACGAGTCCTTGTGTCAGGTTGTTGACCGAGTCGGTCTGACAACGGTCCGTTTGGAAACCAAATCTCCAAACGGAAGCATCGCGCGAGAGACTCGCGATCACGAACAACCGGTCGAGTTTGTGCGAGTATTGGCCTCGGACGTCGAAGTCGCCTGCACGATTGATGGCTGGCCGGCGGCATTTTGGAAGTCGTGCGGCGAGGGACGATTACTGGTCACCACGTTGGCACCAAAAGGTTGGATGCGGGACCGCACGTCCGATGACTACGTTGCGGGGACGAGATCGGGGCCGCCAAATCCGCAGCCGGCGGGACGCCGAGGCTCACTTCCGGCGGTGGCCACTCCACCAGAATCTGATGAGGCGGTGTGGCAGTCTCCGTTCATTTCGTTGGGACCGATGCAGACGATTGCCTCGGAGTTCTTTCGAGCACGTTCGGAACCGCGACTGGCCCAGGCAACGCTCGAATCGTTGGTTCAAGAGTACGTTGGGTATTCGATTCCCGCGCGATGGCAAGTGATTGGGTTGTTGCTGGGTTTCAGTGTTTTGCTCGCCACGTTGGGGTTCTGGCTGTGGCGGCGACGTCGATTGGAAGTCTTGGGAGTCATCAGTCCGGCATTGGCTCTCCTGGTGAGCGTCATTCTGGTGTCGCTGGGTTGGGCTCAACGTCAGTCAGTTCCCGCCGCGGTGGCGCGCGTGCAATTCGTGCGTGCTGTGCCGGGAACCGACGATGTCCGAGTCGAGGGAGTCGCGGGGTTGTTTTCTCCCGATGCCGGAATCATGACGGCTGGATCGAAGGGTGGTGGTTGGCTGATGCCGGACATGGCAGGGCTAGCCGGCAAGACGCGACGGATGGTGTGGACCGATCTTGATGAGTGGCAATGGGAGCATTTGCCAGAGACCGCCGGTCTGATGAATGCGACGCTGCTGCAATCTGCGACGCTGCCCGAACGGATGGAAGCTCGTGCGACGTTCGGGCCGGAGGGGCTCTCGGGACGATTGCATGCGGCGGATGCGCACGATCCGACGGATGCCATGCTGGCGACTCGTGACGGCCGTATCGGAGTGGACCTTCGCGGCGACGGGACTTTTGTGACCCGCGCCAACGCCGTGTTCACGGCCGAGCAGTTTCTCGCGGCGTACCTGTTGAGTGATGAACAACATCGGCGTCAGCGAACCCTGATGCAGCTTTTGGACGATCCGCAGCGGCGCGATTATCCGGACGAGCCACAGTTGCTGTTCTGGTCGAAGCCTTGGAGTCTTGGATTTCAATTTGAGCAGAACCGTCAGATTTTGGGATCGGCGTTGGTCGCGGTACCTCTGAAGCTGGAGCGACCGCCGACGGGAACTGACGTGTCGCTCGCGGCACCATTGCTGCCCTATCGCGAAGTCGTCGGACCTGACGACATCGGATTGACGGGCTTGTGGGACTACCGGCGTCGTGAGTGGCAACAAAGGACTTCTCTGGCAACCACCTGGTTGAAATTTCAAATTCCCCGCGTGTTGCTGCCAGTCGCAGTGCAGCGCGGGAGACTGGTGATCCGAGTGACCGGACCAGTTGGCCGATTGGAGATTGCCGGCCTGCGGCCAAACCACAAAGAAATTGTGTCGATTCAGACCTGGAAAGATCCCGTGGGAACATTGACCTGGGAACTGACGGATTCCGAATTGTTATCCGTGACCGCTGACGGCGGTTTGCTGCTGCGAATCTCTGGCGGTGAATCGACGCCACTCGAACAAGAAACGTCCCTACCTGACTCGGACTCCAAAGTGAGTTACTGGCAAATCGAATCACTCGCTCTGGAACTGCGCGTCAGGACGACCGAGGCTCATTGACGAGCGAAAAGGAAGCAGACATGAATTCCGACAAACCGGTGGTTGTGATTGAGCACCTGACGAAGCGGTACGGCGAATTCACAGCGCTGGATGATTTGTCACTGACGTTATCGGCCGGGCAGATCCTCGGCCTGATCGGGCCGAACGGAGCGGGCAAGACGACGGCCATCAAGATTCTGGTGGGACTGGCTCGTCCCACGAGTGGCACGGCGCGGATTGGCGACGCGGATTGCGTCGCCGACGCGCGGCGTATCAAACATCTGGTGGGCTACATGCCCGACCGATTCGGTTCGTACGACAACATGCGGGTCCGCGAGTATCTCGATTTCTTCGGGGCCGCGTTTGGAATCTCGCGCCGGAAAAGGATCGCTCGGATCGAAGAGGTCATGGAAACGACCGGTACGACGTACATGCGCGACCGGTTCGTGGAAAGCCTGAGTCACGGGATGCAACAGCGCGTCGGAGTGGCTCGCACGTTGCTGCACGATCCCCAGGTTTTGATTCTGGATGAGCCGGCGAATGGGCTTGATCCGCAGGCACGCATCGAGATGCGTGATTTGTTGATTCGACTGGCGAAACTCGGCAAGACGTTGATGGTCACGAGTCACATTTTGTCGGAGCTCTCGCGCATCTGCGATCACATCGCGATTCTGACACACGGCAAACTGCGGGCGTTCGGCACGATCGAGGAGATCGGCCGTATGGTCACTCAACGGCGGATGATCGAGGCCCAATTGATCTCGGCTGAACAGATTGCGGCCGCCTCGGAAATCATTCGCCGAGCGATTGAAGCCGATGCTGAGTTGATTCCGTCGCCCGAGGAATCGTCAATCCGCTTTCGCACCGCGCTGTCCGAAGCTCAATTGGGTGATCTTTTGGCAGAATTGGTGCGCAGCGAGATCCGTGTCACGCAATTCCGCGAATTGCAGACGGATCTCGAAGAGGCGTTCCTGTCGTTCGCTCGTCCGATCGAGCCGAGCAATTCCGTTCATTCGGCCTCCGCAGTCGCTGCTGCGGGAGGAGCCGCACATGGTTAATCCACTGGTGCAGCGAGAACTGATTGGGGCTTTGCGGCAGAAACGGATGCTGTTTTTACAGTGTGGATTGGCGGTCGGGTTCGCGCTGCTGGTCATCATCCGTTGGCCGACCGATCCGCGCATGGCGTTGTCGGGAACCCGATCTCAGGAAGTCTTTCGACTGTTCGGTTACGGGCTGCTGTCAGTGCTGTTGTTGCTGCTGCCGGTATTCCCGGCGACGAGCATCGTGCGCGAACGAAATTCGGGGACTCTGGCATTGCTGTTGAATACTCCGCTCGGTTCGTGGCAGATTTTTTGGGGCAAGCTGTTGGGAGTGCTCGGACTGGCGGGCTTGATGCTGGTGTTGAGTTTGCCAGCCGCTTCGGCGTGTTACGCGCTTGGGGGCATCTCGCTGCGAGAGGATTTGTTGGGACTCTATTTCCTGTTGGCGCTGGTCGTGCTGCAACTCTCGGCGCTGGGACTGTTGGTGAGCACATACGCGACGACGACCGACGCGGCCGTCCGTTGGACCTATGGGTTGGTGTTGTTGTCGAGCGTGCTGACCCTCGGTCCGCATCAATTCTTGCAGGGGACGGAATCGTCTTTGGCGGAAGTCGGAGATTGGCTGCGGTGTGCGTCCCCGTTCGCCGCGTTGATGTCGTTGACGGGAACGGGTGACGTCGGAGCTGCGGGATTGGTTTCGGCAACCGATGTCCCCGGTCGGTTCGCGTGCCTCTCGTTGGTTCTGACTGCGATTTATTCCGTGTGGGCAATTCGTCGGCTGAACCACACCATTTTCGATCAAGCCCGCGATGCCGGAGTGATCAGCAACGATCAGGATTTCGGAACTCAATTGGTGCGGCGGCTTGTGTTTCTGGTCGATCCACAGCGGCGATCGCGGGCGATTGGTCCGTTTGTTAATCCAGTGATGGTCAAGGAATTTCGATGCCGTCGGTTCGGACGATTGCATTGGCTGCTGAGGTTGATCGCGATTTGTGCCCTGCTGTCGTTGGGTCTGACGTATGCCACGGTGACCGGCACCGTCGATTGGGGCGTCGACACGATCGGCGGCATCATGGTGCTGATGCAAGTGGCGCTGCTGGTGCTGATCACTCCGAGCTTGGCTTCGGGGTTGATCAGCACCGAACGAGAAAGCGGTGGCTGGCCGTTGTTGCAGATGACTTCAATGTCCGTGTTGCGAATTCTCTGGGGCAAACTGTTAAGCGTCGTGCTGACGTTGATGTTGGTGTTGTGTGCGACGCTGCCGGGTTACCTCGTGATGGTTTACATCGACCCGGGATTGAAATTTCAGATTCAGCGTGTGGTCATTTGCCTGCTGTCAACGGCGGGTTTTGCGATGATGCTGAGCGCGGCGATTGGCAGCCTGTTTCGACGAACGGCTCCCGCGACGGCCGCCTCGTATGTGGCGTTGTTGGCGGTGTGCGGCGCGCCGCTGTTGATCTGGTTGGGACGCGATGCGCCGTTCGGGCACGATACGGTCGAGAAAGCGTTGCTGATCAATCCGGTCGCGGCGGCGTTGTCAGTGATTCGATTGAGAGGATTCACAGACTATCAACTGTTCCCCGGCAACTGGTGGTTTCTGGGGGGTGGCTCGGCGGTGTGCCTGTTGGTTCTGGTTGTTCAGACTCGTCGGATTTCGCGTCCGCAGTAGCGTGAGCTTTGGGGAGCCTGCGATGCGTGCAATGGTTTGTTGGTTAACGGTGTGCTGTCTGGCCGTCGCCACGGCGAACGGAGAGATTCGTGTCGAGTTCGCGATGGATCGCGATCCCGAGACGATCGCGCCGAAAGCAATCATGATCTTTCCTGAGAATGTGCTGTCGTTGTGGTTGAATGCTCTGGCTCGGCCGGAAGCCGAGATGCAGCGGATGGCGGCGGAGACGATCGCCGAAGCCCACGCGTTTGATCTTCCTGACATTCAAAAGGCGAAGCCGGCACTGACGAAGATTGTGTCTGCCGAAGCGTCGCATTCTGCGGCTCGTTTCGCTGCGGCGCGAGCGCTCATCGTTCTGGATGCCAAGGAGGCCGCTTCTGTCTTGTTCGAGGCGGCGCAACGTCACGGAAGCGACTTGCGACAATTGGTTGAGCCAGCCTTGGCGAAATGGAAATTCGAGCCAGCCCGCAAAATCTGGCGGAAGCGATTGACGACGCCCGACACTCGACAGCGCGATCTCATTCTGGCGATTCGCTCCGCGCGCGAATCAGGCGATGCTGAATGCGTTGAGACGCTGTTGGCGATCGCACATGACCCGCTGCGTCCGGTTGCGGCTCGATTTGAAGCGGCTCGAGCCGTTGGCTCCTTGACGGATTCAGGTCTGGAAGAGGAGGCTCTGCGATTCGGGAACAAGGCGTCGGTTTCGATCTTTGATCGTCTGTGTGAAGTGGCTCTTCTCGACCGGCATCGCACGGATGCGGCGCAAGCGACTTTGTTACAACTCGCGCAAGACGCCGAGCCAAGCGTCGCGGCTGCGGCATTGGTCAGTCTGAATGCGAATGATCCGAGTCTGGTGGTGCCGATCGCCGAACAAGCGATGCGGAACGATGACTCGAACGTCCGCCGACAAGGAGTCATCACATTCGTGGCTCGACCGACTCCGGAACGGGTCGTGGTGCTGGCTCGGATGCTCGATGATCTGCATTCAGGCTTGCGCGCGACGGTGCGCGAGTCGTTGTTTCGTCTGTCACAGACAGCGCAACTCGACACATCCATTCGCGAGGGGACAAGTGCCGTGTTGGCCAGCGGCAGTTGGCGCGGTCAGGAGCAAGCCGCTCTGCTGCTGGCGGCACTCGATCACAAGCCGGCTGCGGGTCGGTTGGTAGAGTTGCTGGAATCGCCGCGCGACGAAGTGCTGATATCCGCCGCGTGGGGGTTGCGCAAACTCGCGGTGCCGGAGTCGCTTCCAGCGATTCTCGACAAGGCGTTTCGTCAAACCGAATTCAGGAAGAAAGCAGAGCCGCGCCCGTCGCTCGATCTTCAGGTTGGGTTGTTGTTCGAAGCACTGGGTTTGATGAAGCACGCTCCGGCCGAGGAGTTGCTCAGGCGTTATATCCCGAAGGACATGACGATGGGTTTACAGTCTCGCACGGCGGCGATCTGGGCACTCGGGCATTTGCACGCGGGGCAGCCCGATGAGGAGTTGGCGAAGTTGCTGTTCGAGCGACTGACGGACCCCTCGCTCTTTCCTCCCGAATTGGAATCCGTGAGGACGATGAGCGTGGTGTCGATGGCCCGGATGAAGACGCGGACTCAGGCGGAACCGACCCAAAATTTCCTCTTTGGCAAAGGTCCGCCGGAGACGATGAATTTGAAGATTCGTTGGGCGCTTCAGGAAATGACTGGCGAGAAATTCCCCGATCTGAAGCCGGCAATCGTGACGCGATCCGGTTGGTTCTTGGAACCAGTCGAAGTGAAGTCGAGCGAGCGAAAGTGACCGGCCGTGGAGATGGGTGTCCGGTCTGCAAAGATGAGTCGAATGCGTAGCCGTCCATTGTAGTGGCGTGCTTTACGGGTGAGCGCAGCATGAAGAAGACTGCGAGTTCTCTGTTGTCGAGAGTGGAACGAACTCGACGGTGCGAATTCGCCGAGTCGCCTTGAGATCGCCCGTTGGGAAGCGATCGGGGGCTCGTCCGAATGGGGTTCTCGTCCCGGGCCGGTTCTGCGAATTGTGGCCGCACTCAATCTGAGGGCGGCAGCGGTACGAGGACGTCGAGTGGGGAGGTCGCCAGCGGAGGCAGGCCCAGCGTTTTCAGGAGCCGGCCGAAGCAACTCACGCCGGTTTGGAACCACTGGCTGACCTCCGCCAGAACCCGAAGCCAAACTCGTGCAGAAGAACGAAGTCGTCGCCGAACTTTTGCAGGAGCATGTGCAGCTAAAAAAAGAGCTTGGGGAACTCTAACCGGAGTTTGGGTTCCCCACGACACACGCGACGAGATCGTGGA
>SYJG01000346.1 GCA_005798445.1 Planctomyces sp.
CACCAAACCCTTGGGGGAAAGGGGGAGGTTTCTCTCGGATTCAACTCCATCACAAACAACCGGCATGAGTGACTCGTGCCATTCTCTTGCCGACGGCCTTCACCTGCTGTTTGATCCGCCGTGAATAATCCCGGCTAGCCCCGGTTCATTCCGTGTAACCGGGGCTAGCGCCGCGCGGCTAATTTCGGTGATCCGTATCAGTTCGCTCCTGACGTCACTCGTTTGACACTCGAAAAAGCGGCTGGTTACAAGGGTGTCCGGCTGGTGGACTGTCGAAGTGCTCGCGATGGTCTCCAGCCGACTTTGTTGTTTCGTTCTCTCTCGTAGTCGCACGTCAAGATTCAGCACCAGGAGATTGTCATGGCTCGTCCCGTCACGTTATTCACTGGCCAGTGGGCCGATTTGAAGCTCGAAGACCTCTGCAAGAAGGCGAAAGACTTCGGCTACGACGGCCTGGAACTCGCCTGCTGGGGCGACCACTTCGAGGTGGATAAGGCTCTCTCCGATGACACCTACTGTGCTCGCAAGCGTGACTTGCTGGAGAAGCACGATCTGAAGTTGTTCGCGATCTCGAATCACCTCGTCGGCCAAGCGGTGCTGGACGTGATCGACTCGCGGCACAAGGCGATTCTGCCCCCGTACGTTTGGGGCGACGGCAACCCGGCGAAGGTTCAAGAGCGAGCCATCGCCGAAATGAAGAACACCGCGCGAGCCGCTCAGAAGCTGGGTGTCGGCGTCGTCAACGGCTTCACCGGGTCGAGCATCTGGCCGTACATCTACGACTTTCCACCGACACCGCGCGAGACCATCGAAGCCGGCTTCCAATTGCTGGCCGATCGTTGGAACCCGATCCTCGACGTGTTCGATGACTGCGGCGTGAAGTTCGCGCTCGAAGTGCATCCGACGGAAATCGCGTTCGACATCTACTCGGCCGAGTGGGCATTGAAGGTGCTCGACCGTCGCGAAGCGTTCGGATTCAACTTCGATCCCAGCCACTTGATTTGGCAAGGAGTCGATCCGGCCGAGTTCATCCGCTACTTCCCGGATCGCATCTACCACGTCCACATGAAGGACGCGAGCACGACGCTCAACGGCCGCACCGGCATCAACAGCAGCCACCTGTCGTTCGGCGACCCACGCCGCGGCTGGGATTTCCGCAGCGTCGGCCGCGGAGCCGTTCGCTTCGAGGAAATCATCCGAGCACTGAACGCGGTCGGCTACAACGGCCCGCTCTCAGTCGAGTGGGAAGACTGCGGAATGGACCGCGAACACGGTGCTCGCGAGGCCGCTCAGTTCTGCAAGAATGTCGATTTCACGCCGTCGAATCGCCGGTTTGATTCCGCGTTCGAGAAGTAGCCACAGTAGGTTGGGCACTCTTGCCCGACCATGCGGTTCAAAGGACGGGCAGGAGTGCCCATCCTACGAAAACTCCACAGCCCGTCCGCGACCCATCGCGGCGGGCTGTTTTGCATTCAGGAGACACGCCATGAAGCTGAAAGAATTGGTTCAACGAGCACACAAACTGGCCGACCACTACTGTATCACGGACGGAAAAAAGTTCCGGCTCAAGGACATCGACCCCGGCGACACGGCTTGGCTGAAGGACGAGCACAAGCCGGTTGCCGAGGAGGCACTCAAGGATGGGGTCGAGGCCCTCGCCGAATTGCAGGAGCGGCTGTACGCGCAAGATCGCCGATCGGTGCTGCTGATCGTCCAGGCGATGGACGCGGCCGGCAAAGACGGAGCGATCAAGCACGTCATGTCGGGGATCAACCCGCAAGGCTGCCAAGTCTTTTCGTTCAAAGCGCCGACCAGCGAAGACCTCGATCACGACTACTTGTGGCGATGCTTGAGATGCTTGCCGGAGCGTGGCCGCATCGGCATCTTCAATCGGTCGTACTACGAAGAGACGCTTGTGGTGCGCGTGCATCCAGAGTTGCTCGAAAAGCAGAAGCTGCCTCCTGAACTCGTCACAAAGCACATTTGGGATGAGCGTTTCGAGGACATTCGGAACCTCGAACAGTACCTCTCTCGCAATGGCGTGATCGTGCGGAAATTCTTCCTGCACGTCTCGAAGAAGGAACAGCTCAACCGTTTTCTCAGCCGTTTGGACGAACCTTCGAAGAATTGGAAGTTCTCGACCGCCGATGCGGAAGAACGAGAATACTGGGGCGATTACATGAAGGCATACGAGGACATGATCCGCAACACGGCGACGAAGGATTCGCCGTGGTACGTCGTCCCCGCCGACAACAAGTGGTTCACGCGCATCGCGGTCGCTGCGGCTGTCATCGACACGCTGTCGTCGCTGGACCTGCACTTCCCGAAGGTTGATGCCGCCAAACGCCAGGAATTGGCGAATGTTCGAGACGCATTGTTGAAGCCGAAGTGATCTCCTCGCAGCAGTCGCCGCAAGAATCCCACGTGATTAGACTTTCTTCCAGCTTGGCGGACGCAGTGATTTCGCGGTGTTCATCAGACTTGATGGGGAGGACTCGACAATGTCTCTCAGTCGGCGCAAGTTCTTGAGTTTTGCATTGGGAGGCGGCGCGGCACTCGCTGCCGGCGGACTTGGCTGGCGGCGGTTTGCTGATTCGTCAGTGACCCGCACGGCATGGGCACTCGGTTCCGACGTCTCGATGACCGTCCTGGGATTGCCCACCGGTCCAGCAGAGCGAGCACTCGACGCGGCGTTCGCGGAACTCGAAACCGTCGAGCAAGTGATGAGTCTGTATCGGCCGAACAGTCAGCTCTGCCGATTGAATCGCGATCGAGCCCTCGAACGACCCCATCCGTATTTGGTCGAAGTCCTCGCGATGGCCGAGCAGACGGCACGGCGTTCCGAAGGGGCGTTCGACATCACCGTGCAACCGTTGTGGGAGTTGTTCGCCGCGTGTCGAAATCAAGCTCGACTGCCGACCGATGCCGAGATCGCCGATGCTCGTGCGTGCGTCGATTGGCGAGCGGTCGAAGTCTTCGACGAGAACATTCGGCTGCAAGCACCTGCGACCGCCATCACGCTCAACGGGATCGCTCAAGGTTTCGCCGCCGATCGAGCGATCGCAGCCCTGCGAGAGCACGGCGTCGAACATGCGCTGGTGAATGCCGGCGAGGTCGGTTGTCTCGGCAAAAAGCCGAACGGCAGCGACTGGACGGTCGGAGTGCAACATCCGCGAGAGCCGGACGCCTACGTTTCACTCGTCGAGTTGCGGGGTCGTTCGCTCGCGACTTCAGGCGATTATGAAACGACGTTCTCCGCCGACTTCTCGAAGCATCACATCTTCGATCCGCGCACCGGCCAATCTCCGACTGAGCTTGCTAGCGTCAGCATCGCCGCGCCCACCGCGATGCAGGCCGATGCTCTCAGCACGACAGCGATGGTACTCGGCCCGGATCGCACACTGGCACTGATTGAGACGTTGGTTGACGTTGATGCTCTGCTGGTGCTCAAAGATGGTCGCACAATTCACACGCAGGGTTTTCGCCAATCCGAAAAACGGTACAACGGCTAGCGGCCATCGGCTCACGGCATTCGGCCGAAAGCCGTGAGCCGATGGCCAACAGCCGTTATCCCACTTTTGAAACTCCAGGCGCACCATGAAACTCCGCATCCCAATCCTGCTGTCACTGATTCTTCTCGCACTCGTCGTTCCTGCCACGGCGCAGGTCAAATCATCGCGGGCGGAACTCGACGCTCTGATCGACCGCGAGGGGAAAACTCCGCCGCCGTGGTTCAAAGACACGCCGCTGAATTATCCGAAGACGCTCGACCTGGCGTGGCCAGAGGGTCCGCCAGTGGGTGGCTGGAACAATCAAAAGAACGTCGGCCAGTTCATGTGGGATGTCATCAACCCGAACCCCAATCGCTGGCGCGAAGGGGTGCGGCTGATGCACCACTTGCTCAACATGCACAAGGACGATCCTGAGAAACGAGAGCGCATCATGCTCACGTTGTGCCACATCTACCACGACTTGCTGGAGGATTACGCCCGCGCGGCGTTCTGGTATCGAGCGGTCGGCGTCGAGAAGGACCCGGCGGAGTACGCTCGCTCGGCGGTGATTCTCGCCGAGTGCTACGGGCGGCTCGGCTATCGCAGCGAGGCGTTGAAGCTGCTCGCGAAAGTCCCGCCGAGTTTGTCGCAGGCGAAGCTGCTCGGTGATCTGGGCGAGACGGATCGGGGACTCAAGATGGCTCTGGCCGAAACGGACGACGACCCGCAAGGCTACGCCGCGCTGGTCGCCGGAGACATCTGCCGTCAGACCGGACGATTCCAAGACGCACTGAAGCACTATCAAGCGGTGCTCGACATCGAAGTCCCCGCGAAGAATCCTAACGGGCGATTGATCCAGAATCGCAATCGAGCCGAAGCGAACGTGTCAACGATCAAGGCGTTTGAACTGTTCGACCCGAAGAAAGTCGCCGACGGCAAATACGTTGCGGCCAGCCAGGGCTACGAGGGTCCGGTCGAAGTCTCCGTCACGATGAAGTCCGGTCGCATCGACAAAGTGGCCGTGACGAACCACAAGGAGAAGCAATTCTACTCCGCCATCAGCGACACGACCGCGCAAATTCTGAAAAAGCAAAGCGTGAAGGGAGTCGATACGACCAGCAACGCGACGATCACCTCCGAAGCGATCATCAACGCGACCGCGAAGGCACTGGCCAACCGCAAATCCTCGGATTGATTGCCGCAAAGAACGCAAAGAGCAACTCTCGTGAGCTTAGACGACGCGAGTGCTCCCACCAAACTCGTCCGCCTTTTCAGTTCTTTGCGCTCTCTTGTGTTCTTTGTGGCTAAGAAATTTTGTCTCATGCGATTCGACCTCTTCCTGCCGTTCGTGAAGAAGAGCAAAGCCGGTGCGGTGCGGCGGTGGTTGAGTCGCATCGGTCCCACTTGGCTGTCGTCGCCGGTACGGCGAGTCATCCAAGCGATTTGTTTCGTCGCGTTTCTCGTGCTGTTCTTCTACGTCTGCTGGCCGTACACAGCTCGACCGGTGGAAGGCACGAACGATTGGCCGTCGCACTACGCGAATGACCTCGCTCGGAAGGAGAGAATCTCCGCCGAGTTCTTCCTGGTCATCGATCCGCTGGTCAGCTTATCGACGGCGCTCGCGGCGCGAGCTTGGGTCTGGTCGCTGACGAGTGCCGGGATCATCCTGCTGGTTTGTGTCTTCATCCCGCGTGGGTTCTGCGGGTATCTCTGTCCGCTCGGCACGCTGATCGACTTGTTTGACTGGGCGATCGGCTCGCGTGTGAAACGGTTCCGAGTCGGCGACAACGGCTGGTGGGTTCACATCAAGTACTACGTTCTGCTGGCGACGCTCGTGGCCGCAGCGTGCGGAGTGCTGGTCTCCGGTTTTGTCGCGGCGATCCCAGTCATCACGCGCGGGCTGCTGTTTGCAATCTCGCCGTGGCAAACCGGACTTCAGCGCGGTTGGCACCTTGTGCCGCCGGTCAACGCGGGACATTTCGTTTCGCTGGCGCTGTTCGCGGCTGTGCTGGGATTGGGATTCCTCAAGCCGCGATTTTGGTGCCGTTACGTTTGTCCGAGCGGTGCGGTCTTCTCTCTCGGCAATTTGTTTCGAGTCACCGAGCGAAAGGTGGAGAACACCTGCATCAACTGCAACAAGTGCGTCGAGATTTGCCCGTTCGACGCCATCAAGCCCGACTTCCTCACCCGCACGACCGACTGCACGCTCTGCCAATCGTGCGGCGGAGTCTGTCCGACTCAGGCAATCAAATTCGTCGAGCGTTGGAATCTCGTGCAACTCAAACTGCCAAACGATCCGCCGACCGGCGATGGTCCGCTCGGCCGTCGTGGATTTCTCGCGGCCGGAATCGGGCTTGCGTCGGGAGTACTCGGCGGACTCGGCCTCGCCGTCGTGGGGAAAGCATCGGGAGCGAACCTCGATGATCCAAATGCGTGGCGTCCGGTACGTCCACCCGGCAGCGTGCCGGAAGACAAATTCTTGCAGATGTGCATTCGCTGCGGCGAGTGCTTCAAGGCCTGTCCGAACGACGTGCTGCACCCGCTGCGATTTCAGCAGGGACTCGACGGCCTGTGGACTCCGCACGTCGTCGCCGATTGGGCCGGCTGCGAATCGAGCTGCAATGCCTGCGGCCAAGTCTGTCCAACCGGAGCCATCCGTGCTCTGCCGCTCGAAGAGAAGCGAGTTGCCCGCATCGGACTGGCCGAAGTGAATCTGCAAACCTGCCTGCCGTATGCGGGTCGAGAAGCGTGTCAGCTTTGCGTCGATGAGTGTCATCACGCCGGCTATCACGCGATCGAATTCACGCGCGTCGGCACCGAAGTCGATTCCGCCGGCAATCCGATCGAGGAATCGGGCTTCCTCGCGCCGGTCGTTCTGCCCGATAAATGTGTCGGTTGTGGCTTGTGCCAGACTCGTTGCTACGGCATCAATGTCGCCGACAAAGGTTTACTGGCCACGTCCGCGATCGTGATCTTCGCCGGAGCCAGCAAAGAGGATCGCCTGATGAGCGGTTCGTATGTGGCACTGCGAGAAGCGGAACAAGCTCAACGTGCCACCCAACAACCCAATGACAACGAAAGTTACTTGCCGGACTTTTTGAAATGATCCGGCGTTGAGCGAGGTTCCCATGAACGACGAGCAACGGAATTTTGTCCGACAGTTGATCCATCACGCGATCAATTCCGCGACGACATCGCTGATCTGGCGATTGCCGACGCTCGTCATCGTGCTGTTGCTGGCCGCTTTGATTGGGGTGGTATTTTACTTCAAACTGTATTGAGGCTGATTGCTGATGTCCGTTGTGCAGTTTTCATGTCCGTCGTGTCAGGCTCCGCTGCGGTTGCAGAACCGGGCGTTGTTTGTCGGCCGGACGTTCGACTGCCCGGACTGTCGCGAGTCGTTGTTGATCGAAGCCGACGGCTCCACGGGAGTGAAAGCCAAGCCGCAGCCAGCAACGCGCCCACCAACACGAAGCGTCGGCAAGGGTGTGCCGAATTCCAACGGAGCGGTGACCTCGCCACCGCTTCCGTCGGCATGGGATCGGCTGAGTCGTCAGCCCGCTGTGCTGGGATGGATCGTCGCCGCTGTCTTTGCTGTGATCCTGCTGATCGTCGTGAAGCCCGGTCGTGACCGCGCACTGACTGAGTCCGATCCGCCAACCAAAGAAGACTCTCCACCAACGGAGTCCACTTCCGACAACAAACCAGCCATCGAAAAGCCAGACAAGGTGAATCCCGAGGCTGTCGCCGAACTTGAACTAGTCGTTCCTGAAATCGACTCTCCGAAAGTTGTCGCCAAGTTGGAACAACCACCGCTCCCCGAACCACCTGCGGTGGCTGAGCCCGCTCCTGCCACCGAGAAGCCACCGGAGGAAGCGCCCAAGCCTGTCGTTCCGGCCGTTCTGTCTGCCGAAGCGGTCGAGGCCAAGTTGCAGCAGAAGATCGTGCGCTTCGATCAGCCGAAGCCAGTGCCGTTCATCAAAGTTTTGGACACCGTGGAGGAACTCGCCGGAGTCCCCATCGTCTGGGATTTGGACCACGTCGATGACGAACAACTCCAAAAGCCGGTGACGCTGCAATTGAAGCAGACGACGGTGGGCGAGATTCTCGATACGCTGCTTAAACAAGTCAGCTTGGAACGGCGAACCGTCGAGGGTCGCATCGAACTGCATCCGCCGGTCCAGAAAGACTGACAATACAACGGAGTCATGCTCGTGGAGTTGGACGACACGATTTGCTACTGCTTTCACATCTCGAAGCGGAAGATTTTCAACTTCCTGCGGATTCATCAGCCGCGCCGAGCCAGCCAGCTTTCCGAATGCGGCGGAGCCGGCACTGGCTGCGGCTGGTGCGTGCCGTTTCTCAAACGCTACTTCGAGGACGCAAACAATCCGGAAGCGGCCGACGATTCACTGACTCCCGACGAGTACGCTCAGCAGCGGGGCCAGTACATCAAAGCCGGCAAGGGCGTCCCGGCTCCCGGAGCGATTCCGCCGCCAGCGGACTCGTAGGTTGGGCACTCTTGCCCGACCACAGACAAGGACGGGCAAGAGTGCCCATCCTACGAACCGGCTTTCTTCGCGGCGGGCTTCGGCGGATTGAACAGCTTGTCGTTGATCGTCTTGACCTTCTCGCCGACGGGCGCAACCTCGACTTTGCCTTTGAGCGTAAGTGTCTTCGGCGGCTCGCAGCGGTCGTTACTGCACGCTTGGTATCTCACGAGCAGATCGAATTCCTCAGTTTTGCCAGCAGCAGATTCCGGGACTTCGATCGTGCCGAACAGGACGATTTGTTTCTCGTAGACCACGATCGGTTCGGGGGAACCGGGCGGCGTAAACTTCTGCCCTTTGGGGTACTTCACGTTGAGCAATTCGCTGCCGTGTTTGGTTTTCATCTTGAATGTGGTCGGCATCTGGTAGTCGGGGTCTGGCGGATTCTGATTGATGTGCCAACCCTCCTTGATGTCGAGCACCATCGCGACGCGGCATGAGCTTCCCGCCGGGAGACGATCGACGCTCAGGTGAGCCTCGGCCACGAGGATGTCGGACTTCTTGGTCTTGTCGGCTTGAGGTGCCGGATTCGTCGGCTCGCGTTTCGGTTTGGCGGCGACGTCGATGACTTCCTCGTCGGACGCGGGCTGGATGTTGGGATCAACGCGGCTGCGAGAC
This sequence comes from Planctomyces sp., assembly GCA_005798445.1. Classification (GTDB taxonomy): domain Bacteria; phylum Planctomycetota; class Planctomycetia; order Planctomycetales; family Planctomycetaceae; genus SXKJ01. The sequence goes on from SYJG01000346.1 coordinate 8,660, forward strand.
GATCCGAAGTTGGGCTTGTCGAGGAACTCGAACAGGCCAAGGGCCATGTTCGCGAAGCCACCCGGAGAGTCCTGCATCGAACCGGCGGCGGCTTTCAATGTTTGCTCGGCCTTCTCGCGGTAGCTCTCGTTCTTGGTCAGGGCGGCGAGCCGAATCAGGTTGCGGACGGCGACGCTGTTGCCGGACGGAACGACCGAGTCGTAGCGGTCCTTTGATCGCGCGAGCAGCTCTTCGTGATCGGTCGCGGTGAAGAAGAAGCCGCTGTTCTGCTCATCCCAAAAGAGCTTCAGTTGGTCGTCAGTCAGCCGACTGGCGGCATTGAGCCACTTCGGATCCTTCGTCGCCAAGTGCAACGCGATCAGGCCGTCGACGAGATAAGTGTAGTCGTCGAGGTATCCCAAGATCGGACTCACCGAGCCACGATAGCTGCGACGCAGGCGTCCCTCTTTGTCACGCAGTTCCGTGACGACGAACATTGCGGCACGTTCGGCGGCGTTGACGTAGTCTGCTCGGTCGAAACGAGCGCCGGCATTCGACAACGCTCGGATCATCAGGCCGTTCCAGCCGGTGAGCACTTTGTCGTCGGTCAATGGCTGCGGCCGACGGTTGCGAGCCGCCAGGAGTTTTTGCTTTGCCGCTGCCAACCGTCGGTCGAGGTCGTCGGGAGCGATTTTCAACTTCGAGGCGATCTGATCGAGCGGTTGCGGGTGATGCAGGACGTAGCCGACTTCAAACGTGTTCTTCTCTTTCAGGCCGTAGGCGAGCTTGAACGTCTCGGCCTCCGAGCCAAGCAGTTGGTCGATCTCCCGTTCGGACCAGACGTAGCTCTTGCCCTCGACGTCCTCGCTGTCAGCGTCGAGCGCCGAGAAGAAGCCGCCTCGTTTGTCGGTCATCTCGCGGAGCACGAAGTCGCAGATTTCCTCGGCAATCAGTTTATAGGCCGGGTCTTTCGTCTGCCGAAAAGCTTCGACGTAGACGTCGGCAAGCTGTGCGTTGTCGTAGAGCA
>SYJG01000347.1 GCA_005798445.1 Planctomyces sp.
ACCTGACGACCGCCCATGCTCTGGCCGTTCAATCCTCTCGCAGGTAAGACCATCAACCGGAGAGCCGGATGCGGGAAACCCGCCCGTCCGGTTCGGAGGGAGGGGCGACTGAACTCAATCAGTCGTTCCTACCCCTATCAGCAGCGTCAGCGGATTCACTCGCGTCTTCAGCGGCAACTCGACAGGACCACCGACGCGATGTGACTCGAAGATGGCAGCGATCATCTCGATGATCGATCGCGAGTCGGCGGCCGAGCATCTCGGTTGCCGGTCCTTCTCAATGCAGTCGATCAAGTCCGTGATCGCGGCGATGTGGCCCCCTTCGTAGGTCAGGTCTTGCCGAGTCTCTGGCTTGCCGATGCCGGCGGACGTGACCGGCTCCCATTTCTTGCCGGTGCGACCGGGAGACCAACTGCTGTCTTTGAGAATGTGCGTCCGAGCGCCGTAACCGCTTTCGGTTTCGATGATCCCCTTGCTGCCGAAGATTTGCAGAGCGAACCGCGTCGGATTGCCGGCCGCACCGCGATGCGAACCGAAATAGCCGGTGATGTTGTTTGCGAACGAGTACGTCGCGTCGATCGCGTCGCCAGCGAGCGGACCGATTCCTTCGTTTCCCTCGACGACATCGGCCTTCGTGACCCGGTGCTTCTTCTGAAGGACTGTCGCGAAACAACTGGTCGCGTTGCCGACGATCGCTCGCATCAGCCCGAAGATGTGCGAGCCGAGCACCCACAAGTCCTCGCCGCCGCCACGACTCGCGTCCTCTTTGCCTCGGCCGCGCAGTTCGAGCACCTCGCCAATCTCACCGGAGTGGATCAGCGACTTCACAACGTCGAGCACCGGCGACCACTGGCTGATGTGCGCGATCGCGAGCTTCAAGTGCCGCATCTCAAGGTGCCGCATGGCGTCATCGCACTCGGCGAGCGTCCGGCAGAACGGCTTCTCCATGTAGACGTGGCAGCCATGCTCGGCCGCCGCGACGATCATGTCGCGGTGCTGGTCAATCCAACGCGGACAGATCGCGACGATGTCGAGTTTCTCTTTCTCGAACATCTCACGGTAGCTGGCATAGGTCGTCTTCGGATTCGTCCGCTTGGCGGCGGCCGCTCGGCCCGCTTCGTTCTCGTCGGCCAGAGCGACGATCTCGACATTCGGCACCTTCGAGATGGCTACGTCCACGCCGTGTCCGTAATCCCCTTTGCCCGTCCGTCCAATGATGCCAACTCGATAAGTCTTCGCCATGATGTTCCCCAACCTTGGTTGATCGTCAGAGAAAAGCCGCGTTGCCGCATTATTCTGAACCGACTACAGTTTTGCCGTCCAGTCTCAAGGAGGAGATGATGGCTCAACAAGAACGCCCCTTAGCCCCGGATGCTTTTGACGCACTGGTGGCCTGGCCACAAGAGTTCTCGAAATTCCTGTTTGAAGAGGCTACGCGGCTCGCGGTCGATAACGCGCCTGGCCGGTCAGTCTCAGAAAGCGACGTCGCCCTGGCGCTACCGGTGGCATTTCGTCGGCTGCAAACCTCGATTAAATCTCGGCTGAAAGGACCACATTTTGAAATCGTCCGAAAAGCCGCTTGAGTCCGCCAAACCGGCCGCAAGCACACCCGATATACCATCCAATGCCTATGAGTTTCTCTTGGATTGGGATACCCAATTCAAAGAGGCTTTCCGTCAGGAATTGATGGCCCATAAAGTCGACTCCTGCGATTACGCAGAAGTGGCGGCTCGTTGCTGTGTGAGCCTTGCACAAAAACGCTATCGAATCGATATGCGTCCGCTTTGTGCCGAGGAGGGACTCCGTTCGGGAGAACGTACCAAGAGTTCGCTTGAGGGTCCTTTACCGAATGTAACTTTATTGAAACGCTTCCAGGAATATATCGTTAACCCCATTCCATAATCTGCCATGCCGGTCAACATCTGGACTCAATTTCTGTGTGGGATGATCGGCAGCGCCAGTGTCGAGTTGCTGAGCGTACTGAAACTCTACCACTCTGGACGACCATTTCCGTCGCGGTATCGGAAAATTGGTTTTTGGTTAGTCCGGTTCTCGTTGGCGCTGATCGCCGGATTTCTCTCGAGCCTGTATGCCCCATCCAACTTGGTTTTGGCGATGCACATTGGCGCGTCGACTCCGCTGTTGATCTCCGCATTCGCACAATCTCCCCCGCCGAGCAATTCTCGATGAGGACCACACAAGGAACCTCGTCTTGCCAGAACACTCATTTCGCATTGGCCTCGGGCACGACACGCACCGCTTGATCGCTGGCCGGCCGCTGATTCTCGGCGGCGTGCGGATCGAGCACGATCTCGGTCTCGATGGCCACAGCGACGCCGATGTGCTGCTGCACGCGATCACCGACGCATTGCTCGGAGCGGCGGGACTCGGCGACATCGGCGAGCTGTTCCCGAACACCGATCCGCAGTGGCACAACGCCGACTCCGCGATATTTCTTCGCGAGGCTTTTCGTAGACTCACCGAACTCGGCTGGAAGATTGTCAACCTCGACTGCACGATCCACGCTGAACGCCCGAAGCTGTCGGCTCACAAGCCGGCCATCGCCGCTCGCATCGCCGAGTTGCTCGGCCTTGACCGCAGCCAAGTGAACGTCAAAGCCAAAACCGGTGAGAAGGTCGGCCCGATCGGTCGACAAGAAGCGATCAACGCGGATGCGGTTGTGTTGATCGAGAAAAGGTGAAGTGCCATTTTTTCGAGCCGATCGCTTGAAGGCGGACCGTTTTATGCCCAAGTTCAATGATGCAAATTCCCTTGAAGACATCGTTGGTTGCACCTTACTCGCCGAATCGTGGCCTCAGTCCTGCAATGAGGTTGATGTCCACCAATTACTCATTGAGATTACGGAGCGAATCGGCGAAAAACTTCTGCGGAATAAGAACCCCATTCGGTCAGCTTGGTTTGTCAATGCGAAGGAATTCGTTCAACAGGCACGCACCTGTTACGACACAGGCGACCTCAATCGCGGTCGAGAATTGCTAGCGGCAGCGCGAGAGCAACTGGAATCCGGCAATAAGGCTCACCGACGCAAGACCGCATTCATAGTCGATCCTGACGGCAATGCTCGCCTGGCGAATCCGACTTGAACCGCTCGGCCATTTTGCACGATTCTCCCGGCCGGGAAGCCGCCTGCGGCTGGCTTCGGATTTCGAGTTTCGAGTTTCGGATTTCTCCACCATGCCCATTCGCGTCTACAGCACACTGACTCGTCAGAAGGAAGAGTTTCAAACGGTCGAGCCGGGGAAGGTCTCGATGTATCTGTGCGGGCCGACGGTTTACAAGCCGGCTCACATTGGGCACATGGTCGGGCCGGTCATCTTCGACACGATCAAGCGGTATCTGGCGTACTCTGGGTATCAGGTGACGTGGGTCGTCAACATCACCGACGTGGACGACAAGCTCATCGTGAAGGCCAACGAGCTGGGGACGACCGTCGAGGCGTTGGCTCGGAAGATGACCGAGGATTATCTCGACAACCTGCGGACGCTCGGCGTGGATGGCATCGACCACATGCCCTACGCGACGCAGTACATCCAGGAGATGCAGGAGATCATCGCCGGACTGATCGAGAAGGGTTACGCGTACCCGCTCAACGGCGACGTCTATTTTGAATGCACGAAGGACGCCGACTACGGCAAGCTCAGCGGCCGCAACCTGACCGAGATGCTGGCCGGCACGCGTGCGGAGACTCGCGACGGCAAGCACAACCCGGCCGACTTCGCGTTGTGGAAAGGCTCGAAGCCGGGCGAGCCGGCGTGGGACAGCCCGTGGGGACC
>SYJG01000348.1 GCA_005798445.1 Planctomyces sp.
CGTCACCTGGGCCGAGCTAGAACGCGTCGCAAATCTTCTGAATAACCGCCCGCGCCGCTGCCTCGGCTACAGAACCCCCAACGAAGTCTTCCTCAAATAATCTGCAACCTCAAATTGCATTTGAGATGACGCAGCGCCACTTCTTCAAAAGGTTCATGGCAAACTCACTTTCTCTTTGATGTTTTTAGATTGGATTTCCGAGGTCTCTCAGGTCTCGAACAGACAACCACAATTCAGTGGCCACCGAATTGTTTCGCGTTCTTTGGCTGTGCCGCAGTTCGCGGACTGATTCACGACTCGTACTGTTGGTGATCACCGTTTGAGTCGCGGTCAATGCTGTCACTCGAAACCTAGGTCAGGCCCCAACCGAGTCAAACTGGCACGCTCCGTTTTCACACGAAGACTCTGCCTAAACTCCCGATACGCTCAAAATCGGCACTGTCGGAATAACCCAACGCGACAGCCCCGCGAACGTGACCGCTTCCGATTTGGGCTCGGCGTCGCCCGTCGGTGAGGAGTCCGAAAAGATTGGACTACTTCTCTTCTTCGATCGTCACCCAATCAACGAGCTCGATGGGGTCGCGGACGATATCGACGAACTCGCTACGGTGGCTGGTGCGGATGCCTCGGCCGCCGCGCGAAGTGATCGTGTATTTCATTTGGCCGAAGGTCATCGTTTTGTCGGCGTTCGTGGTGACTCGCAGGGCATCGCTGGGGCGGGTCATTTGTTTGAAGCCGAGGACGCTGTCGCCGGTTTCGACTTTGATGCCGCGGACTCCTTTGCCGGCACCGGAGAGGACTGGCACGTCGTCGATGCCGAAGTGAATCAGGCGGGCTTTGCGAGTCACGATGAAGACCGACTCGGCATCGCGGATCAGCTCGACCGAGACGACTCGATCGCCGGGGACGACGCGGCAGAACTTGCGGCCGTTCTTGTTCGACGCGGTGCGGAACGGACTGAGCGGCAAGCGCAACACGTTGCCGAACGCCGTCACGACGAACAGGTGCGGGCGGGGGAGCGGGTCTTTTTTCTTCTGCACGTCTTCGGGCGTGAAGCGCGCGTCGGTCGTCAGCGCGGCGACGATGCTGACTCCGTCTTGCAGTTTGACATGCTTGCTGATCGGTTCGCCGTAGCCGCTGCTGGCGGGGACTTGGTCGATCGGGAGCGTGTAGGCGATACCGTCGCTCGCGAAGAAGACGACCGTGTCCAGTGTGCTGCCGGGGACGACGTCGAGAACGCTGTCTCCTTCGCGGACGCGAGTTCCCTCGACCTTCGCGAGCCGGCCGACACGCTTGATCCAACCTTCGCGAGTCAGCACGACGTTGGCGTTTTCTTTGACGATGTACGCGGCGGCGTCGAACTCGGTGACTTCTTCGGACGAGCCGATGCTCGTCTTCCGCTTGTCCGGGAACTGTGTGAGCAGCTCTTCAAGTTCCGTGCGGACGACGCCCCACAATCGGGCTTCGGATTTCAGCAGCTTGCGGAGTCGCTCGGCTTCGGCCTGTTTGTCCGCCAGCTCTTTGCGGATGTCGTCGATCTCCAGCTTGCTGATCCGATACAGCATCATTTCGAGAATCGCCATCGTCTGGATTTCGTCCAGCGGGAATTCCTTCATCAGCTTGACGGCGGCGTCCTGTTTGCCGTCGCTGGCGCGGATGATCTTGATGGCTCGGTCGAGGCCGTTGAAGATAATCGCGAAGCCTTCCAGGATGTGGATGCGGCGTTCGAGTTGAGCCAGCAAATACTGAAACCGGCGGCGGACGGTTTGCAGGCGGAAGTCGAGGAAATGCTTGAGCATCTCGACCAGATTGCAGCGGGCCGGCGTGAGCGTGCCCGATTCGGTCGGCACGAGGCAGGTCGCGTTGTACGCGAAGTTCGATTCGAGTGAGCTGTGCTTGTAGAGGTACGCCATGACCATTTCCGGGTCGGCGTCCTTCTTCAGTTCGAGCACGATCCGCAGGCCGAGTTTTTCATTTGTCTCATCGTTGAGTTCGAGCACTTGTGGCAAATTGCGGCCGTTGATGATCTCGCCCAGTTCGGCCATCAGCGGGTTGGTTTCGACACCGTAGGGGATCGTGTAGATCACGATGCGGTTCGCGACTTCTTGCCGCCGCTCCTTGTCGAGCCTCCATTCGGCGCGGACTTTGATCGATCCGCGGCCTTCCTCGTACATCAGCCGCAGCGATGTGCGATCGGTGACGATGCGGCCTCCCATCGGGAAGTCGGGGCCTTTGACGTACTTCATGAGCTGCGCGACCGTGACCTCGCTGTCGGTGTCGATCAGGTGCAGGCAGGCGCGGATCAGCTCTTCGAGATTGTGCGGCGGGATGTTCGTCGCCATGCCGACCGCGAGGCCGCTGACTCCGTTGGCCAGCAGGTTCGGGTAGCGGGCGGGCAAGACGACCGGTTCGTTTTTGCGAGCGTCGTAGTTCGGCCGCATGTCGACGGTCTCGAACTTCAGCTCGTTCATCAGATGCTCGGAGATCGCCGTCAGCCGAGCTTCTGTGTACCGCTGATGGGCGGGAGGCAGCCCCATGATCGAGCCGAAGTTCCCCTGCCCGTTCACCAGCGGATACCGCATGGTGAAGTCCTGAGCCATCCGGACAAGAGCCTCGTAGACCGCGACGTCTCCGTGCGGGTGATAGTTGGCGAGCGTCTCGCCGACGATTCCCGCGCACTTGCGCGGCTTTGTCGCGGCGAGCAATCGCAGCTCCTCGAACATGACGTAGAGGATGCGTCGTTGGACCGGCTTGAGTCCGTCGCGCACGTCGGGCAACGCGCGGGACATGATGACGCTCATCGCATAGTTCAAGTAGCGGCGGCGAGTCTCTTGGCTGATCGAGACGTATTGCAGTTGGCCGTCGTCGGCCGCTTCGTTGCCGTTTTCATGAGTCGTTGTGTCTTCGTCATTTCGGGGCACGGTGAATCCTTCAATCGCGCATCGCTTGGGAACTGGCACACTAACCCGAAGCGCCAGCGAGGGCGGGCGCTCCAGGCGACGGTGAATGACGAAGCGTTTTGAAGCGTTCGCCCTCGCTGGCGCTTCGGGTTAGTGAGTGCTCCGACAGGTCGAGAGTGAACTTGGAGAATCTGCGTCAGCCGAAGCGCGGCAGATTCTAGCGGTTGGCTTGAGTTTGCAAGGTTCGCGGACTCGTTGGGCTTTGCCGAGGATTCGGCGAGTGACGACTGTGTCGAGTCACGGAGATCGTTATCTGCCAAGGGTGGCTGAAGAACCGGCAAAACCGATGCGGCAGGTCGGTCGTGACCGATTGGAACAATCGTCACAAGAAGTCGTTGCCGGCCGACGGTCAGGGATGATCGGGCGAGTTGCCGGCTGACACGAACAACACGGACGTTGAGAAGGGGCGAACATGCTCAAGTCAATTTTGTTCTCGTTGGGAGCTGCGGCGCTGTTCGCGTTCGTGGCATCGGATTCGATGGCGCAAGCACCGAGCGGTGTTCGGCAGATGTCGGGATACGCTCCACAAGCCGCGCCAGGACAACTGCCGCCAGGGGCCGTGATCGTGATGCCTGCGCCGCGGGGATATCCGCAAACGCACGCGCCGATGTATCCGTGTCCGGTGCCGAACGTACCGACTTACGTTGGCGGCACGATCTACACCAACCAAGCGTTTGCGCCACATGAGATGCTGTACCCGCACGAGTACAAGTCGTTGTATCCCCCCTTTTATCACAAGGTCAGCGGCAAGTGGTGGTGGACTCCGTTTGGCATGGAGTCTCATGACAAATGGGAACTGCAAGGGACCGAGGTGAAAGTCAAATATCGCAGCCACTATCGACTGTTTTCGGGCTTCTGCCCGCCGACGAGCTGGTAACGATCCGTTTCGTAGAGACAGAACTTTGAACAATCCACTCACACGGATGTGGGAGCAGACAAATGATGATCTTCGAAAAAACCTTCCGCAACGGCGTGCGAATGCTGATTGCTGGAGCGGCTCTGCATGGGCTGAGTGCGATGACCTTGGCCGAGGACGTGCAATCGGCTGAGTTTCAAACTTCCAACGCATCGCGTGGCAAGCAAGTCTCGCTGGTCTCTGACGAGAAGGCTCCACTGCCTCCGTCGGACGAGCCACCAGGGCGAATCCAGAACCAAGGCCCCGGCGTGGCGCGGGTTCCCGGTTGCACCAGCGCAGCGTGTCAGAACGGCGTTTGCACGGCACGAGCGGGAGCCTGTGGGCCGGTAGGCTGTGGTGCCATCGGCTGTACGTCGTGTCGGGGTCGCGGCAATGGGCATTTCTCCGGCAACGGTTACACGATGAGCGATGTTGGCCAAACTTGGAGCGGAATTGGTCATGCGGCCCGACATGCCATGAGCCATTCAATGGCACCAACTTGGCGTGGGCCGGAGTACGATTGGAACGATGAGATCAATGACGGTTCATGGCGAGGACAAGGCTCTGGAAGTGGTCCGTGCCCGGAGCACGGCCAGATGAACTGCCCACATTGCCGCGGCTGGCTGCACGATCAATGGGCGACGTTCAATGCTCACAATCGTCAGCAAGGAGAGATCCTGCGAGCACAAATTCACGGCAAGCTCGCGTACTTCCATCCGATGGGAAATGGCGGCGAGGGAGTTTCTCCATTCGGTTGTTATCACTTGGTCTATGCCGCGAATCCCAACGACTCCGATCCGCGTGACAGCCAACTCTACGCAGCTCAGGGATATGGAGTTCCCATCTCGGTGCCTCTCGCACCGACCGTGCGACACACGATGAACTACTCGACTGGCATGCCGTCGAGCCGACTGACGCCGATCTCCAACGTCGTGCCCCCTCGTGGTCGACGACACTGGTAGGCAGAAAGCAAGACGCAGTAGGCAGAAAGCAAAAGGCAATTGGGCGCAGCCCGCAGGAAGGGATCGAGTCATGAGTCGAATTATTCTCAAGAGTCTGAGTTTGGCCGGAATGTGTTTGTTGGCATTGGCATCGGCACCAACCAGTCGGGCGAACGAAGCGTGTCCGCCGTACCCGCAGCAATGCCCGTCCTGTCCGGGATACGCTCGCACGAATTGCCACGAATGCTGCCTGACTCCGATCGTGAATTGGGCGTTGTGCTGTGACTATTACATCCTGCCTCCGGATTACGGCTGGAATGCTCCAGTCAAGGTGCCAGTCGTACGTCGAGGCGTGACCTACGACCGCTATTGGCCAGAACAATGGCACGGAACCGGCTCACCGGCTGCGGGCCAATACCGCAGCTACCCGCAGGTGTACTCGCCAACCGACACCACTCAACTGGGCTACACCTACCAGCAGGTTCCCTATTGGCAACCTGCCAATCGCTTGCCGCCACCACCGGTGCCATCGCAGTGGCACGTGCGAGAGTCTCATCGTGGCTATCACGGTCGCTGGCATGACCACTACACGCCGATCCATCACCATCAATCTGCGAACGTGCAATACTGGGTGGAGCCTTTGGGCAATCGGACCTGGACTCAACCGATGCCAGCGGCTCGACCGGCAGGACCAGTGGGCTGTCCTCCGGCTCCGGAGCCGACCCCGGCACCGAAGAAGCTCGAACCCGAACCGGCAGCGCCGGCTCCAGTGGTTCCGGCTCCACCCGCAGACCGTAAGACCGCTGCGAAGGCCAAATCGCGGTTGGCTTCGCTGTTTGGTCGCTAGATTTGCGAGTGGCTAGGTGACAACGTGAGGGTGTGACAAGGTGACGGTGGCGATTTTGCCGCTGCACCCTGTCACCCCCTTCGTGCTTTCGACAAAATGATGGGCGATGTGTTTTCGACGTCCCCTCATGAAGTCCACACCATGTACCGCCAAGCTGGGATCGCCTGGCTGATCATTCTGCTGCAAGCGGCAATGTTCTGGTACATGTCGGAAACGATCGTGTTTCCGATTCTGGTGGCCGTGATCAGTTCGCCGGCGGTGTGGTGGCGACATCGGTGGCAGGTCTCTTCGGCGTCTTTGCCGTGGATTGACTTGGCGCTCGCAGTCGTTTGCGCATTGCAGTGGAACCTCGCGCCGTACGAACCGCCGACAATGACCACCATCTTGAACTACCCACTGGTGCATGCAGCCGGTCAGTTCTTCTTGCTTGTTCAGGTCGCTCGATTGTGGGGCAGCCGTCTCGACCGTCCGATGCCGAACTATCTGCCGTTGCTGGCGGTCATGGTTTTTATCTGTTTGGGAGACGTGCAACTCTCGAAAACCGGTCGTATGCGGCGGATGCATCAGCGAGCGACGTTGGCTTTGGTCGGACTTTCCTGCGCGTATTACTCGATGGCGAGGCGACGTCAGGAACCGCCGTCCCGTTCGGTTCGGTGGGTCCGTCCGGTGGCGAGCGCCGCCATACTCGTTGTTTGCGTGGTGAGCACTCGTGCCGGCAATGAATGGCTTTTGGAGAAATGGTCGGACATCGACAAATTTCTGCGCGGGTCCGGAGCGCGCCCCGCAGGGGGACGGCCGAGTGTCCTGATGGGTTTTTCGGGGCAGGCTCCGTTGGGATCAATCCAGTTTCTGCGTTCGTCGTTGGACGAAGAAATCGCGATGCGAGTCCTCTCGGATCGACCGCCGGGTTACTTGCGCGGCGCGGTCTTTGAACGCTACACGTTTCGCGGTTGGGAATCGCACAGCGACTGGATTCCGATGGGCCGCAGTCGGAAGGCACTTCCGACAGCGAACCCGTTGGATCCAGTGGTTCATGCACCACGATTGTCGCAGTCCGTATTTCTGCTGCGTGAGAATTCTGCGAACCATCTGCCGCCGGTCACGATTTGGCGAGCACCGTCGATGGACCGGTTTACCTTCCTGCCGTTGACCACCTCTCGGTTGGAAGCTCCGATCGACATCTTGAGCTTCGATCGCCACAGCGTGGTCGGTGCGGACAACATGCCGCCGGAGACCAGCCTCACAGCCTGGGTACCTGATCCATCGGGACTCAATCCCATTGAACCGATCATTCAACCGATGTTGTGGGAAACCGGAATGCCTTGGGAATTGGATCGGCAGGCCACGATGACGGCCAAGGTGAGGTTGCGACAGCTTCCCGAGCGGCTGACCACGAATCCAAAACTCCTGCAACTCGCGACACAGGTGTTCGATGGCTGCAAAACGCCGAGCGACAAAATCACGGCGATCCAAAATCATTTCGCAAAATGTCGCTACTCAACCAGCATCGAAATTCCGCTGATGAGTGATCCTATGTTGCACTTCCTGCTTGAGAAGCCGGCGGCGAACTGCGAGTTTTTTGCCAGCGGCACGGCCGTTTTGTTGCGAATCGCGGGGATCCCCTGCCGTTACGTCACCGGTTATGCCGGAGGAGAATACAACCTCCTGGGAAAATACTGGGTCGTCAGGCAGCGGGATGCTCACGCTTGGGTCGAAGCTTATGTGCCCGACGAAGGATGGGTGGTCGTGGACTCGACTCCGGCGGATCAAATTCCAAAGGCCGTCACCAAGTTTGGCCTGTGGCAGTTGTGGGATGAGCTAACTCTGCGCGGTCAGATGATTCGCACGGCGCTGGCCGGCGAAGGCTGGTCCAATAAGTGGCTGGCGTTGAAGCTGTCCTTGCTGAGTTTGTTGAACACCATTCCGGGAGCATTGATCACTGGCGGATTACTGTTCTTAGCGGTTCGGAAGCTGAGGTTTGCTCGTCGGAACAAAGCGTCTGGTCCGCTCGAGCCGACAGTGATCGAATTACGTCGCTTGTTGGAAGAATTGGATCGCCGGTTGAAGCGGCTCGACCTCGAACGCGCCACGCATGAGACGCTGCACCAGTTTGCCGAACGGCTACGCCGTGCCGCATCATCACATCCCAATTTGCCGGATGCGGCGGAATGGTATCTCCGCTATGCCGCCACACGTTACGGCATGTCCTTGCACCCAGTTCTTCAGGAACTTCTGCGAGAGGAGTTACAAGCACTGTGCGCTCGCCTGAGTGAACGGCGGACATTCCAGTAGCACTGCTCTGGCAATTCAGCAACGCACAGGCCAAGCCGATTCAAGTCGCTTTCCGAAGCGCTTCGGTCGGTGCCGTGATGCTCGCAGATGCGAATTTGATGAGGTGCGGCGGCTCGATCGATGTGGAAGCATCGGAGTCGGCGACTGCTGGCACATCGATGCGGAGCTCTGGCAGACTATCGTCGGTAGGACCTGAAGACTGAGCACGAAAAAGCCGCTGATACGCCGGGCACGATTGCAGCAATTCGTCATGCGACCCGACGGCGAGAAGCTGACCCTGTTCCATGACCAAGATCCGCGAGACGAACTCCAAAATCTCAGGCTTCACCGCATGCGTGATGAGGAACACCGTCCGCCCTTTGACGAAGTCTCCCAGGCATTGGTGAATCATCGATTCGCTCTGCGCGTCCACGGCGGACGTGGCTTCATCCAGAATCAAAATCGACGGATCAATCAGCAGCGCGCGAGCCAACGCCACTCGTTGCCGTTGTCCTCCAGAGAGTCGGCTGCCGCGCGGACCGACACGTGTCGAAAACCCTTCCGGGAGTTGATCGAAGAACTGCGGTACTCGAGCCTTTTCGGAGGCCGCAAGCACTTCAGCATGAGTGGCGTCCGGTTTGCCGTAGCGAATGTTTTCGTAGATCGACTCGTCGAACAACAGTGTCTCCTGTGTGACCACGCCAATCTGGCTGCGCAGATCGCGCAGCCGCACGTTGCGAATATCGACGCCGTCAATCAACACCGAACCGGCGTTCGGGTCGTAGAACCTCGGCAGCAGATTGACCAGCGTCGATTTTCCGCTGCCATTCTCGCCGACGACGACCACAACTTCTCCCGCTGCGATCTTCAGCGTCACGTCCGTGAGCGCGTTCGGCCGGTTGACCCCATCTGAGTCATATTGGAACGAGACTTTTTTGAAGACAACCGATTGCGCGTGACGCGGCATCGGCTGCGCTTGTTCAGCCAGCTTTAACGCGGGCTGCCAATCGAGCACTTGGAAGATGCGTTGGGTCGCGGCGGAGGTACGTTTGAGCTTTGAGTAAATCGACGACAACTTCCGGACCGGGTCGAGCGTGCCAGCCAACAAGGCATAGAACCACGACAAGTCCTCAATCAACAATGGCTCAGCAGCCAGCCTGATGCCCCAGATCGAGTCTTGGTGGCGGAGCACCAAGTACGCTCCCGGCAACAACGACACGCAGACCGCGAGCGTCAGCAGCAGTTCCGTCGTCGGACTGGTCAGCGAATCAATCTGTACGACCTTCATGGCTTGGTGGTAGTAGTCTTTGTTCTCGCGATGAAATCGTTGCCGATGCCGCCGCTCGCCGTTGAATGCGATCACGACCTTCAGGCCGTCGAAGGTCTCGTCCAGAGATTTGTAGATGCGCGACATCCGCTCCATCATGTGATGACTGGCTCGCTTTAACAGCAGGCCGTAGCGGTGAAAAATCAATCCCATCAACGGCACGCACACCATCGACAGCAGAGTGAGCTGCCAGCTCACAAAGAATGCCACGAAGATACAGGCAAAGGCCTTGAGCGGCTCGCGAACGATTCGCCCGCCGAGCAGATTCAGGCCGTCCGCAGCGACACCGATGTCATTCGTGAATCGCGACATCAATTCCGATTTCCCGTGCCGCATCAACGTTTGGTAGTCCAGATTCAGCGAGTGCCGAAAGCAGTCCTTTCGCAGAGCCATGACCGTCAATTCAACCACGCTGCCGACCAGCACCTCTTGAATGAAAACGGCTGTGCCTTTCGCAGTCGTTCCAATCACCAGAATGAAGAGGATCAAGGCGTAAGTCTTGAATTGATCATTCGGAATCAAGGGCATCACATGCCGTCGAATCCAGCGATACGCGACTAGCCGACGTGTGGCGGACTTGAGTTTGCCGGCGACCCGATCTTGGCCTCGACGAAGTTCTTTTTCTGAGGCAGACACCGTTCCGTCCGGGAGTGCTCCAAACGCACGGGCCTCTAATTGTCGATCCAGTTCGTCGAGCTCACGCTGGCGCTTGTCGATCTCAACTTCGCTGTTTTTGACCTCGAGTTCGACGTACTGCTGAAGGCTTTGGTCTTGCAGCAGCACCTTCACGACCAAAAAGGTCAAAGACAACGTGGCCGCCCACAGTAGAGCGACAACCAATGCAAACGCCGTCGATAAATACAGCTTCCAACGATGTTGCCAGAGGTACGGCAGCAGTCTCGCGAATTGTTGCACGGTGAAATCATCCTTGAAGCGACTCTCTCGGCGCGCCTCCGGCGGCCGGATTGAAGGGGGGATTACAGCCCGATTGACGGCTGAGTGTCCAGACGAATTCAGCGAGGCAATTCCGTGGTTTGGACAACCGCTTGTGCTGCTTCAAAGTAGACATAAGGCGACACGGCGGTGGCGATTCCCGGCTGTCGGCAGTAGCTGGGCCAGCTATGGCCTTTGCCGATCACCGGCGCGACGTCCAATTCGGAAACTTGCGTCAGTCGGTCGCCGAGTTTTCGTTGGTCCTTGCTCGTGAATCCGGTGCGAGCCAGTGCGCGGCTCGAGAAGGGCTTCCTCAACGGGTACAGAGCCAACGCAAAATCGCATTCATTGCGAAGGTTGAGCAGGCATTCGGCTCGACTGAGCGCGCAGCCATAACGGTCGCCGGGGTTGAGCCAATCGTGTTCGATGGCGGCCGCCGCTAGAACAACGCGAATGCGGTGTCCGCAGTCTGCGGGATTCCAGCGAGTTTGGCCGTGAACCGTCCCGCCACCCAGCAGATGCAGACTGCTGGCAACGGTTCTCGCTCCCAGGCTGTGTCCAATCAAGCTGACCGTCGTGGGGCCGGGTAGCGAGCCGATCAAGTCGGCCAGATAGAAGCCGTTCAGTTCCGCACGGCGACCCAGCACGCCGAAATCAAGACACGGAATCGCTGTCGAGAATGGATTATTCGGCACCAGCGCGAACGGACCTTCGCTGGGCCATGTGAAGTAGATGAAATTCAGCGGCACTTGAGGACACGCTCCGCGCAGCCAGCAATACGTGCATTCGGAGTCCTCCCAAACATCATCCATTCGCGTGAAGCTGCCATGAGCCAACACGCAGGTCGGAGCCCCCGGAATCTGTCCCGCGATCAATTGCTCGAAGCAAACCGGGACGCACTGACAATCCTCAGTAACCGCATGGCAGATGAATCGGCAACTGACTCCGCACTTGTGATGCGACTGACGGCAACTGCGAGTGCTGACAATCCAGTATTTCACAGCGAGTCGGGGCGCAGCGGTCGGAACCTGCAGTTCTACGGCCGGCGGCACGGCCACTTTCGGAGCCGGCTTTTCTTCGAGCGGAGCAAACTTCAGAGTCGTGTGCGGCAATTCTGGTTCCGGCTGAGCCGATTCGAAATTGCCGGCCGGAGGCTGACCTGGCAAGTCTTCTTCAATGATCGGATCACCCAACGTTGCGGGCGCGGGGACGATCGTTGGAAGCGAAGGCTGGTCCGGAGTCTCTTCGAACGCGACATCCGAAAATCGAAGGGACGGGGTCGGTGCTTCGGCCTGCGGAGCGACTTCTGCTTCGTGATCAATAACCGATTCATCAGCGGCCGGAATCTCGTCGGTTTCTCCAACCGGCGGAACGAGCATCTTCAGCTCGTCCGAGGTCGAGACCTCTTGCTGGACTGGTTCGTCGGGCAGCGGCGTGATCCCAGTCAGGACCGCGTTCGGTCGCTTGGCCGCAACCTGTCGTACGATTAGCTCTGTGCCGAGCAATCGCGGCAGACACACGAGCGAAGCCAATGCCGCCAAAAACCAGATGATCCAGGGGGCGATGCGTTGTTGTGAAAGCAACATGGATGTGACTCAGGCTGTCTGTTTGCGAGCGCCGCCAGCATCCTTCTGGGTTCAAACGCCCTAGTTATCGACGAAGACACGGTCCCGGCGACGAGTTTCCCACCGATTGCCGAGGACAGCGCACAAGCACTTTTTGCCAGTCGCGCCGACGAAATCGGCAGCGGAGACCAAGCCGCCGTCGGAACCGTCACCGACCGCAACATAGCTTGCAATTGGCGAGGTGTTGCCAAACTGCAACACTCACTGCAAACAGACCGGCGCGGTTCTGACGATCAAAGGAATCGCACCGAAGGGACTCAGCGCACGTTCGAACTTTTCCGGGCGTCGAACAATGACTTCTTTGGACGACATCGATTCCAAAACCAAGAGGTGACGGCGTCGTGACAGAATCAAGCACTGGCGACTCATCCGGTTGGCGGCGACATTGGTCGTGGGCCAAATGGCTTTTGGCGGCGACCTTGATGACGTTCGTGTTGTGGCGGCATTGGGACAAGCTGCTACAGATCACTCAGCAACCGCTGCAATGGCCCAGCATTGTGACGGCGATCGCATTGTGCGGCGGTGCGATCGTACTGACATTTCTGCGCTGGTTCTGTTTGGTCAAGGTGTTGGGGTTCACGTTCACGGTCCGCGATGCCTTGCGATTGGGATTCATCGGCTACCTCTTCAACTTCGTCGCGCCTGGCTCGGTCGGAGGCGATGTGGTCAAAGCCACTTTGCTTGCGAAGGAGCAACCCAACCGACGCACAACGGCCATTGCGACCGTTCTGCTGGACCGAATTCTGGGGATGCTCGCACTATTTTTGATCGGTGCCTGGGCCGCCTGGCCACAGTGGGCTGAGATTCGCGAACGTGCCGAACTCAAAGCGGTCGTCGGTTTGCTGGTCATCGGCAGTGCGGCCGGATTGGTCGGACTCACGCTGATGCTGATTCCGGCCGTGACTCGCTCGCAAGCCTGGCGGCACCTCGCTCGCCTACCGGTCGTCGGGCACATGATCGCCGAATTGGTCGAAGGGGTGCGGCTGTATCAATCACAGCAGCGAGTGCTTTTCGTCGCGCTGGGAGTCAGCATTGTGGGACACTTCGGCACCATCTCGTCGTTCTATTTCAGTGCGAAAGCCATCAGCGGCGAGTCGTTCGTGCCGGGCTTTGCTCAGCACTTGTTCTTCATCCCGGCAGCCGAGTTGGCCGGAATCGTGCCGCTCACGCCCGGTGGCGTCGGGCTTTTGGAAGAGGCGGTTAACGCTCTCTACAAACTCAACGGAGCCGCTGACGGCACTGGCATTCTGACTTGTCTGGCGTATCGAGCGGTCACTCTGGCCATCGCGCTGATCGGTGCGGTGTACTACTTGACGGCACGCCGCGAAATCCATCAGGCGCTGCACGCAGAGCCAACCGCTGAGAATGTCCTGATCACGTCAACGTAGCCGTCAGATAGGTTTGCCACACTGGACCCAGAGTCAGGACATGCCAGTTGGTCGGATGAGGCAATCTGTAGCCCGACCCCTCGTGGGTCGGGTGATTCGTGATTCACCGACGATTCCAATGAGAACTCGAATCATCCGACCCACAGGGGGTCGGGCTACAATCCGCGCAGTTTCACAAACTGGCCAGCCGTGGCCTCAGAGTCCAGCTCGCTTTCCTGGTGAGACAGCGGATGATTTAATGCCCGCGCCAGATTCTGTCCGCTTCAGGGACAGCTGCAAGAAAACTCGCGGAACAACGAAGTACGCCGCATGATGACGACGTTGCTCGAACAAGGATTGGTCCGGACCGACTGTGCCCTCGAAGGCGCGGGTCGCGAGTGGATCATCGACGCGAGGGGTTGCTCGCGTGAGCGGCTTCGATCACTGGAGTCTGTGCGAACCGTCTGCGAGCGTGCCGTTCGAGAACTGGAATTGCAGGTCGTCGGGCAACCGCTGTGGCGACAGTTTCCAGAACCGGGCGGCGTCACTGGACTCTATTTGCTCAGCGAGTCGCACCTCGCTTGCCACACTTGGCCGGAATCGGGCTTGGCGACGTTCAACTTGTTTTCGTGCCGGCGGCGTGGCGATTGGCCGTGGAAAGATCGATTGCGTGAGATGCTCGGCGCGGAGTCGGTTTCGGTACGCATCGCGGAACGTGGCGTCGCTGGATCCTGTAGCCCAGGCCCTGGTGGCCTGGATGATTCAGAACGTGGGATCGATCAACCGACCCACAAGGGGTCGGGCGACAGGCGGGAAGGAGCGACCACATGAGGAAGCAGCGAATCGTCGCCTGTCCCGCGTGTGCAGCGCCGGTCGAGTTCAAACTCAGTACTTCGCTGGTCACGGTATGTGACTTCTGCCGCTCCGTCGTCGCCCGTGCGGACAAGAAAGTCGAAGACCACGGCAAGGTCGCGGACCTGGTCGAAACGAACTCGCCCATTCATCGCGGTCTGTCGGGAAAGTACAACAAAAAGCGATTCGACGTCGTCGGCCGCGTGCAGTACCAGCATCCGGCGGGCGGTGTTTGGAACGAGTGGTACTTGCAATTCCCGCAGGACAAAGTCGGCTGGCTGGCGGAGGCTCAGGGGAAGTTCTACTTGATGTTCGAACGACGCTTCGCCGACGAAGCCGAATTCCCCAGCTTCGAATCGCTGGAAGTGGGACATCGCTTCCAATCGTCCGCCGAGGGGAAGAGTGCCCCATCGTCTGGTCGAAGTGGATTTGTCGTTGCGGAGAAAGGCATCGCGACGGCTGCCGCGGCCGACGGCGAGATTCCTTGGGCCTTTCGCCAGAATTCTGAGCATCGATTTGCCGATCTGCATGGCGAAGGATCTGAATTCGGAACACTTGAATACAGCGGCGATCGTCCGCGCGGGTTCTTCGGACATGAAGTCTCGCTCGCCGATTTGAATCTCGAACCGGACGGCTGGGCGTCAGCGCTTCCGGCCGGCCCGAACACCCCCGCCTTGCAGCTCAACTGTCCGCACTGTGCGGGGCCGCTGACACTGTTCGCTCCCGATCAGTCGCAGCGGATCACCTGCGTCAGTTGCCATTCGCTGCTCGACTGCGCGCAAGGCAAGCTGGAATATCTCCAGACGCTCAGCGGGCAGGGGATCGACATACTGCTGATTCCGCTCGGCTCGGTTGGCAAGCTCTTCGACACCGAATACACGGTCATTGGATTCATGGGCCGTTTCGCCGTTTGGGAAGGCAAACGTTTTCCATGGACCGAGTACCTGCTCTACAACCCGGCGAAGGGATTTCGCTGGTTGGTTCGCAATCAAGGGCATTGGAGCTTTGTGGAGGCAATCTCGCTCTCGAAGGTCACTCGGCGAGGCGACCGAGACAACGTCGGTTTCAACGGCCATGAGTTCAAGCTTTATGACCGTGGGACGGCACATGTGCAATTTGTCGTCGGCGAGTTCTATTGGCGCGTGACGACCGAGGAGCAAGTTCATACCGCAGATTACATCGCTCCGCCGCTGATGCTGTCGTTTGAGACAACGAGGTCGGACAAAGGCTCGGAAGAAAACGCCTCGCTGGGAACGTACATCTCGGTCGAGGAAGTCGAAGTCGCGTTCCATCTGCAAGACCTGCCCCGCCCATTCAGTGTCGGCACAATTCAACCGCAGCCAAATCGGGCGGACGTTTGGGGGATGTGGGTCTGCTTGGCGTCGTTGCTGGCGGTGCTGGATTTCGTGTTCGTCAAAGGGGCCGTGAAAACACCGGTCAACCAGGGACATTTCTGGACCGCGCAGTTGATCGTGGCCGCGTTCCCGCTGATGCTGATGATGGCGCGGCATCTGTTTGAGGTCAATCGGTGGAAGAACAGCGACTACAGCCCGTATGCACAAAGCGAGCAATAACGAGTGGGAGAGTTGTTGATGTGGAAGAATATTTCGAACGTCGGTTGGTGCTACTTGACCTACGGTGTGTTGACGTGCGGTTACTTTTGCGCGGCCGCGATCGGCGGTTGGAAGTATCCTGATCTTCTCAGCGCCCTCGATTCACCCGGTTATTCCAGTTATTCAAGCGGCTCGTCGTACGGCCGCAGTTCTGGCGGCTCTTGGGGAGGAGGCAAATAGTGATGAGTATCGATTCGATTTCCGGCTGGGTGCTGCCGGTCACGCTGGCCTTTGCGGAGGAGACCGCCATCGTGGACGGAGCTTCGCAAGGGAAGTTGTGGACGCACTTGCTAGCAGCAGTCCTTTTCTCGTTGGTGGGCGTCGCCGTGCTCGCGGTCTGCTTCAAACTGATGAACAAGTTCTCGCCGTTCTCGCTCAAGAAAGAGATCGAGGAAGACCAGAACGTTGCGCTGGCGATCATCATGGGGGCGGTCATCATCGGCATGTCGATCATCATCGCGGCGGCGATCCAGGGGTGAGCTGACCTGTGAGCGGTACGGCGCTAGCCGCCGGTCCACTGCCAATACCGGGGGCTAGTGCCGTACCGCTCACGAAGCGAATCGCCGACGAGACACAACATGTCCGAAGACTCGATGAACCGTGCTCCGTTATTTCTGCTCTACCTCAACGTGCTGATCATCGCGTCGTGTGGGTTGGTTTACGAACTGCTGGCCGGAACGCTGGCGAGCTACTTGTTGGGAGACTCAGTCACTCAGTTTTCGCTGGTGATCGGCATCTACCTGTCCGCGTTGGGGGCTGGAGCGTGGATCTCGCGGTTTGTGGATGAGCGGTTGGCTCGCTGCTTCATCGAAGTTGAGCTGGCCGTCGCGCTGATCGGCGGAGCGTCCGCACCGGTGTTGTTCCTGGCCTTCTCTTCGGTCGGCGCGTTTCGAGTCGTGCTGTACGGGATTGTGTTCGCGATCGGGACACTCGTCGGACTGGAACTTCCGCTGTTGATGCGGTTGCTGAAAGAGCATCTCGATTTTGAAGACCTCGTCTCGCGCGTGCTGGCATTCGATTATCTTGGAGCGTTATTCGCGTCGCTGCTATTCCCGATGTTCTGTGTACCGAGGCTCGGCTTGGTGCGGACGTCTCTGCTGTGCGGGTTACTGAACGCGGCGGTTGGTCTGTGGGGGACGTACCTGCTTCGGCCGCTGCTTTCGTCACGCGGCTTGAGCGGACTGCGGGGCCGAGCTTGCCTGGTGATCGGTCTATTGATCGTCGGGATCATCAAAGCCGACAGCTTGACGACTCTGGCCGAAGAGCATGTATTGGGCGAGCCAATTGTGCATGCCGAAACAACGCCGTATCAGCGGATCGTGCTGACTCAAAACGCGAAGGGCTTTCAGCTTCATCTCAACGGGCATCTGCAATTCAACTCGGTGGACGAACATCGCTACCACGAAGCGCTGGTACATCCGGCGTTGTCGTCGGTGAAGTCGCCGCGTCGAGTGCTGGTGCTCGGTGGCGGCGATGGGTTGGCGGTGCGCGAGATCCTGCGATACCCATCGGTCGAATCGATCACGCTGGTCGATCTCGATCCCGGCATGACCTCGCTGGCCGATCGCTTCCCCCCGCTGGCGGAACTGAGCCGCTCGTCGCTGAAAGACCGCCGCGTGACGATCATCAACGAGGATGCGTTCCTGTGGGTCGGCCGGGTGGCACGCTCTGAGTCATCGAAGGGCGTGGCCGAACCTCACGCCCTTCGCGAAGGCTCGGGGCGTGCCACCCAAAATAGCGATGAATCGTTGTTCGACACCGTGATCATCGACTTTCCCGATCCCGGCACGTTCTCGGTCGGCAAGTTGTACTCGACCCGTTTTTATCGAATGCTGCACGAGCGACTGACGGGCAATGCCGTCATCAGCGTGCAATGCACGTCGCCGTTGGTCGCACCGCAGTCGTATTGGTGCATCGTGAAGACGCTCGAAGCGTCCGGCTTCCACGTTCGGCCGTATCACGCCGCCGTGCCGACGTTCGGCGAGTGGGGATTTGTTTTGGCCTCGTCCGCGCCACTGCCGGAGACGTTGAGCCTGTCATCCGAACTCAGCGGGACATCGCGATTCTTGACCGACAAGATCTTGAACAGCCTTTTCGATCTGCCGCCCGATTTGGCTCGTGTCGAGGCCGAAGTGAATCAGCTCAACAACCAAGTGCTGGTGCATTACTACGACCAAGAGTGGGGAGCGATGAAGTGACGCTCACTCGCCGCGAACTGATCGCCACCTTGCTAGGCGCTCCGGCGTTGCTGACGACGGGGTGTTCGGCAGAGCCGCGTCTACCACCGGCAGGCGAATTGCTCGGCCAGTCACTGGAAATCGGTCATCGGCTGCGCGACGGTTTTCGCTGGCCGTCGCCAGACGCGGATCAGTGGCAGGACGTCGGCGTGGTCATCGTTGGGGGCGGTGTCGCCGGACTGTCGGCCGCGTGGCGATTGAAACAAAACGGTTGCGAGGACTTCGTCGTCCTCGAATTGGAATCGCAACCAGGCGGAACATCGCGGTCGGGACGCTGCGAACTCACGCCGTTTCCGTGGGGCGCTCATTACTTGCCGGTGCCGTTGCCTCACAACCGCGATCTGATTCGGCTGCTGGAAGAAATGGGAGTCGTCGAATCGCTGACCGCCGACGGATCACCGGTCATCGCCGAACAGTTTCTGTGTCGCGATCCCGACGAGCGGGTGTTCGTGAACGGCGAATGGATTGAGGGCTTGTATCCAGCCCTCGGAGCCTCGGACGATGACCTCGCACAGCTCGCAGCGTTTCGGAAGGAGATCGACCGTTGGAGTGCGTGGCGGGACTCAGATGGCCGACGAGCTTTCTGCATCCCGACTCGCCAAGCGTCGGATGATCCAGGAGTCTTGGCACTCGACCAGATTTCGATGGCCGAGTGGCTGCGGCAGCGCGGTTGGACGTCGGCGAGATTGCATTGGCTGGTCGACTACAGTTGCCGCGACGACTACGGTTTGACGGCCGAGCAAACGAGTGCCTGGGCCGGTGTGCTGTACTTCGCTGCTCGGCTGAAGGAGCCGGGGGCCGACCATCAACCGCTAATGACCTGGCCGGAAGGGAACGGCCGAATCGTCGAACACTTGACCGCTCATGCGGGGGCAAGATTGAAGACCGGCATCACCGTGACGCGAATCAGACCATACGCAGTCGAGCACCAAACGACGAATACTGGTGAGCCGGGTGGCGTCAGCCCCCGGCCCAACGGTGAGAACGAAGTCCGGGGGC
>SYJG01000349.1 GCA_005798445.1 Planctomyces sp.
CTTGAACAACCAAGCCAAACTGGTGTCGAGAAAATCCCACGGCTTCCGCACCTCGCGAGTCGCCGAACTCGCACTCCTCCACCAACTTGGAAACCTCCCTGAAAAACAAATCACTCACAGATTCTGCTGAGGAACCTGAATTTGATCGGGGTTTCCTGCTTGGATTTGTCGTCGCTTTCAGCGTTGCCGTAAACGAAAGTGTAGTTGCGTTCGGGAGGCTTCTGCCCTTCTTTGCCCTGTTGATTGTTCTGGTAAGCCTTGTCGTTGGTGGAGAGCAAGTCGCGGTACACGTCTTTGATCGCCTCGGCGAGGATGGTCGCCTTGGAATACTTGAGCGTGAAGACCTGCGTCTTGCGAACTTGCTTGCCGTCGGTGGCAAGCGGCTGATCGTAGATGTTGATTAGCTCTTCGATGATTTTGAGCTGCGCAGCGTCAGCTCCTTGAACGATGATCGTGCCACTGTCGGAGTCAGAGATGAACTTCAGCGGCTTCTTTTTGGAGAGTCGGCGTGTGGAATCCTGATTCGAGTTGCTCTCCATTCGGCCGAAATACGGATTGAAACTGCTGGTATTCTTTTTTTTGTCTTCCTCGAAGAAATCCTTGAGGCTGAGTTCGACCGAATAGGCCCAGGTCGTCGAGTGTTTGAGGTAGAAGACCTTGTAATCTCGCTTCGGCGGCGCGGCTTCTTGCAGCAAATCTTCGAGTTGGTCGAGCGCGTTTGTGTCCTGCGATTCGAGGATCAGCCGACCGTCGGGGCTACGGCGAATGCGAATCGGAGCGGGAGTTTGCGATGGACTCTGCTCAACCGGCGATCCGGCCTCTCGTCGCCGCGGTTGCCGCTGTGTTGGCGATTCCGACTCGGCGTCACGAGCTACTTTGTTGGCTGGACCTACCTTTTCCTGCGAATCTGTGGCAGTTGATTCGTCGTCCGTCGTGTCCGCGACGGCCAGCAGCACCTCACGAGCCTTCGATGGCATTGCCGCACGAGCTGACGGAGCAGACTTCTTCGGAGTCGCAGCTTTCGGCCCTTTGGTCTTGGCCGCTGGCTTTTCTTTTGCGGGTTCGTTGCTCGGCGCGGAAGTCTCCGGCGACTCGATCGGTTCCGCCTGTCGTGGTCGGCGTGGTGGGTCAGCATCCTCAATGATGAGCTCATTGGGGCTGATACCGGGCCAGATGCGGCGGATGCGTTCCAGCAATTGCTCTGCGTCATTGGCATCCAGGTTGTCGAGATATCGCTGTGTGTTGCGATTTCCGCCGGGTGGGGGGATTTCCCCCAGCTTCATCAGCAGATTCTCGATCTCGCGCAACTCGATCTCGTTGGCCCAAAGCAGCAGTCGATTGTTCTCGATGTCGGCATCGACTTTGAACTTGTCGCTGCTGTCGGTCTGCGTCGATCGGCTGCCTCCAAACGGGTTGTAATAGCCGTCGAAGTAAAACGGATTGCTGCGACCCTGATTCTTCTCCTTCTCACCTCCGGCCATCATGAACTCGATGGTGCCGGCGACGTAGTCGGCTCCGAGCTTTCGCAGTGGGATCACCTGAAACTTGCGGTTGGTGCCGTCGAGCTTTTCGACCAACATCCGGATGGTCATGTGATCGGCCATCGAAGCGTACGCGATGATCGACTTGTTCTTGGTGTCGATTTGCAGCTTGGTGGTGGGGTCGAGATTGCCAACTTCCTCCAACAGGTCGACCAGCGATTGCGGCTCGATGCCGCTGAGTCGATGGACCTGCATTCGCGAGAGATTCTGCAGCAGATGCTCGTGCGAGGATTGGACGTCGAGCGTCTTCACGGCTTGCGAGACGATCGCCATTTTGTCGGGAGGCGCGGTCGCGAGAATGCTGTTCTCCCGCTCGTTGGCCAACAGCCGGATTTCGCCAGGTTTCGGTTTGGCCGCCCCGCCCGCCTGTGCTTGCTGTGCTCCTTGCTGCATTTGCTGCATCATCTGCTGCATCTGCTGCTGGAACTGCATCATCATGTTGGGGTCCATGCCGCCACCCCCGCCGCTGCTGCCACTCCGCTTCTTTTGTGAGTTCGGTTTGTTGATGCCCAACAGGGTGTGCAATTGGTCGAGTACCTCAGTGGCTTTCGTGTGCTTGAGCTTGAACTCGCGGACGAGCTGCTCTTGCTTGCCGCCGGATTGTTCCTCCTGAATCACGGTCCAAACTTCGCGAAGGTTTTTGACCGAGTCCATCGCCTCCAGCCGATTCGTGTTCGTCAGGTGCGTCAGCTTGCCGTTGGGACTGAGCATCGGCTTGAGTTCGGTCTCGGCCTGGTCGGCCAGCAGCCACGCCAGCGGAAACGACGTCTTGACGAAGTCGTAATCGGGCAGCGAGGCAAGATCGTCCGGCTCGACACGCGGCACCATGCCGGGGTTGATCTTGGTCACGTTGACCACCGAGATCGTTTCGCCATGCGTGAGCATCGTGAATCCGCGCGACAGCAAGTGGCGATTCAGCAAGTCGCGAGCCTCGTCGATCGAGTAGCTCTGCTGCGTGACGAGATTGAGATAGTCGTTGGGTAACTCCTGCCAATCGAGACTCTTCTGCGAGGTCTCGCCCAACCAATCGAGCACGTCCGGCCAAGGCTGCCCCTTGAGATTGAACTTCACTTTTCCGTCCCCGTCCGGTTTGAGGTTCTTCAATTCCTCCGGGTTCGGCGGTGTCTGCGGTTTTGACGGCCGAGTGGTTAGCGGAGATGGACCGTCCTTTTTCTTCTCGCCTTCTTTCGGAGCATTGGGATCGGCCGGCTTGTTGGGATCGCCCGGTTTGCCCGCGGCTGGCGGAGCGTTGGGATTCGGCTGTCCCGGAACTCCCGGTTGAGCCCCCGCGGGAGGCGCGTCACCGATCACTTGGCTGGCCCCACCTTCGGTGCGAATGACTCGCTTCCCTTGCCAAGCCATCGTCGGCATCGAAGCCGCACTCGTGACCAACAATGCCCAGAGCACAATCCGAATCTGTCGCGAAGAGAAGGTCATGAACAGCCTCAGTTCTCAGTGACGGCGAACGGCAAAATAACGCATGACAACTTGTCTGAAATTATGCCCAGGCGACATGGAACAACGCAACACCTTGCTGGATCGCCAGCGGCAGGGACATCGTTCGCCAGCGAAACGTTCCGCAGAATCGGAAGTGTTGGAATCTCACGACATCGGATCGTGTCACCGAACTCAAGTCGTGCGAATTCCCGCAATCCCAGTCGCACAGTCACACCCTTCGCGATAGCTGCTGATGAGGAAATACAGCGGGGGCCACAGTGACCTAAACCAAGGGACTCCCGCAGTTTCAGGAGCGATTCGCAACCTCTCAGGAATTGAGACATGCCTGCCAGCCATGTGGAAGAACCCGCTTTACTCCGACCAAATCGGCCCGCCAAGCCTCGTCCGCAGACGGAGCGAATCCCGAATTCGACGTCTGTTGCTCGCGTCCGTCAGCCGATTGCTCCCGGAAGCCAACCAGCAGCGACAAAGACCTCCGCGCGCAAAACGGTCTCGGACATTCACCGGCTGATCGGGCCGTTTTTGATTGAAAAGAAACTCGGCGTCGGCGGCATGGGGATCGTCTACAAGGCGAACTACACCAAAAACGGGGCCGAGGTTGCCGTCAAGGTGCTGCCGCTGTCGCTGACCGCGAACAAGAAACTCGTCGATCGCTTCAACCGTGAGATGGCGATCCTGAAGAAGCTGAAGCATCCGCGGATCGTGCAGTTCTACGGCGGCGGCGAGCAACACGGTCAGCACTTTTACGCGATGGAATTCATCAACGGCGGCACGTTGGCGGAGTTGCTCCAGAAAAAAGGCAGACTTCCATGGCAGCAGGTCATTGAGTTCGGCGTGCAAATTGCCGCAGCCCTCGAGCACGCGCATGATCACGGGATTGTGCATCGCGACCTCAAGCCGGCGAATTTGTTTCTCGGCCAAGACGGCAAGCTGCGGCTGGGAGATTTCGGGATCGCCCGCGATTCCGACGCCACTGCGATCACCGCTGCCGGCTCGACGGTCGGCACGCAGGCCTACATGGCTCCCGAACAAATCACCGGCAAGCAACTGATCAGCAACAAGACCGACCTGTACGCGATGGGCTGCGTCATGTTCGAGATGCTCACAGGTCACGTCCCATTTACGGGGGCCGCGTCGATGGAAGTGCTGCTCAAGCACATCAACGAGCCTCCTGCCAAAATCCGGACCGAGGTCATGGACTGTCCTGTGTTTCTCGAACAGGTCGTCCTGCAATTGTTGGAGAAGTCGCCGGACAAACGACCTCACGACGCCTTGATGGTGCAAATCTCGTTGGAGGAAGTCCTCAAGCGAGTCGCCGCCAAGACCAGCACGATGTCGCAGATGACCGCCGGAGCCGGACAGACTGCCATCGACATGTCGCAACTCTCCGATCCGGCCCAACTGAAAAAACTGTTCGGCAAGAAAAAGAAGAAGCGCAAAGCGACCGGCCCCATCTGGGAACGAGGCTGGTTTCTGGCGACGTGCCTGGCTGTGATGCTCGGCGGAGTCGCGTGGACGCTGATGCCTCCTTCCGAAGAGAAACTGTTCGCGGCCGCGCTGCCGCTGATGCGGACCAACGATCCCGTCAAATGGCAAGAGGCCAACGATCGGTATCTGAAATCGCTGCTGGAGCGGTTCCCGAACGGCCAGCACGCCGACGAGGCTCGCGATCTGATCGACAAGCTGGAAATGCACCGTACTGAACGGGGCATCGAAACTCGCTTGCGACTCGGCCAAGACCCGAAGCTCGAAGCCGAGCGGTTGTTCCTGCAAGCCCGCGAACTCGAACGCTTCGGCGACAATCTGTCCGCCCGCGATCAGTATCGTGCGATGATCGACTTGCTCAAAGATCGCGAACAAGACCGCTCGTACCGCAACCTCGCCAAACGGCAACTCGCGTTGCTGGAGAACGCCGGAGACGGCAACGTCGATCGCAAACAAATCGTCAACGACGCGCTGAAGAAAGCTCGCGAGCAGTTCCTCGGCGGCCAGACACACGCCGCCGAGGAAACCTGGCTGAGCATCATCAAGCTCTACGACGGCAAAGCCGAGTTCGCCGAAGAAGTCGCCGAAGCCCGCGCCGGCCGAGCGGGTCGATTGAACGAACAATCGACCAAATCTACCTCACACGGTCCGTAGTGAGACATTATGGCGAGCGGGGTGTCGTCAGCCCCCTGGTGCATTCGCCGCGTGACCGGGGGGCTGACGCCGCCCCGCTCGCCTGTCTCATTCATGGCCGTGCGAGGTATAACCCGAAGCCACTTCAATAATCTCGTCCTTGCAAATTGAGCGGCTACCGCTCAATTTGCAAGTAGCCTTAAAAGCGGAACCAGACGCAACCGAGTCATTCGTTGCTCGGCTGCAGTGGCTCGACCAACCAATTCCGAGCAGTGAGCAGGACCTCTTCCAATTTCAAAACATTGCCGCTTGGATCCGTGAACTCCCAGTTGCCGTCGCGTCCACGACGTTGCCCAAGCGAGCGGGGGCTGTTGGCCGTCACGAGGAATGGAATCTCCTTCGGCAAAATGAGATGAACACGTCCGCCTGCGTCCAGCGTCAATTCTTCCGGGATGCCGTGCGGAAAATAAATGAACTCCCCAGCAGTTCCGGGATCGCGCGGCGCTTCCCCGAAGTAAGTCGGAGCCAGTTCGCTTAGCGACTCCGGATATCGGCGGTGTTCGCGGTGAAAGTCGGCGAGAGCGAGCAACAAGATTGTGGCTCGGAACGAATCGGCTCGCTTCCGAAATTCCGATTTCACGATCCAGGAGAAACCTTGTTGCATGTTTGGTGGAACGAGCGTGGCATTGAAAATCGCCCACTCCCGTGAGTTGCGGTCGTCGCCAATGGGCAACTGCCGGGCTTGTTCTTTGGGTATGCCAAGTTCAGCGGCCAGCGAAACAAGATACTCCGGCGGAACAAGCAACAGCGAAGAGTCCGGCAGCGGACGATTCGCTTTCAGAATCCTTGCCAGCAAATCAGATCGTTCCAATGTCCGTGACGATCGCCAACGAACGACGCGTTCCGACCGCCAGCGTTCCCAGAACATGACCTTCCAGGCAGCCGCAAGGAACTTCGGTTCCTCATTCCATTGCCAGGCGTACCCGCGATTCTGTTCGACATATTTCTTCCACTCTTCGCCGAGCTTCAGCATCTCCTGAGCGTTGAGAAACTCGTGATGCACCGCGTGCTGAATCGGCGCACGTTCGGCGGCGAGTTCTTCGAGTTTGCGAATCGCCAGCAGGATGCGATCGCGAGTTTGTTTTTCGTGCCGTCCCCATTTGGCGACTGTCGCCAACAAGGACGCTTCATGACTGGAAGACATCCTGCGGGCGTAATGCTTGGGATCTGGAATCGCTCGCAATTTGGTGCGCCGCAGCAATTCAAAGGAGGTCAGGATGTCATCCCAGGTCGCGTTGAGGTTGCCGTTTTTCAGAGCCTGCTCTGCATGGAGAATCATCAGCCACGTCAGTTTGGCCGTTCGCTCCGGGTTCCAATCGTCATTGGGGCGAGGCGGAAGTTTGGTTTCGACAAGAGCCAACGGAACTGACGGCTTGGCATGAGCCTCACGCAACAGTGGCACCACTGCGACGTGCTGCAACATCCAGTCGCGATGAAATCCCTCGAATGCTTCGACGTGAAACTGCGTGTCGGTCCAATCTGGATGCTCCAGCTTGAGCCGCGCTTTGCGAGCCGCATAGGTTTCCAACTGCCCATCGCCCAGTTCGATCTCCGTCATCGCTCTGCGGTAAATGTCGAGTGTTTCCTTTTCAGCCGACGTGAGCCGGGCCAGCACGCGCGACTCTTCGTCCCATTCCGCAGGCAAAGTCACCATTGGGATTTGCACGACGCGATACGTCGCGCACGTCACGAGCAAGAGGCCGATGGGAACTCCAAGTCCCAGACACAACCTCCGGCGAGCGGCTCGATCACGGCGTTCCTCGACCCAATCGTTCGCCTTGAGCCACGTCACGAATAGCGCGATCACAGGCAACGAGCCGACCGACCACCACATCGGAGCGAGCCACGACGTCATCAAAGCTCCCCACATGCACCCGAAGATCGACATGGCAATTCCAATCGCGATCGCCACCACCGAACTGCGCATCAGCATCGCAGCGAGTTGCCCAGCGGCAAAACAGATCAACGGGTGGAGCACGATCATTAGCACGACAAACGCCGCGTGGCTGGGTGATTGCTGAATCGCTGCTTCCTCCAGCGATCGTTTCCAAAGAGTTCCCGCGCACATCAACAGTACCGGCGGAATCCAAATCACTTGACGACTCAGCCAAGCGAAACGCGGCGAGCAGCCACGCTCGGTCAAGTAGCGAAATCGCCCGCCCCATTGTTCCGGCGCGAACGCAAACAGTCCGAAGACAAAACTCCCGATGATGCCCGGGATCGTTAACACATCCCAATCGCGAACCTGCTTCAGAGTGAGGAACCAGTATCCGTACCAAGCCAAGACTCCGAGCATCACCCAGCGGCCGTCACGCCAGCTCAGCCAGAGCAACCGCGACCAGCCGATCTGTCGCTGTCCGACGTACGGCGGCAATTCCGCACCGGCTGGATAACTCGCGACGGCATCTCGTCTCAGCCGCAACCGCCAGCGTGGGAGCCGCAGCCGATCCTCAAACCACAACTTTCCCAATCCGACATCGACCACCGCCACCAGCGCGAGTACTACCAGTCGGCTCAATGTGAATCGAAGGTCTTCATTGAACAGGTGAAAGGTGTCATCGCGCCAGCCAGTGAGATACGGCAACACGACCTGTATCATCAGCGACTGCCACGCAATGGCAGCGATCACTCCCCACAACGGCTGCCGCACCACCAACGACGCGAGGACGCTCCAGGCGAACAACTCGGCCAGGTAGAGCAAGCCATACGTCCCAAACCATGTGCTGCCCGTTGGCTCGCCCCACAGAAAAATGCCGCGAGTGACCAGCCACAGAATCGCGGTCAGCCACAGATAACTCACGGCCGCGAAGCCGACCTTCGCCCAGAAGACTCGTGGCTGATTCAGCGGCAGCACTCGTTGAAAGTCGAACACGCCCGTCTCATGCTCTACCGAAAACATCGTCGCGCAACAGCCCAGCAGATAAACAACCGATGAAATGAAGCCGATCGCCATCAACCCGTTGGCCGTTTCGGGTGTGTAAGGGTGAATTCGATCATCATCGTCCACGAATCGCAGAATCAGCATCGCCATCTGCATCAGCGGCGTCGCGATCAACACTGCCAGCCACAGCGGCCGATGGGTGCGGTATTCCTTCCAGATCAAGCGTCCGAATGCGGTGTCAGAGAACATGATTCACCTTTGGAGTGCGACGACCAAAGTCGTCGCTTTTCAAAACGCGCTGTTCCAATTGGATCGTTGCCGAGAATCTGACCGTGTTGAAAAGCTGCGACTTGGGTCGCAGCACTCCAAATCACTGCATGTACGCTGTGAAGATCTCTTCGAGATTCGGCTTGCGGACCGCGACTTCCGCGACCGATTCGTGGAGCCGCAAAGATTCGATATCAGGCGGAGCCGCTCCGCGAGTCAAAATCTGCCACTGCCGCGCACGCCGCGATTGCCGCAACACTTCACCGGCGATTTCGGGAGGTTGAGCAAACCCTTCAGCCAGCGTCACGGTTAATTCGGTAATCTCGTCTTTCAGCCGATCGAGCCGCTCGCACAACAGCAGCTTGCCGTGACGCAGGATCGCGACCATGTCGGCGACTCGCTCGACTTCGTGGATTTGATGGCTCGACAGGAACACGGTCTTGCCCGTCGCGGTGCGGTCCACCATCCGTTCCAGGAACTCGCGCCGCACCATTGGGTCGAGGCCTGACGTCGGTTCGTCGAGTATCAGCAATTCGGGGTCGTGCCCCAGCGAGAGCGCGAGTGCGACTTTCGCCTTCATCCCCTTCGACAGCTCTTTGATCTTCCGACTCGCCGGCAAATCGAACTGAGCGGCCATCTGCCGATATCTCGGCAGGAACCCGTCGCCGTAGAAGCCGGCCGTGTACCAGCCGATTTCATCGACGCTCATCCATTCGTACAGCGTCGGCTTCTCGAACACGCAGCCCGCTCGCTGCCGAATCTCCAAGCCGTGCGTCCGGCAGTCCAGGCCGAGCACCTGCAGCTTCCCCGCATCGGGATGTCCCAAGCCGAGCAACGCCCGAATCGTCGTCGTCTTCCCGGCTCCGTTCTCGCCGAGCAGCGCGAACACGATACCGCGCGGCACCTCGAACGAAACGCCGTCGAGTGCCACCTCGCGGCCAAACCGCTTCGTCACGTTTTCCAGCCGAATCACCGGAGCATCGTCATTGGCCATGATGTCCCCCTTTGGAGTGCGACGACCGAAGTCGTCGCTTTTCAAAACGCGTTGTTTCAAAGGAATGGTTGCTGGGTATCCGACTGAGTTGAAAAGCTGCGACTTGGGTCGCCGCACTCCAAAGTCATTTGCCCTTCAACTTCGCCACCAGCTTTTTCTCGATCGCCGGCATCTCGGACGCGATCAGCCTTTGCAACTCGTCGGCATTGATGCCACTTTGCCGAGCCTCCCAGAGCACCTCGCGCAGCCGCTCCTGCACCAGCCGAACACGCTCGCCCCGGCACTGCTTGACCGCTCCCGAAGCGACGGCCAGCCCCATGCCCCGAACGCTTTCCAGCACACCTTCCAATTGAAGCTGCTGGTACGCCTTTGAGACGGTGTTGAGATTCACCGCCAGCTCGCGAGCCAGCTCGCGCACCGACGGAGCCATTTCCCCCGCCGGCAACGCACCGGTCGCCACCGCAAATTTGATCTGCCGCACGATCTGATCGTAGATCGCCAGCCCGTTGTCCGGATCGACGTGCAGGAACATGATTGTCTCCGTGTCATAGACGACTAGGACAGTATGACAACCCGTTCGGACAAATCAAGAGGATTGTGGCGCGAAAACTTCAGCACGACGCGCCAGCGAGTGGTTCGTCGAACAAGACCACTCGCTGGCGCGTCGTGCTGGCGTCGCGGGAGGAGGCGTTCACGCCGGCGTATCGACGCTCGGATCGAAGCGGTGAAAGGCGTAGGTCAGCAGCGGGACCAAACCGGCGCATTCGGCGAGCAATACTACAGCAGCCGGGATCACGGCCAACAGCGGTGAGCGGAGCATTGCTCCGGGAATGGCCGCGACACCGACCAGCGCCAGGCCGCCGCCGAGAAGCAGCATCTTCAAAAACACGAACAGCATCTGCCGGCCGGCGTTTTGAAAGTCTCCCGGCGCGCCTTTCGCCATGCGTGTCGGATACCAGTAGAAAATCAGCTTGTCGATTCCGAACAGCAGAAAATTGAGCGGCAGCGACAGCACCGCCGCGCAGACCAGCCAGCCGGCGAGCGTCGGCAACAGGCCACACAACGCGAGAAAGAACGAGCCTTGCACGACCGACAGCAGCACGACGAAGCCCAGCAGTTCTCCTAAAACGATGGCGACCGAACTGATCGGAAGTGATTTCAAGTAGCCGACTCGTTCGATTTCGTTTTGCAGTGACATGCAGATCAGGAAGCTGACGTAGACCATCACTCCGATCCCCGCTTCCGCAGCGGCGAACGGCTGCTCGGGAGTCTTGTGGTGAACGCCGAATGTGAGTCCTCCCGCTATCAAAACCGCACCGCCAAGCAGCGCAAACAGTTTGACCGACGTGCGAATGTTGGTGGTCACTCGCTGCCAAACGATGGGACCGACACCGTTCCAGAACGGCAATCGCGGCAACCGGCGTTTCGCCACTTGAGACGTCGGCGACCCGAACATGTGCCACGCCCCCTTCGTTTGAGCCAGTTTGATCCGTGCGGTCAGTTTCTCGCTGATTGCCAGGGCGGCCTCCAACGACAGGCCATCCAGTCGATACGCCGCTGCCAGCAGCATCGTGTCCAGCAGCAACACACATCCGGTCGAGACGCTGAAGCTGGCCCGATCATTCGCGAAGATCATCCGTGCAAACACATCAAACGGCGCGAGCAGCCAACGCCCTGCCGTCGATGTGCGAAACGAGATTGCCAGCGACGCGAGGTCGCCGCTCGGAGCATTCAGCGCCATCTGTGTGACGGCAATCAAGACCCACACACTGACGCTGGATCCGAGCACTCGACGCAGCAGCACGTTCGATTTGGCTTCCAGCACCTGTCGCACGAATGCGACGTTCATCGTCAGCAGTTGCACGAACGAGAGCGTCAGGACAATGCCGGCAAAGCCTCCCAGCCACAACCACACACTGCGGGCCAAAAACAAAGAAAACAGGAAGCTGACGAAGACCAAGCCACCGAGACTTTGCAGCAACTTGTACGTCAGCAACTGCCGTCGATGAAATGGAGCGGGAAACAGAAACGCGACTTCGCTGGAGGTGAAATAGACGGTCGCTTCGCCTGTGGAAAACAGCATTGCCCAAGTCGTGAATGCAAAGAGTCCGAACGCTGCGACATCGCGCAGTCGGTCGGTCAACATCGCCGCAGCATCCGGCGATGCCGACGACATTCGCCCAACGAAGAACATCGAGCCGATGCCGTAGGCCATCATCAACACAATGAAACCGGCCTGCACGCATCCGCGCAGCGTCTTCAAGCTCCGCCAGAGTTGACGAAACCCGCCGCGCCATTTCAGGCGAATCAATTTCCACAACGCAGAGTGAAACATGGTGGACAGTCTTTGCAACTCGGCAACGTTGAATCCTGGTGAGCCGGAGAGCGTCAGCCTCCGGACAGTTTCAAATCTCATATTTCAAATGGTCCGGGGGCTGACGCCGCCCGGCTCACTGGACTCACTGGGATGTTCCGTGAGTTGAAAAAAGAAATCCTCCAGCGAGGCATCCGCACCGAGTTCCTCCAACTTGTTCTTGGCTTCGGAGATGGCTCCTTGAAACAGGCATTGGCCTCGGTGCATCAGCAGCAGATGGCTGCACAAGTCCTCGATCAAGTCGAGCAGGTGCGAGCTGACCATCACCGCCGCGCCAGCCGCCGCCCGTTCGCGGATGGATTCTTTCAACGTCCGAATACCGCGCGGGTCGAGTCCCGTGAGCGGCTCGTCGAACAGGATCGCTTCCGGCTGATGCAGGTACGCGCAGCAGATCGCCACCTTCTGCCGCATTCCGCGCGACAGTTCTTGAGCGATCGTGTTGCGTTTTTCGTTCAGCTCAAACTGCGTGAGCAATCGTTCGGCCTCGGCGTCAAATGCCGGCACGCGATAAACCGATGCGGTGAATTCGAGGTGTTCCCAGACCGTCAAGACGTCGAAAAGTTGCGGCTCATCCGGAATGAACGCCAGCCGACTCTTGGCGGCGATCGGGTCAAGCACGATGTCATGCCCGGCGACCGTTAATTTTCCGCGAGTCGGCGGAATGATTCCTGCGAGTGCTCGTAGAGTCGTCGTTTTTCCGGCTCCATTCGGCCCGACCAGGCCGACGATGGAACCGGCTGGAACCTCAAAGCTGAGTCCCCGAACCGCCACCGTCTCGCGATAGGTTTTCTCGTAGCCTTCGACTCGGATCATCAGTGGCTCCCGCGACTTCAGATTTCTGTAGCCCTGTCGCTCCGCGACAGGAAAGCCGAACATTCCCAGCGGCGTCGATCGCACGAGCAATCCACGATCTCCGATTCACGCCATTCTCACGCCCGGCTGCCCTGTCGCGGAGCGACAGGGCTACTTGAGGCGGACATTCAAACCAACCAGGACGTTTCAAGCAAAGCACTGCTGCGTAGTTCGTTGACTCCACGTTGTCGGCGGCTAGCCTACGCATCGACGTTCGCCGATCTCCAGGCTTCTCCAAATTCGCAACGAGGAACAACAATGTCGAAGACCACTGGCAACGAACGAATGGACGACGCCGACCTCCGGGCGGCCGAGGAATTGACGGCCGCATATCACAAAATGACTCGTGAATTGGAGCGGGTCATCATCGGCCAAGGAGATGTGCTCAAACAGATTCTGATCGCGTTGTTTTCTCGCGGGCACTGCCTGCTGGAAGGGGTGCCGGGCCTCGCCAAGACGCTGATGGTTTCAACCGTCGCCGATCTGCTGTCGCTGAAGTTCAGCCGCATCCAGTTCACGCCCGACCTGATGCCCTCGGACATCACCGGCACCGAAATCCTGGAAACCGAAGAAGGGACCGGCCATCGCCGCATGAAGTTCGTGAAGGGGCCGATCTTCGGCAACATCCTCCTGGGAGACGAAATCAACCGCACACCGCCGAAGACTCAAGCCGCGCTGCTGCAAGCGATGCAGGAATACAAGGTCACGATCGCCGGCCAAGATTTTCCTTTGGAACGGCCGTTCCTGGTGCTCGGCACGCAGAATCCAATCGAGCAGGAAGGAACGTACCCGCTCCCCGAAGCGCAGCTCGACCGTTTCATGTTCCGCATCCTGGTCGATTACCCATCCTACGAAGACGAACTGAAGGTCGCCGAAACGACGACGTCGGGCGAACTTCCCCGTCTGCAACCGATCATTGACCGAGCCGAAATCGTGCGACTGCAACAAGTCGTCTTGAAGGTGCTGGTCGGAAAGTCGGTCTCGGCTTACGCCGTGCAGTTGGTCCGAGCGACTCGGCCGAAGACCGACGAGGCTCCCGACTTCGTGAAAAAGTACCTCACCTGGGGAGCCGGTACCCGCGCCTGCATGGCGCTTCTGTTGGCCGCCAAGTCTCACGCGCTGCTCGACGGCCGAGTCCACGTCTCCGGCGACGACATCCGCGCGATCGCGAAGCCGGTCCTGCGCCACCGCCTCGTCACCAGCTTCGCCGCCGAAAGCGACGGCATCACGACCGACCACATCGTCGAAAAGCTGTTCGAGGTCATTCGCGAACCGGAGTAGCACGAAGAGTGGGAACACTCATCTGCGCTGATCTTCGCTAATTCCGATCAGTGCAGATTAGTGAAGATCAGCGTTCCAAAGTCCGGGTTTCTTTTTGTTTCTCGCAGAGGCCCCGTCATGTCCTACCTCGATCCCGCTGGCCTCGCTCGCATTGGCAATCTTGAACTGATTGCCAAGCAAGTCGTCGAGGGGTTTCTGACCGGCAAGCATCGCAGTCCGTATCACGGGTTCTCGGTCGAGTATCTCGATCACCGGTCCTACACGCCGGGGGATGAGATGCGGATGCTCGACTGGAAGGTCGTCGCACGTACCGACAAGTACTACGTCAAGCTGTACGAAGATGAGACCAACCTGCGAGCAACGATCCTGCTGGACTGCTCAAAGTCGATGGACTTCGGCAAAGGGGGTGAGGCCAGCGATCAAGGGCTGAGCAAGCTGCAATGGGGCAGCTATCTGGCGGCGGCACTCGCGTACTTGCTGATCCGCCAGAACGACGCGGTCGGACTGATGCTGTTCGACACGAAAGTCCGCACCTACATCCCTCCGAAAGCACATCCGACGCAGTACCGCCGGATCCTCGACGCGCTCGATGGCGTCGAATGCGGCGGCGAGACCGACTGCGGTTCCGTCCTGCACGAAGCGGCCGAACGTCTGAAGCGGCGCGGCTTGGTCATCGTCATCAGCGACTTGATCGACAACGAGGACAGTGTCGCCAGCGGCCTGCAACACTTCCGGCACAACAACCACGAAGTGATCGCCTTCCACACGCTCGACGATGCGGAATTGAACTTCCCGTTCGAGCGGATCACACGCTTTCAAGACATGGAAGGTTCCGGCCGAGTTGTCGTGAACCCCAACACCTTGCGGAAGAAATACCTCGAACGGATCAAGGCCTTCACGCAGCGACTCGAAGACGACTGTCACGAGCGGAAGATCAGCTACAACCTCGCCAACACCAAGGATAATTACTCGAAGTACCTCGCCGCGTACCTCGACAAGCGGCATCGGCTGGGGTGACGTGGACGGTGCTTGCGAAAGTCGACGAGTCACTCCGTGACTCGAAGGTTCCGGTCACGGAGTGACCGGTCAACTTTGCGTTACGACTGCCAGCGAACGTACTTCAGCAGGTCGAGGCTGGAGAGCTCTTCCTCCAGTTCTTCCGGCGTCACGTTTCTCATCGTGCGAGCGACTTCGTCGATCAGCAGCTCGCCGAACTTCCGCCGCGCACGGCTGAGTTGTTTGCGAAACGCTTCCGCAGAGAGGTCTTGACCCGTCGCGCTGGAAACACGCACGGCGAGCATCGTCGAATCCTCGTCGCCGTGCTTGACCGATGTCCGCAGGACAGTGTGAAACAGGTTGCCCGCGTTGCGCTGCTCGTGATTTCGCAGAGCCAACCAGGCGTTCTTCATCACGCACTCGCGCCACGAGCGGTCCCACGCGCGATCGGCGATCTGAGCGGCTGGGATCGACGAGAGGTCCGCGACGGTCACGGGCCGGCGGCTCTTCCTGCGGAAGTACGCCAAGGCGGCGTTTCGCACGACAGTCATCAAGTAGTACCGAAACTTGCCGCGCCGCCCCATGCCGTCGGGAAAGCCTCGCTCGACCACTTGCAACAACAGGTCTTGCTCGACTTCGTCAGCATCGTGTTCGTTGGGGATGAGGGCTTGTAAATAGGCTCGAATCGCCACTCCGTAGCGTTTCACGAATCGCGCCGGGTCCGCCAGGATCGACGTGTTGGTCGTGATCGCGTGAAAATTTCGCTGCAAACCGGGACTGACAACCGACGTCATGATCCGCCTTCAACTGGCCAAGCGAGAATGTTCCGATTGAAAGAGTCGACTTCAGCGATTTTGTGACTCACCGCGGCGATTTCGGTAACACTCACCCGAAGAGGCTGTGATTTTTTGTAGGGCGGGACAAGCTGAGTACTCTCAGCGCCGGCCCACCCTTTTTTCAAGCGCAAATGGTGGGCTGGCGCGATGAGTACATCGCTTGTCCCACTCTACAAACCAAAAACTCACAGCCTCGAAGCGCCAGCGAAGGCGGGCACTCCGTTGACGTCAACATCAGCGAAGCGTACGCCCTCGCTGGCGCTTCGGGTTAGTTTCGGGCTACGCAGCTTCCGAGGCGGACGATTCGCAAGTTGCCGAATACGACAGTTCAATCTCCGCCGGCTCGTCGCTCGTTTCCCGTTTCAAATCGACTCGCATACCGTAGGAGTACACGACCGACAGCTTCCAGCGAGCTGGATCGTCGCCGACCGTCTCACATTCCACCTGTGGTACGGCTGCAAACGGCGGACTAAACGGGACGTGGACCGACACCGCTCGCTGACCTGCCGCAAAAGAGACACGAATCGAACCCTCGATTTGCTCGACTCCATTGGGCAGCGATTGCCGCGTCATCCACTGAGTGGTCGATTCATCGGAACGTTCATCGGCCACGGGGTCAAATACCGACAGGTCGGTGGACACTTCTGGGATCGCCCGGACGCCTACGTCCGGGCGATCGGACGTAGGCGTCCGATCTACGGACTCGGACAATTGGACGCTTTCATGAGCACGACACGCCAGCGAGTGGTCGTCTGTCTGAACCCCTCGCTCGCGCGTCGGGTTAGAGGAAACACTCAATGCCAAGCCAGCGGCCGACAACGCGGCGATCCCAAACAGCCAACCGCGTGCAAGCGGCGAATCCGACGGCATTAGAGCGACGCCACTCAACCAAATCGGCAGCCAAGCGACAACCGCCGCAATTTGTTCGATGCGAAGCGACCTGACGGCGGCTTGCTGCTGAAACGCGACCCACCCGCCGCCACTCAACAATGTTGCCACCAAACTGACCAGCACACAGGGCCAGGCCGATACGATGCCGTCGATTCCGCCGTTCACGCGACGTGACAGCAATACGACCGTGGCGACGATCAGGCTGCTCCAAATCAAGACGGCTGCTTGGCGATTCCGTTCGGCGCTCATCATGTCAGCGATCCTTCGCATGTTGGCCTGTTGGAGTTCCGGCTTCAGCCGGCATTATCCGCCTAAAGGCGGGACTCCAGCTTCGGGACTCCAACTTATCCCACGGCACGTTTCAGCGCC
>SYJG01000350.1 GCA_005798445.1 Planctomyces sp.
AAGGGAGAGGGGACAGCGGCAAGTGCGATCGTGGATCGAGACGGCACCGACATCGCGGCGGCGATTGAAGCGGCGGCTGCGGCGATGCCGCCGGATTATGTGCCCAGGATTCTGTTGCTGACGGACGGCAACCAGACGCGAGGGGATGCGTTGCAGGCCGCGTTGGCGACCGCGAATCGTGGGGCAGGTTTTCAACCTGCCCGCCAGCCAATTCCAATCACGACGATCCCGCTGCCGACGCGAGACGATCCCGAAGTGCAGTTGTCGGCGGTGAAGGTGCCCGCTCAGGTGCGCGAGGGAGAACCGTTCTACGTCGAGGTCGTGATTGACTCAAATCACGACGACGAAGGATTGATCGAGGTCTTTCGCGGTGCTCACAAAGTGCTGTCGGAGACGAAGCCGCTGAAGAAGGGAGAGAATCGGTTTCGGTTTCCGCAGTCGATTCAGCGCGAGCGACTCGCGGAGTATTCGGCGAAGGTCAGCGGTGCGAAGCAAGACACACTGCTCGACAATAACAGCGACAGCGGGCTGGTTTTCACCAACGGGCGGCCGCGAGTCCTCTTGATCGACAGCGATCCCAAGCAGACCGAGCATCTCGTGTTCGCGTTGCAGCAGGAGGACATTCAGGTCGATGTCCGCCCACCGCAGGGGATGCCGGAGGATCTCGCCGACTTGCAGAACTACGAACTGCTGGCGCTCTCGAACGTGTCGGCGACAGCGCTGACTCAGCGACAGATGGAGCTGGCTCGGACGTATGTGCAAGACCTCGGAGGCGGGTTCCTGATGCTCGGCGGCGATCAGTCGTTTGGGTTGGGGGGCTACTTCAAGACGGTGCTGGAAGAAATCCTGCCGGTGCGATCCGACTTCGAGAAGGAAAAGGAGAAGCCAAGCCTCGCGATCGTACTGGTCGTCGATCGCTCAGGTTCGATGGCCGGGCAGAAGCTGGAGATGGCGAAAGAGGCCGCGAAGGCAGCGGTGGAATTGCTCGGCCCGAAGGATCAAGTCGGCGTGATTTGCTTCGACGAGGCTCATTACTGGGTCAGCCAATTGCAATCGGCGGCCAACAAGAACCGCATCGTGGACGAGATCAGCGGCGTGCAAGTCGGCGGCGGCACGAGCATGTATCCGCCGATGGAAGAAGCCTATCAAACGCTGGTCGGCGCGGTCGCGAAGCTGAAGCACGTCATCGTGTTGACCGACGGCATCTCGAACCCCGGCGATTTCGAGGGACTGGCACAGAACATGGCGAGTGCTCGGATCACTTGCACGACGGTCGGCGTCGGAGCCGAAGCGGCGGGTGATCTGCTGGAGACGATCGCTCGCATCGGACAGGGCCGCTACTTCATCGCGAACGATCCTGCGTCGTTGCCGCAAATCTTCGCCAAGGAAACTCTGACCGTCAGCAAAGCCGCGATCAACGAAGAGCCGTTCATCCCGCAAGTCATCCGCCCGACGCAGGCATTGGCCGGCATCGACTTCGACTCCGCTCCTTTTCTGCTCGGCTATGTGATGACGAAACCGAAGCCGACGTGCGAGCTGATCCTCGCCAGCGAACAAGGCGATCCCGTGCTGGCGTGGTGGCGATACGGACTCGGCACGACCGTCGCCTTCACGAGCGACGCGAAAAGCCGCTGGGCCGCCGAGTGGCTGACCTGGCCCGGCTTCAGCAAGTTCTGGGCTCAGACGATTCGTCACGCGATGCGCAAGAACGACGCGAAGGGTGTCACCGTTGAGGTCGCCCAACGCGCTCGCCGAGCGACGGTCACGCTCGACGCTGTCGATCCGAGCGGACGTTTTTTGAACGGAGCCGAATCCGAAATCACCGTCATCGACCCACGACTCGGCGAGCGAAAGCTCCCACTGACTCAAACCGCCCCCGGCCGCTACGTCGCCGAGTTCGAGACGCCGCACACCGGCGCGTACCACTTGAATCTGTCGCAACGCGCGGCCAACGGCGGCCCGGTCCTGCATCAACAAACGCGTGGCCTGACGGTCGGCTACTCGGACGAACTCCGCCTGCGTCCGACGAACACCGAACTCCTGCAACAGATCGCGTCGGCTACTGGCGGCAGGTTCGATCCGAAGCCGAACGAAGCGCTGCTCGATGCCGAGGCGGATCAGTCCCCCGAGTCCAGTGCCGCCACGTCCGATCGCAGACTCGGAGGGTTGACACCCTCCGCTCGCCGAAGACTCGCGCAGCAAACGCGCCCGCTCTGGCCGGAGTTGGTGATGCTGGCGCTGATGTTGTTCGTGTTCGACGTCGCGTCGCGGCGTATCGACTTATCGGTCTGGTTCTCGTCGGCTAACACGGCCGTCACATCTGTTGTCAGACATGCGGCGGCAAAGCGTCCCAGTCTGCCGACAAAACCCAACGCGAGAACGCTCTGAATGCCGTTCATTTTCCTGTCGTCAATCTTCCTGTCAGATTTTTTAGACAGACAGGAGGAGGTCGGCGATTCGGGGTTGATCTCGGAGCCACTGTTGGTCACGCCGCTGCCGATTCCGTGATGCACAAAAGGCGAGCGGCAGGGCGTCAGCCCTCCGAGTGATTCGATCTGGATTGACTCGGAGGGCTAACGCCCTGCCGCTCGCCAGTCGCTCGCTTGAATCATGCACTCTTCCAGGCGAGAACGGATCAAGTCAAGCAGCGCGGTCTCGCCGAGTTTCAAACACTCGGCGACTTGCTCGGCCGAGATCGGTTCGCCGAAGACGACGCGCACGGTCGAGAAGTGCGGCAGCTTGTGATGGCGTCCGAGTGCCCGGTCGGCTCCGGCGATGCCGACGGGGCAGACGGGGACGTTGGCTCGGCGAAGCATCGCGAGGAATCCCGGCTTGATCTCGCCGAGTTTTCCGTCGTCACTGCGCGTCCCTTCTGGAAAGATGCCGACCCAGAAACCCGTTTTCAGCCGAGCGATCATCTCACGCAGCGCACCGGTGCCGGCGGACTCGCGATTGATCGGCAGGACGTAGGTGTTTCGCAGCACCCAGCCGATGAACGGGACTCGAAACAAATTGTCGCGAGCCAGAAAACTCACCGGCCGTCGCAACGGCGCGCCGACGAGCAGCGGATCGAGAAAGCTCTGATGATTGATGATCAGCAGCATCCCGCCGCGATACGTGATGCGCTCGTGCCCACGTGCTCGGTATCGCAGCCACAGCGTGAAGATCAGGCTCATCACGACTTGAAAGCCGAACCACACCCAGTTCCGTCGCTCAGGCTGTGTTTCAGTCGGGAAGTCAGACATAGAAAAAGTTCGAGCGAGTGAATTGTGTCCGGCCGAACGCCGAGAGCCGACGGCCGAAAGCCGTGATACCGTTTTTCAAGACCGAGTGACATGATGATGCCAAGCCGCTGTCTTGCAAATCAAAGGGACGGGGATAGTCTCTGCCCCTCGCCGATCCGTTTTCTTTTCTCTGCCGAAAGACCCGCTGATGAGAAACTTTGCCGCCGCGATCGCCTGTTCATTTTTGTTGATCGGAGCCGCAGCCCTTCAAGCTCAGGAGACGCCGAAAGGCGAAGTTGCGAAATACAGTTTCGAGAACAGCAAAGTCTTTCCCGGCACGATTCGCGATTATTGGGTGTACGTCCCCAAGCAATACGACCCGGCGAAACCGGCGTGTGTTTTCGTTTGCCAGGACGGGATTCAGTACAACGCTCCGGCGGTGTTCGATGAACTGATCGCCAAGAAAGAGATGCCGGTCACGATCGGCGTGTTCGTCATGCACGGACGAGTGAAAGCTCAGTCGGATCAGGCTCTCGACCGCTTCAATCGCAGCTTTGAGTACGACGGACTGGGTGATGCGTACGCGCGGTTCATCTTGGATGAGATCTTCCCGGAGGTCGAAAAGAAGAAGACCGCCGACGGACGCGAGATCAAACTTTCGAAAGACGGCAACGATCGGGCGATCGCAGGCAACAGCAGTGGAGCGATTTGCGCTTTTACGGCCGCTTGGGAACGCCCCGATGCGTTCCGCCGGGTCTACAGTGCGATCGGCACCTACGTCGGTCTGCGCGGCGGGCAGAATTATCCGACGCTGATCCGCAAGTTCGAGCCGAAGCCGATTCGCATTCTGCTCGTGGATGGAAGCAACGACAACAACATCTACGGTGGCGATTGGTGGATCGCGAATCAGGCGATGGAACGCTCGCTGACGTTTATGGGCTATGAAGTCGAGCACGTCTGGACCGAAGGTGGCCAGCCGTGGAATCAAAGTGGTCACAGCGGCAAACATGCGACACAGCTCTTTCCCGACGCGATGCGCTGGATTTGGAAGGACTACCCGAAGGCGGTTTCCGTGGGCAAAGGCTCGCCGCAGATCCAGGAGATTCTGATTCCGGGCGAGGACTGGCAACTGGTCGGTGAAGGCTACAAGTTCACGGAA
Source organism: Planctomyces sp. (assembly GCA_005798445.1). GTDB lineage: Bacteria > Planctomycetota > Planctomycetia > Planctomycetales > Planctomycetaceae > SXKJ01. The sequence continues at coordinate 4,384 of SYJG01000350.1, forward strand.
GGTCCGGCGGTCAACGCAAAGGGGGAGGTCTTCTACAACGACGTCGGCGCGAGCAAGACGTTCAAGGTCGGACTCGACGGCAAGCTGACGGAGTTCCTCGCCGACTCGAAGCGTGGAGACGGACAAGCCTTCGGACCCGACGGCCGGCTGTACGCGAACGCTGGCGCAACCGAGCAACTGCTCGCGTGGGATGCGGACGGCAAATCGACGGTCTTCGCCGACGGCTTCAAAGGAAACGATCTCGTCGCGCGGCACGACGGCAGCGTGTACGCGACCGCTCCTTTCAAGACGCCGAACAACAGCGAGGTTTGGTACGTCTCGCCCAATGGTGAGAAGAAGATCGTGGATACGGGCTTGAAGTTTGCCAACGGCATCTGCTGCTCGCCGGATCAATCGCTGCTGTACGTCGCCGACAGCCGGACGCATTGGGTCTTCAGCTATCAGATTCAGGCGGACGGTTCGTTGGCTCACAAGCAAAAGTATTTTCATCTGCATGTCCGCGACGTCGATGAGGACAGCGGTGTCGATGGACTGCGAACGGATCGCGATGGACGCTTGTGGGCAGCGACTCGCATGGGGCTGCAAGTCTGCGATCAGCCCGGCCGAGTCAACTGCATCATTCCGACACCGAACGGCAAGCTCGCGAATCTGACGTTCGGTGGAGCGGACTTCGACACGGTCTACACCTGCTGCGGCGACAAAGTTTACCGCCGCAAAGTGAAGGTCAAAGGAGCCAACGGTTGGGCGGCCCCAATCAAGCCGGGGACGCCGAGGCTCTAGAAGAATTGTGACCGCGCTTCGCCAGAACGCGGGAAAACTCGAATGGCCCGCGTTCTGGCGAAACGCGGCAACGACCGGAGGCATTTGTCATGCTGATGAGCCTTTTGATTCCGATCATCGCCGCCTCGGTGGCGTTGTTCTTTGCCAGTTTCTTGTCGTGGATGGTCTTGCCGTTTCATCGCAAGGATTGGGTGAAGCTCGCCAAGGAGGATCAATTCATGCAGGTTGTGCGGGACTGCGAGATTCCGATTGGCAGCTACATGTTTCCCGGCTGTGATTCGCCGGAGGAAATGAAAAGCGATGCTTACAACAAAAAGTGGGAGGCCGGGCCGTGTGGCGTCCTCTCGGTCTATCCGAAGGTCAACATGGTGAGAAATCTGGGCCTTACATTTTTGTACTTTCTCGTGGTCAACTTCTGTTTGGCGTATCTCGCGACGCTGGCTCTTCAGCCGGGTGCGAATTTCATGGCGGTCTTCCGGTTCGTCTCCACCGCCGGGTTGATCACGTTCTTGGCGGCGATCGTGCAGCACGCAATTTGGTTTCATAGCCGCATCGTCGGCCACATTCTGGAATCGATCGCGTATGCGGCGATCAGCGGAGCGATCTTCGCCGCGATGTGGCCGAACGCATAATTCGAAGCCGTCATCGCCGAAAACGATGTGGACCCGCATTGAAAAGTAGGCTGTGGGATAGGCTTCCAGCCTGTCAATTCGCGGTCAATCTGACAGGCTGGAAGCCTATCCCACGATACGGGTCCACTTAGCCCGACGCGCCAGCGAGGGGGCGGTCGCCGCAATCACTCGCTGGTGCGTTGTGCGGATGAAGCGAGGCAGTCATGTTGCATGCTGTGATTCTGGCGGGGGGGAGCGGAACGCGGTTCTGGCCGCAAAGCCGGCGGGCGTTGCCCAAGCAGTTCCTGCGGTTCGGCAGCGACCGCACGTTGTTGCAAGAGACCATCGAGCGTTGCCGAGCGATCCTCCCGATCGAACGGACTTGGATTGTGACTGGCGAGTCGCACTCGGCGGAGACCGTTCGACAATTACCGGAATTGACCGCCGAGCATGTCCTGGTCGAGCCGTGTGGACGCAACACGGCTCCGTGCATCGGACTCGCTGCGATTCAGTTGCTCGCGGTTGATCCGGACGCCGTGATGTTGGTCATGCCGGCGGATCATGTGATTCGCACGGCCGAACAATTTCAGCAGACAGTCGAGCAAGCCACGGCTGTCGTGGCGAATGATCCGCAGTCACTGGTACTGTTCGGAGCGACGCCGAGTTATCCGGCGACCGGATTCGGATACATTCAGCGCGGTGCTGAGCTGAGCGATCAGCCCGGAGCGTTTCGAGTCGCGGCCTTTCGCGAGAAGCCGGACTTGGCGACCGCTCAGCAATATGTCGCCGCAAAAGAATACTTCTGGAACTGCGGCGTGTTTGTCTGGCGAGCAGCCACGATTCTCGAGCAGATCGAGCGGCATCAACCGGAAATCGGTACGCGACTCATGCGGCTGCAAGTGGCGATCGGAACGGCGAATTGGACCGAGACGCTGGCGACGGAGTTTCCGCAGATGCCGTCGATCTCGATCGACTACACCGTGCTGGAACGAGCGGACACAGTGGCCGTTGTGCCGGCAGCGTTCGAGTGGGACGACGTCGGCAGTTGGCAGGCCCTCGCCCGTTTGTTGCCGGTCGATGCGGACGGGAACACGATCTCTGGCCGGTTCTGTGGACTGAACTCGACCGGCTGCATCGTGCGAACTTCGGACGAACATCTCGTCGCCACGTTCGGCGTGCGCGATCTCATCATCGTGCAGACACCAGACGCAACATTGGTTGCTGACAAACGGGACGAGAACTCGTTGCGACTGTTGCTCGCGGAATTGGAACGGCGCGGGCTGACAAGATTTTTGTAGGACTTGAATTTCAGAGCACGAAGGTCGGCTTGATATCCGTCGTGCGCTACTGAGTCGCGATTCACCGTGCGTGCTACATCCAACGATGAATTTAACCGTTTTCAGTCGTTTTCAACCGTTGCGGACGCCGATCCGTCCGTGAATGAGAAACCCCGTGTTTCCCCGCAAGAAACGCAGGAAAACACGGGGAATGATGAAGTACCCCCGGCCAGATTCGAACTGGCGACCTACGGTTTAGGAAACCGTCGCTCTATCCAACTGAGCTACGGGAGCAAATCGCACAAAATACCGTACAAAAACCAATTTTTACGTTTCTCGCTTCGTCCGGTAAAGTCTATACTACAACCAAACCAGTGGGGAGCCTGAAATCATGGCACGCCGGACTACAATTCAGAGCACGATTCTGAAGCCTCGACATGATTTCCCTTTGACGCCTCATCGGACATCGAACCAATGGTGCAAGAAGATCAACGGCCGGATTTTTTACTTCGGCAAGTTGGACGATCCCGACGCGGCGGAGAGGCGGTATCTGGCTGAGAAAAACGACCTCGCCGCCGGTCGCGTTCCTCGCCCAGCACAAGTCACGTCCGGCCGAGTTGACGTCGCCTTTGCCTGCAACGCATTTCTAACCGCCAAACGGCGGCGAGTCGATTCCGGCGAGATCACGGAGCGGACATGGAAGGAACTCTTTCAGACCTGCCAGACGTTGACCAAGGCATTCGGCCGGGACCGGATGGTTTCCGATTTGCATGGGACAGATTTCGACGACTTGCGAGCAAAGTTGGCGAAGCGGCTCGGCCCGGTACGGCTGACGAATGAAGTGCAGCGGGTTCGATCCGTCTTCAGGTACGCTCTGGCCGATGGGCTGATCGAACAGCCCGTGCAGTTCGGTGCGGCGTTCGTCCGACCACCGAAGCGGATGATTCGGCTGGTCCGTGCGAACCGCGCCCCCAAGATGTTCACAGCGGAGCAATGCCGACTGCTGATCGGCGGCGCGAGCGAGAAGATGAAGGCATTCATTCTGCTGGGATTGAATGGCGGATTTGTGTCTCGTGATTGTGGCACGTTGCCCAGGAAGGCCGTTGACCTCGAAGCCGGATTCATCAGCTACGCACGCCCGAAAACCGGAATCGCACGGCGAATCCCGCTGTGGACAGAAACCGTAGATGCGCTTCGTGCGGCGATGGCCACCGAGGGGGAGTTGGCGTTTCAGACACAGCAAGGGACGGCATACGCCAAAGGGGCGGCTGGCAGCGATGCCATCGGGTTGACCTTTCGGCGAGCGTTGCAAGACCGCAAGATTCATCAGGCCGGTTTGGGATTCGCCACGTTGCGGCACATCTTCCAAACGGTTGCGGAAGGCTCGAAAGACTTCCCGGCAATTCGGCACATCATGGGGCACGTCGATGAGTCAATCTCTGGCGCGTACCGTGAAGGAGTGAGCGACGAACGGTTGCGGGATGTTGTGGACGTTGTTCACGACTGGTTGTTCGCAGAGTAGAAAATTGCCGGGCAGGCGGGTAGCTCCCACCGCCGGCTGGTTCGTCATCAACCGCACCTTGGCGATAGCGAACCAGCCATCCGACTTTGAAACAAGGTGCAATCATGGAATCGAAAGTCGCGGATCGGATCATTGAATTGGCGATGAAGTGGCAAGATCGGAAAAGCTGGATCAAAGCCTACATCGTTGCGGGCGAGTCGCGAGAACAGCAACGTGAGTCTTTGGAACGCCACAAGTCCCCGATTGAGAAAGAGCATCACGCGGCACAGATGAGAATTTGCCGTCAAAGAATCGAAATACTCGCGGAAACTCGCGGTCGTGCGGCCTTCCGAGACGTGCTCGGCCGTGCCGCGATCAATGTCGCAGACGACCGTGACGTAGTCCTGTCCACGACGCAACGCCTTCTCGTCCACACCGATCCGTTCGACCGGAGCGGCCGGCTTGCGAGCTTGGCCTCGCGCGACGGCGCGTTCCAGGATCGCTCGCGCTTGATCCCAATTGATCCGCAGAATCTCACAAGCGCCTTGGACGGTTTGGCAATGCCTCAAGATGTCGATGGCCAGCCGCTCAAACAGCATCGTGAACCGTCCACGCGGCTCGGCCCACGGAACCAACACTTGCACCACGCCATGCTCAGGACAATCCACGCGCGGAACTCGCCCCCGCAACTGCGTTACGAACTGGCAAGTGTCGAGATGCCGCCATGTCCGCTCCTGGGTGTGATCGTGACACCCCAGTTCTCGATCGCACTGCGGCAGCGCCACTTGACCCGCGAGTCGTGTTCTACAAACACGTCCACACACTGCTCCGCGACGTTCAACTCCACCCGCCCCACCACCCACGGCGAAGCCAACCCCAACACCTGCTGATAAAGCTCTTTGTCTTGCACCGATCCGCCCTCCGAGCAAGCCTTCTATCCATTCAGCCACCCACACCGAAGTCCGATGGACCCTCAACAGCATACTGCGACGACGATCGAGAAGAATCGCGGTCGCGTGGAAACTCGCACCGTCACCACGACGACCGCGACGATCGACGAGGGTTATCTCGACTGGCCCGGTGCCCAACAGTTGATCCGCCTGAAGCGTCACACTCAGTTGGCCAACGGCACGACTCGCGAAAGCACGACCGACGCGATCACCAGCCTCTCACGCACGACCGCAAATGCCGAGCTGCTGTTGGACCACTCGCGCGGCCGCTGGCACATCGAGAACCGCGGCTTCCACGTCTTGGACGTGAGCCTCGGTGACGACGCCAACCGCACCCGCACCGGCCATGCCGCCCGTGCTCTGCACGCCGTCCGCAGCATGGCCCTCAACCTCGCCCGCCGCTGGAGACAATCAACACCTAATCTCTGCCGCGAACACGCCCTCAAACCCATCCTCTTGCTGAACAGACTAAAAACTAGCTTGCCCTGACGTCAGCGGCCCAATGGAAATCGTGCTGCGATGGTCCGGGGCAGATATTCCAATTCATTCGTCCTCAATCAGCATCAGGCGTTCGATCTCCGTGGTCTTGAAGCCCACGGCCATCGGCTGTCGAACGCCGGGTAAGGCAGCCGGTCTGAAATGTTCTACCGGTTATTGCGGGCGGATTGTCAGGCTCCATTTGGGCAAGGTGTCGGAGCGTTGGATGTGAGGAGCGTATTTTTGGAGGGCGGTCTTG
>SYJG01000351.1 GCA_005798445.1 Planctomyces sp.
ACCTGACGACCGCCCATGCTCTGGCCGTTCAATCCTCTCGCAGGTAAGACCATCAACCGGAGAGCCGGATGCGGGAAACCCGCCCGTCCGGTTCGGAGGGAGGGGCGACTGAAATCAATCAGTCGTTCCTACCCCTATCGGCCACAGTTGCCACGCCGTCACGACCGATCCCAGCACCAAGCAGTAATACGCGAACCAATGCAACTTTCGCTGCGAGACAATCCGAATCAAGAAACGTAGAGCGACGATGCCGACGGCAAACGAAATCGCCGCACCGAACAGCAATTGCCCAATCGCTAAACCACCCGATGTGCCACGCACCATGTCGATCGCTTTGAGCAACACCGCTCCGCCAACGGCAGGCACCGAAAGCAAAAACGAAAACGTCGTCGCCGCCTGCCGAGTGACTCCAATCATCAGAGCACCGGCGATCGTGCTGCCGGAGCGAGAGACTCCGGGCAGCGGAGCCAGTGCCTGAAAGCAGCCGATTCCCAGTGCGTGCAGGATCGGAATCTGATCCAGTTCGAGCAGGTTCAACTCCATCCGTTGCCCGGCGAACAAGAACAACGCTGTGATCAGCAGTCCTACGCCGGCACACAACGGCGAGGCCAACGTCTGCTCGAACCAATCCTTGAATAGCAGGCCAACGATTGCCAGTGGCACGCTGCCAACGATCACGTTGATCAGCAGTCGCCGACGCTTCAGCAGCGACCACAACTCTTTCCAATAGACGACGATCGTGGCGACCAGCGTGCCCAGATGCAGGCCAACGATCAGCTCTACGGTTTCCGCACCTGTCGCCTTCGTGCCGAACCATTTTTCGAGCAGCGTGCCGACGATGACCAAATGGCCGTCTGAGCTGATCGGCAGGAACTCGGTGATCCCCTGCACGACTGCTTGAATCAACGTCTGCCAAAGTTGAGCACCGTCCATGAATGGCTCGCAAATCGTTTCGTAGTCCGGACGCCCACGTCCGGACATGGGCGGGCACGTTGGAAACGTGCCCCACGAACGGCGCGGACGGTAGCAGTCGCTCGCCAACGGGTCGAGGCGATCTTGCCGCTCGAATTACCAGACCTGCTCCAGCGTCGTGAGCAGCTCTTCGTCGCTGACGTCGTATGGATTGCCATCCATGCTGTTGCCTCGCGAGCTTTTCGCGATTGCTGGCAGTTGCTCGCGTGTGACGCCGAGTTCCGACAGTCGGGACGGAATGCGAAAGTATTGGTTCAGCGAGCGAATCGCGTCCTGAAGACGCATCAAGGCGACATCGTCGGAGCACGCTCGTTCGACCGAAGGCCTTTTCGAGTCGCCGAGAAGCCATCGATTCATTTGTCGGCCAAGCTGTGTGAGATCGGCATTTGCTACTGCACGATTCAATTGCAATGCACTCGGCAGCATCACGGCACAGGCCAAGCCGTGTGGCACCTTCGCGTGAACACCGAGCGCGGCGGCAACTCCGTGAGCGTAGCCGAGGCCGGAATTCGCCAAAGCGATCCCCGACAGCAACGCCGCGTGCGACATGGCCTCACGCGACGCACGGTGTGTGAGGTCGTGCGACAGTTTGAACATCGCGGGCAGCGCGAGTTCCAGTCCTTGCCAGCACAACGCGCGCGGGATCGGCTTTGCTCGGCGAGAGATCAGGCTCTCGATCAACTGCGTGATCGCGTCCATGCCGGTGTGAGCGGTGATGTCGCGCGGCAGACTAACGGTCAATTCGGGATCGACGAGCACGACTTTCGGGACCATCAGGTCGGAACGCAGGCTTTTCTTGAACGGCGGATCGAACGACGAGATCACCGCGTTCTTGGTCGCTTCAGTTCCGGTTCCGGCTGTTGTCGGCATCGCCAACAAGGGGAGGGGAGGGTGTTCGATCTTCAGTCCTCGTCCGACCCCTTCGAGAAAGTCTTTGACCGAGTCGCCGTGCCGATTTGTGGCCAGTGCCGCGACCGCTTTCGCCAGATCAATCGCCGATCCACCACCGATCGAGACGACACAGTCGCCGTCGCGAACTCCGAGGCTCATCAACTGTTCGACGGCCGCATCGACATCGGCCACCTCCGGCTCTCGCGTCTGCGTGGCGAGTCGTTCGATGCTGACGCCAGCGGACTGCATCGACCGACACAGTTCATCGATCGTGCCGTTCGCTTCCAGCGTGCGTGAACCGCTGACGACGAACGCTCGCGAGCCGAGCGATTTCGCCAGCGTGCCGATTTCCGTGCGACGTCCCCAGCCGAAGACGATGCGATTCGGGGCGAAGAAGTCGTACGGCACGAGCATGGCTACCACTTCCAACTGGCACGCAGGTCGGCGTTGACGACAGCCCCTTCAGGCCACTCGTTGCGACTGAGCTTCACGATGTTGTGAGCGCACTCGATGCCCATGTCTTCGGAACTGCGTGTGTCTGTTCCTCCGAGATGCGGGCAGAGCACCACGTTGTCGAGTTGCAGCAGCGGGCTGGTCGGTGGCAGCGGCTCTTGTTGGAAGACGTCGAGGCCGGCACCGCTCAGGTGTCCCGACTTCAGCGCGGGGATCAGATCGTCCTCGACGACGAGGCCGCCGCGAGCCGTGTTGATCAGCACACTGCCGGGCTTCATTTTGGCGAAGAACGCCGCGTTGCACATGCCGCGCGTTGCATCGTTCAACGGGCAGTGCAGGCTGACGAAATCCGACTGTGTGAGAAGTTCGTCCAGCTCGACCAGCGGGATGTTGTGCTTCGCGACGAACTCTCGATCGGGAAATTGCTCGTGAGCGATGACTCGCATGCCGAGTGCGGCGCAGCGGACCGCCGTGCTTTTGCCAATTCGGCCGAGTCCGATCAGACCGACCGTGCGGCCGCGAATCGGAGCGGTCAACTTCTGAATCCACGCTCCGGTCCTCATCGTGCGGTCATTGAGGGCGACACTCTTCGTCACGCCGAGCAGCAACGCGAGCATCAGCTCAGCGACTGCTTCGTGGTTCGAGGTCGGCGTGATCGTGACCGCGATCTTCCGCTCGGTCGCGGCCGGGACGTTGACTCGATCGAAGCCGACGCCCGCTCGCGCGATGACTCGCAGCTTCGGGCACGCATCCAAAACTCGCGGTGTGAAGTACTCGCCACCGGCGATGATCGCGACACAGTCTTGCAACTCAGCGATCGTTTCCTCTTCCGGTCCCAGGCCACGCGTGAACGTCGGGTTCTTCGGGTAGCGAATGTCGAACCCCGCATCGGTCAGCGTTCGTGCGTACGGCGCTTCGGGCTTGTCCAGGAACGCTTCGGGAGCAATCAACACAGTCGGCATCGGTCAGTCCTTTCCAAAAAAGTGGGGCGGGATGGTACGCCGACCTTCCGAAGAGGGCGAGGCTCCCGCAGGATCGCACAGGCTACGGGTGTGGCAATGATTCCTGGCGAACGTAGCCTCCTCGCTCCGCGAGGAGGAGCTATTGGCATCGGTTCTCAAGGAGCGAAGTGACGCACAAGACCAATTGCTCGGCCTCGCGGAGCGAGACGGCTAGTGCGTTTGCAAGTGGATTGAATCAGTGAGGTGTAAGTCCTCGTCGAAGTTGGTTTGAACTTTGTATCCGAACGTAACTGCGTCGTCGTGAGACGGGGTGGAGAGCAACGGGAGGAGAACGGCTAG
>SYJG01000352.1 GCA_005798445.1 Planctomyces sp.
ACATCCGTCCGGGCTGTACTCGGCGGCCTGACGCCCTGCCGCTCGCCCTTTGCATTGACCAACACCGAACATGCACTGTTGCCGATTTGCAACAAAGCGGCGTGACACGGAAAACCGTTTGCTTGCCGGATGCGAACCGCTCGCCACCACACTTTTACTGACGAGTTCGTCAGGAACATGTGGCACAGTTCGACCTGAGCTTGGAACCCACTTTTCGGGTTCATTTGCGAAAGGTCGGCATGTCCTCGACAGAATTCGTGCAACTTGACTCGCCCCTGTCCGGCGACGTGGCCGCGGATGCTTTGTCTGTGCGCGGGCCAGCATCAGCGCCGAGCAACACGGCGAGACAACATCTCCTGACGATCGGCCTCGAGGATTACTTTCAAGTCGGTGCTTTCCAAAAACTTTTCGACCACGACCGCTGGGACCGCTTTGAAAGCCGACTCGAACGGAGCACCCGTAACACGCTCGAACTGCTGGAGCGGTTCCAAACCAAAGCGACTTTCTTTGTGCTCGGCTGGGTCGCCGAACAGATGCCGGAACTGATTCGCGAAGTCGCTTCGCGCGGCCACGAAGTCGCCTCACGCGGCTTCTATCACCGCAACATCCGCGAACTCAGCCGTACCGAATTCAAAGAGGATCTCGCTCGCACCCGCGAAGCGCTCGAAGCTGCGACTGGACAGCGAGTGATCGGGCATCGCGTCGCTGACGGTTGGTTTCAGCCGGATGACTTATGGACGCTCGAAGTGCTGGCTGAAGAGGGATACCTCTACGACAGCAGTATCTTCCCGACGTTTCGCAGCTATGCCGATCAGCCCAGGCGGCAGTTCGTGCATCATCTCGAAACGCCCAGCGGCTCAATCTGGGAAGTCCCGCCTTCGACTTGGAATGTGCTCGGCTGCAAGTTGCCGATCGCCGGCGGCAATTACTTCCGACAACTTCCGCACACGCTGCTAAAACACTGCGTCCGATCGTGGGATCGACATCAGACCGCACCGTTCGTGATGTACTTCCACACGTGGGAACTCGACCCCGAACAACCACGTATCAGTGCCGGCGGACGGCTCACACAGATTCGCCACTACCGCAACCTCAACAAGATGCGCTGGGTGCTGGAGGATTATCTCAGCCAATACCGCTTCGGCAGCGTGGCGGATGTGATGGGGTTCGAGACAACAACGCCCTCACCCCACCGGGCTTGCCCCGGTGGCTCGCGGGCTTCTGCACTACTCGGAGCTAAATCAGCCCCCACGAATTCGAGTAGTGCAAAAGCCCGTGAACCCCTGGGGCAAGCCCAGGGGGGGAAAGAATGCGCGCGCACCCCGGTCACAATTGTCATCCCCTGCTTCAACGAAGAGGCCAGTCTGCCGTATCTCTCACGCACGCTCGATCAACTCGAATTCGCGCTCGCACCGCGATACCGCGCGACTTTCCTGTTCGTGGACGATTGCAGCACCGACACGACTTGGGACGTGATGCACGCCGTCTTCGCCGGCCGCGACAACTGCCGCTTCGTGCGCCACGAGACCAACGGCGGCGTCTCAAAAGCGATCCTCACCGGAATCGAAGCGGCCGAGACCGCCATCGTCTGCTCGATGGACTGCGATTGCTCGTATGACCCGCTCGAACTCAAGCACATGCTGCCGCTGCTGACGGATGACGTCGATCTCGTCACCGCGTCGCCGTATCACCCGGCCGGCCGCGTGAAGAACGTGCCAAGCTGGCGGCTCGGATTATCCAAAGGACTCTCGCTGCTGTACCGCTCGTTCCTGCCGCAGAAGTTGCACACTTGGACGAGCTGCTTCCGCGTCTATCGCCGCTCAGCCGTTCGTGGATTGGAACTGCGCGAGCATGGTTTCCTCGGCACCGCCGAGCTTGTCGGCCGGCTCAGCCTGAACGGCTCGCGCATCGTCGAGCATCCGGCAACGCTCAACGTCCGCATCTTCGGCGAATCGAAAATGAAAACCTTCCGCACGATCGCCGGTCACCTGCGACTGCTGCGGCAACTGTTCCTGGCTCGACTGAAGAAACCGCAATCCTCCGATCTGAAATCTCAAATTTGAAATTTCAAATCTCAATTTTCTCTGAAAGGCACCACGATGACCGACTTCAAACTGCTGACTCTCCCTTCCGATCAAGACGCCTCCGGCCGCACGTTCGGCCCGGAAGAGATTCAGAACGTGACTGATGTACTCCGTTCCGGAGTGCTGACCAGCACCAAGGGAAACTACGTCAAAGAGTTTGAGACACAGTTCGCCAAGAAGGTCGGAGCCAAGCATGGCTTCGCATGCTCACACGGTTCGGCGGCCGTGCATGTCGCGATCGCGGCCATCGACCCGCAACCCGGCGACGAGATCATCACGACCTCCATCACCGACATGGGGGGACTTAGCCCGATCATCTATCAAGGAGCGATCCCGGTCTTCGCGGACGTCGATCCCAAAACCTTCAATGTCACCGCGAAAACGATCGCCGCTCGCATCACCGATCGCACGAAGGCGATCATCGTCACACACCTGTTCGGCAACCCCTGCGAAATGGGTCCGATCATGGAGTTGGCGAACTCGAAAAACATTCCGGTGATCGAGGACTGTGCTCAAGCCTTCCTGACCGCTCAGGGGGATCGCTACGTCGGCACGTTTGGAGCCATCGGCTGCTTCAGCTTGCAACAAGGCAAGCACATCACAACTGGCGAAGGAGGCATCGTTGTCACCGATGACGAGGCGCTCGCTCGCCGCTGCTTCCTGTTCATCAACAAAGCCTGGGGCTACGGCGACAAGAACCCGGACCACTACTTCCTGGCGTTGAACTACCGCATGAGCGAACTACTCGGCGCGGTCGCGCTGGCTCAGTTGCCGAAACTAGACGGCGTCGTTGACAGCCGGGTCCGTTCGGCCGCCGCGCTCACCAGCCAACTGCGCGGCATCTCCGGCATCGAAACGCCACACATCTCCGACGGCTCAGTCCACACGTTCTGGAAGTACTGCCTGCTGGTCGATGAGCGAGTCATCACCGGCGGCGCGGTGGGTCTCGGAGCCAAGCTGAAAGAACGAGGCATCGCCTCAGCCCCGCGCTACATTCAGAAGCCCGCGTTCAAGTGCGAGGTCTTCCGCGATCAACGGACGTTCGGCAACAGCCGCTTCCCATTCACGCTCGCGCGGCCGGAGGCGGTCGATTACTCGGAAGACAAATTCCCCGGCACGTTCGAGGCGCTCAAGAACATCCTCGTCTTGCCGTGGAACGAGCGCTACACCCAAGAGCACGTCGACTACATCGCCGACGCAATCCGCGACGGCGTGGCAGCGCTGACGAAGACCCCGACAACAACCAACACGCTTGAAGCTGCGGTTGTGTGAGGTTCATCAGTCGGCTTCAGCCGACGGATCCAAAATTCCATTTGACCCGTTTCATCAACTCTGGAAAGCCACAATGCCCAACACTCCTGTTCGTTTCGGAATGGTCGGAGCCGGCGGAATCGCTCAGTCGTATGCCGCCGCGTTTCGCGATTGCTCGGTCGCCAAGCTCGTCGCCGTCGCCGACGTGCGAGCCGAGGCCGCGCAGGCGATTGCTCAAACCCTCAACGCGAAAAGCTACGGCAGCCACGGCGAGATGTGCGACGCCGAAGAACTCGATGCCGTGATCGTCGTCACGCCACCGAATTCGCATTCGGACATCGTGACCGACTTGCTGCGTCGCAAATTGCATGTCCTCTGCGAGAAGCCGTTGACCGTCGATTCGGCGACCGCTCGGCAGATGTTCGCGACGGCCGACGAGGTCGATCGCAAACTGACGATGGCCACGAAGTTTCGCTTTGCCGAAGACGTCGTCCGCGCGAAGGCGTTGATCCAATCGGGAATCCTCGGCGATGTCATCCTCTTTGAGAACGCCTTCACCGCTCGCGTGGACATGTCCAGCCGCTGGAACTCGAACCCGGCCATCAGCGGCGGCGGAGTGCTCATCGACAACGGCACGCATTCGGTCGACATCGTGCGATATCTGCTCGGCCCGATCACCGAACTGCAAGTCGTCGAAGGCCGCCGCGTCCAGAACCTGCCGGTTGAGGACACCGTTCGGATGTTCGTCCACACGCACAGCGGCGTGAATGCCAGCATCGACCTCTCCTGGAGCATCAACAAAGAGCAGCCGAACTACATCAGCGTCTACGGCTCGCAGGGAACAGTGCATGTCGGCTGGAAGGAGTCGAAGTACCGCCGCTCGCAGGATGATGCCTGGATCGTCTTCGGCCAGGGCTATAACAAAGTCCAAGCCTTCAAAGGCCAGATCGAAAACTTCGCCCGCGCGGTGAAGGGACAAGACAAGCTGCTAGTCACTCCCGAAGACGCGATCGCGTCGGTCGAAGTGATCGAAGCGGCCTATCGAGCACTCAATCACACGCAGTGGGAACCGGTCCTGGAGTGCTGCGGCTCGACGCAGCCCTCGATCAAGAACGATCGACTTCCACTCGCGCAGAAGGCATTGACTGTCTGAAACCGTCCTTCACGACGACGCTCGTCCATCGTTCAGAGGTTTCCGCCGCAAACGATGGAGGGCGGTGTCGAGCCACCGCACTCCAGGGGGGAACATGCCCGCACGCATTCATCCGACTGCCCTCATCGAACGGGACGTCGCCATCGGCGACGGCTCGGCGATTTGGGACAACGTCCATATCCGCTTCGGAGCCAGGCTCGGCGACGAGTGCATCGTCGGCGAGAAGAGCTACATCGCCTACGAGGTCCAGATCGGCCATCGCGTGAAGATCAACGCGATGGTCTACATCTGCAACGCCGTGACGATCGAGGACGGTGTGATGATCTCCGCCGGCACGATCTTTACCAACGACCGGTTCCCGCGGGCGACCACGCCGGATCTGAAACAACTCCGCTCATCCGATCCCGACGAGCACACGCTGCCGACGCTCGTTCGCGAAGGGGCGACCATCGGGGCCGGAGCCGTGATCGGCAACGACCTGACGATCGGCCGCTTCGCGATGATCGGCATGGGCTCGCTCGTGACGAAGTCGGTCCCGGACTTTCATCTGGTTCTGGGAAACCCCGCTCGCTCCGTCGGCTGCGTCTGCCGGTGCGGACAACTGCTGGCTCGCTGGTCGCCGGGTGAGCTGGTCGATCTTCCCGAGGCCACCTGCAAAGCGTGCGGCCTCGAATACTGCGTCCTCGGCGGTGAGGTCAGCGAGCTTTCGGAGTGCCTCGCCTAAGTAACCCGAAGCGTCAGCGAGGGCGAACGCTTCACCGATCCTCCACTTCCAAATCCTCGTCGTTCGGAGCGCCCGCCCTCGCTGACGCTTCGGGTTACTTGAATCCTCATGACACAAACCAAAACAGCCATCGTCGGCGGCGGCATCCTGGGGATGACGCTCGCGCTGCGACTGGCTCAAGCCGGGCAGCGAGTCACTTTGTTCGAGGCTGGCCCGCATGTCGGCGGTCTGGCCGATGCCTGGCAGCTTGGCGATGTGACGTGGGACCGGCATTACCACGTCACGCTGCTGTCGGACATTCATTGGCGTCGAGTGCTCGCCGAACTGCATCTCGAACAAGACATGCAATGGGTCGAGACCAAGACCGGTTTCTTCACCGACGGCCAACTGACGTCGATGTCGAACACGCTGGAGTTCCTGAAATTCCCGCCGCTGGGTTTGCTCGACAAGCTGCGCCTCGGCGGGACGATCTTTTATGCCTCGAAGCTGCGCGATGGGAAACGGCTCGAATCCATCCCGGTCGCTTCTTGGCTGCGAAAGCTCTCGGGCAAGCGCGCGTTCGAGAAGATCTGGCTGCCGCTGCTGCGAGCGAAGCTCGGCGAGAACTACCGACACACGTCGGCCGCATTCATCTGGGCCACGATTGCGCGGATGTATGCCGCTCGCCGCACCGGCCTGAAGAAAGAGATGTTCGGCTACCTCCCCGGCGGCTACGCCCGCATCCTTGAACACTTCGAGACACTGCTGCACGCCAACGGCGTCGATGTGCGCGTCAATCATGCGCTGCAGCGAGTCGAGCCGTTTAACCCCAACGCCAACGGCGTGGGCGCAAGCGTCAATGTCGCCAACGTAACGAACGAAAGCGCCCACGCCGTTGGCGTTGGGGTTAAACAAGTCCAACTCTCGTTTCGTGATCGTCCCGCCGAAACCTTCGACCGCGTCGTGCTGACGACCCCCGCGCCGGTCATCTCGCGAGTCTGTCCCGATCTCACCGAGGACGAGCATCGCCGGCTGAATGGGCTGCGGTATCAGGGAATCGTGTGTGCCTCGCTGCTGCTGAAGAAGCCGCTGGCGAAGTTCTACGTCACGAACATCACCGACGATTGGGTGCCGTTCACCGCCGTGATCGAGATGACCACGCTGGTTGATCCCGCCGAGTTCGGTGGCCGCTCGCTGGTCTATCTGCCGAAGTACGTCTCGCCCGACGACCCGCTGTTCGAGGTCTCGGATGACGAACTGCGAGCCTCGTTCATCGCCGCGCTGAAGAAGATGTATCCCGACTTCTCCGAGTCCGACGTCGAAGCCTTCCGCGTTTCGCGAGTCCGGCATGTCGTGGCTCTGACAACGCTGAACTACTCGGACAACCTGCCGCCGATGCAGACGTCGCTGCCGGGTGTCTTCGCGATCAATTCGGCTCACATCGTCAATGGAACGCTGAACGTGAATGAAACGGTAAAGCTGGCGGAGGACGCGGTGAAGGAACTGTTACTGCCGAACTTAGCCGGGCTCGGCACATCGACACACAAACCAGAAGAAACACAACCGCTAATCCTCGCTAATGAACGCTAATCCGAACTCATTCATTGGCGTCTTCATTAGCGTCGATTAGCGACAATTAGTGGTTTCCTTGCATGAGACAATCATGACCAAACCCATCGCCAGTCTGTCGCTCGACCTCGACAACAAGTGGTCGTACATGAAAACCCACGGGGATGCCGGATGGGACTCATTTCCGAGTTACCTCGACGTCGTCGTGCCCCGCTTCTTGGAGTTCCTCGATCAGCGAGACATCAAGATCACGGTGTTCGTCGTCGGGCAGGACGCGGCGCTGGAGAAGAACCACGACGCACTCGCTTCGATCAGCGCGGCGGGGCATGAGATCGGCAACCACTCGTTTCATCATGAACCGTGGCTGCACCTCTACTCGCGCGAACAGATCAACGACGAACTGGCTCGCGCGGAAGAGCACATTGAGCGTGTGACTGGCGAGCGGACGATCGGCTTTCGCGGGCCGGGATTCAGTCTCTCGCCCGACGTGCTGCGAGTACTGGCAGATCGCGGTTACGAGTACGACTGCTCGACGTTTCCGACTTTCTTGGGGCCACTCGCGCGACTGTATTACTTCTTGACGGCTCGGCTGAATGAGCAACAGAAGCAGGAACGCAAGAAACTGTTCGGCACGATGGGCGAAGGCTTTCGTCCGCTGCGACCGTATGTGTGGGACTTGAACGGTGCGGTGCCGAGTATCACGCAGATCAGCCGGAACGCGCTAGCGTCCGGTTCGAGCGCCTTTGGACATTCCGAACCGGACGCTAGCGCGTTCCGGCTGATGGCGTCAGGTGACTCGCGCGGCTCCCTTGCCCCTCGGCCCTCAGCCCTCGGCCTTTTGGAAATCCCAGTCACGACGATGCCGTGGTTCAAGGTGCCGATGCATGTCAGCTATCTGTTGTATCTCGATCAGTTCTCGCGGCCGTTGGCGATGACTTATTGGCGAATGGCGTTGACGCTCTGCCGATTGAGCGGCGTGGCTCCGTCGCTGCTGTTGCATCCGTTGGACTTCCTCGGCCGTGACGATGATCGCGACCTCGACTTCTTCCCGGCGATGCGTTCGCCGAGCGCTCGTAAGGTGGAACTCGTCGGCAAGGTGATCGACGAGATGGCCAAGCACTACGACATTCGACCGATGCGCGAGCACGCGGCGTCCCTGGAGTGCTGTGGCTCGACACAGCCCTCCATTCAGAAGCCAGAAACGCAGCGACCTGGCCACCGACCTCCATTGTGCGAACTCGAACCGTCACGTCCACACACCCTCTGAATTCGCGAGATTAGCGCCGCGTTGAATGGAGGGCTGCGTCAAGCCGCAGCACTCCAGGGAATCACCATGTCTCACACCACCACAATCCATCCGGCGTCTGAAGCGATCCGTGTTGCTCGCGGGTTGGCTCGTTGCCTGCGTCCGCATCAGTGGGTGAAGAATGTGTTGGTCTTCGGCGGGTTGCTGTTTTCTCAGAGCTTGAGCGATCCGATCGCGGTGCTGCACAGCATCCATGCGTTTCTGTTGTTCTGCTTCGCGGCGAGTTCGATTTATCTGCTCAACGACGTGAAGGACCGAGACGAGGACCGGCTGCATCCTGAGAAGCGACTGCGGCCGATTGCTTCGGGAGCCATCTCGCCCACCATCGCCATCGCCACGATGTTGTTGCTGTCGATTGGGAGTCTCGGTTCGGCATACACGATCAATTGGACGTTCGGCGTGTTGCTCAGCGGTTACTTCCTGATGAACGTGGCCTACACGCTGGGGCTGAAGAAAATCGTGATCCTCGACGTGATGCTGATCGCTGCCGGCTTCGTATTGCGAGCCGTCGGAGGGGCGATCGCGATTGGCGAACCAGCCTCGAGCTGGATGGTCCTCTGCACGATGACGCTCGCGCTGCTGGTCGGCTTCGGCAAGCGGCGGAACGAGTTGGCCGTCCTGCAAGGGAACGCCAAGGATCATCGCAGCAACTTGGAGGAATACTCGCTGCCGTTCCTCGATGTGATGATGACAATCTCCGGCGCGGCGGCGGTGATTATGTACGCGCTCTACACGGCGGCTGCGGCTCATTTCCGGGCGGACCACGCTCCGATGCTGGTGCTGACGACGCCGTTCGTGATCTACGGAATCTTTCGCTACCTCTACCTCGTCCATCGACAGGCCGGGGGAGGCGATCCGTCGAAGCTGTTCGTGTCCGACAAGCCGTTCGTGATCAACGGCGTGCTGTGGGTGCTGGCCTGTTGCGTGGCGATTTACGGCCCGAGTCACTGGGCGATTTGGTGAGAGAGTAGCCGAACTCGTAAGAGTTCGGAGTCCGAAGTCTCACGACTTCGGCTACGGCAGGTGGTTTTCATGGAGTCACGTTGGTTCGCACGATTCTGCTGGAGCACCCTGCTGTTGTACGGCGGGCTGTTCGCATTCTTGTGCGTGCAGCATGTGACGTATCCCGGCTTCCTGGAACTGATGGAAGCGGACACGCTGCAACAGATTTCGCGGATAGCGGCGGGCAAGGCTGCCTATCCGCAGCCCGATGGCGAGTTCATCGCACTGGCCTACAACCCGTTTTATTACTTCGTGTCGGCTCCGACGTTGGCGTTGTTCGGAGAGGGATTCACCGGGCCAAGATTGGTCTCGGCGTTATGTGCGCTCGCGGCCGGTGGGATCGTCGGCTGGATCGCGTGCCGAGAATCGCAATCCCGCAGCGTCGGAGCACTCGCGGCGGCGTTGTACTTCGCCAGTTACCGGCTGATGGATGCCTGGCTGACCTGTGCTTTGCCTGATGCGATGTTGCTGGTCTGGGTGCTGCTAGGTTACTGCGGATTGGCCTACGGCCGGACGAAGTGGCATGACGTCGCATGGCTGCTCTGTTTCACGCTGGCGTTTTGGACGAAGCAACACGGAGCGTTCTTCTTCGGGTTCGCCGTGTTGTACGCGCTGCTGTTTCGTCAGAACGCTCTTCCGCGCTGGGCACTGGTGGCCGGCATCGTCTTGGGAGGTCCGGTCAGCTACTTGGGGATTGGACAGTTTTTAGGAGACGGGTTCTTTCAGCAGACGTTCTTCGTGCCCGGTCACTGGGAGCGGAGCGTGCGGTATTCGGCCCGCCGCGTGATCTTCGTGCTTTCGGAGTTCGTGCCGTTCGCGGTGCTGCTGACACTGTGCTACCTGCGACGAGCGAACATCATCCAATCCGCAACCCCACCGAGCTTGTCTCGGTGGATTTCGGGCCTCTGCACTACGCGGTCGAGTGACGAATCGCGTAGTGCAAAAGCCTGGAACCACCGAGACGAGCTCAGTGGGGTGGCAACCAAGATTGCGAGCATTTCGCCTCTGACATGGTTCACGGCAACGACATTTGCCGCGATCGCATTCACGATGATGGTGGCGGGGTCATCGAACAATCACTTCATTCCATTGATCGCGATTCTGTGCGTGACGTCGGCACTGGGAGCTCACGAGTTGCTCCGATCCGAGCGGTCACGACAGATCGGCTGGGGACTGGCCACGATTACGGCGGCCTCAGCCGGCGTGACATGGTTCTCTTTGCAACAAGTCGGACATCATGCGATTCCCGTGTTCGTGCCGTTCGTCGCCGGTGCGGTCTGGCTGGCTTACCTCTTGCTATCCCGAACGCTGGCGGTGGGTGCTCTGCGTAGCGCGAGCACTGCGCTGTTGCTGGTCGTCGGCCAATTCGGAGCAGCGTTCTATCACTTGCCGGATTATCTGCCGCAGCCCGGTTATGCGACGGGACTGGCTCGCCTGCGTGGTGAGTTGGACCGAGTGGACGCTCCGGTGATTTGGATTCCCTACGGAAGTTGTCCGGCCGGCTTGATTGGCCGCGAGACACTGTCTGCTCCGTCGATCGTCGCGTTGGAGGATCTGACTCGGCAGCAACACCTCGATGTGTCACCTGATCGCTTGGTGGAACCGTTTCGTCAGCGCATTCACGAGCTGCCTCGTTTGTATGTGCTGGCCAATCATCGCATCGAAGACGAAGTCGTTTGGAACACGGTGCCGGTCGAATGGGAACTGGTTCGCGATTTCGGCCACGAGTTCTCGAACGTGCAACAAATCACGCGACACTGGTTCGGCGGTGGTGACTATCCGCGATTCCTGTATCGCAAACGGGGTGAGGCAATGACGAATGACGAAAAACCCAATGACGAAAGAATGACGAAGCTCGAATGAGCGGTGGTGACTCGAAGGAATCTCAGTCGCGGGAGCGACTGAGCTACGTAGGCGAGTCGCTCCCGCGACTCGCATTCGAACGGCTCTCAAAGTTCATTCTGTCAGCCACGTCCAGGAACAACCCATGACCGCAACATTGATGACCGACACGAAAGTCGAACGCGAGTCCACGGCCTCCGCGTCCGCGTGTCCGCTGTGCGGCGGCGTGCCGGTGCGGCTGTTTGAGAAGCAAGGGCATGGGATCGCTCGCTGCGAGGACTGCGGACATCGGTTTGCTCAAATCGCGGTCTCTGACGATCACGTCGAATCGGTTTATGGCGACGACTATTTCCTCGGCGGCGGTGACGGTTATTCGGACTACCTCAGCGAGTCGCGACTGCTGCGATCGCACGGGCGGCGGTACGGCGAGTTGCTGAAGCATTTCGCTCCGGCTGGTGAACTGCTGGATGTCGGCGCGGCGGCGGGATTCATTCTGCAAGGTCTGCGAGACACGGGTTGGCATGCCGATGGGCTGGAACCAAACGATCGAATGGCGGCGTTCGCTCGCGAACAATCGGGGCTGACGGTTCACACCGGTTCGCTGGAGACGTTCGAGACGAATCGCACATTCGACGCCATCAGCATGATTCAAGTGGTGGCACACTTCGTCGATCCGCGCGAGGCGTTCGCGCGAGTCGCCGACCTGCTGAATCCAGGCGGCGTCTGCATCATCGAAACCTGGAACGTTGCCAGTTGGACCGCTCGGATGTTCGGAAAGTCGTGGCACGAATACAGCCCGCCGAGCGTTCTGCACTGGTTCACGCCGGAGCGTCTTGCCGATTTGCTGGCCGAGTTCGGTCTGCATCAAGTCGCTCGCGGCCGACCGTCGAAATGGATCAACGCGGGACACGCGGCGTCACTGCTGCAACACAAGCTGAACCACAACACCGTGACCCGCTGGCTGAGCAAACCGCTCGGCCTGCTGCCGGAGCATCTCGCACTGCCGTACTTCGGCGACGACTTGTTTTGGGGGGTGTATCGAAAGGGCCAATGAGCCGCAGGGCGCTAGCCCCGGTTGAGCTGTTTCGCCCTTCCAACCGGGGCTAGCGCCCTGCGGCTGATTTGTCGGACGTGTTCATACGAGGAATGCCTGATGACCGCTGTTCTGGAATCTCCGCGAATCGTTGACGTCGTTGCCACGCCGTCCGTGGAGACAATCGGCGCACCGCCGCCGACCGCGCGACGGAAGACGCTGTTCGCAGTCGTCCCGATCCTGGTGCTCGTGGCGTTGCAGTGCGCAACCTTTGAGTTCTCTGAGCCGATCTTCTTCGGCGACGAGAACCGGCATGTAATGACCTCCATCTTCTTTCGCGACCTGCTGGCCGATCACCCGCTGACGGGACTGCGCGGGTACGCCGAGAACTACTACGTCCAATATCCGGCACTGGGGCTTCTGATCTGGCCGCCGTTGTTTCACGGGCTGACGGGAGCTGTGATGCTCGTGGCCGGAACGTCGAGCCTTGTCGCAACGCTGATGGTTGGTTTGTCGGCGGTGATCGCCTGCGTGTACCTGTTTCGGCTGACCGCGCGGACTCATGACGAGGCGGCGGCCTCGCTGGCCGTGCTGCTGTTTGGACTCTGTCCGCTGATCTTCGATTACTCGCGACATGTGATGTTGGAAATGCCGACGCTCATGTGGGGGCTGATCGCGACGTTTCATTTCGTGCGGTTCCTCGAAGAGGCCCGACGTCGCGACGTCTTCATCGCGGCGGTCGCCTCAGCGTGTGCGGCGCTGACTCGATTTGACGCGGTCTACCTGCTGCCGATGTTCGGCATCCTGCTGACGGCGCGAGGTCAATGGCGGATGCTGAAACGCTGGGACGTGTGGGCCGCGGCGGCGGTCGCCTTGTTGATGGTGTTGCCCTACTACGCGGTCGTGGCTTCCGAAGTCGGCGGCCTGCATGTCCGCCAAGCAAGCGAATCGGTCGTGCCAAACGAGCACGGCGACCAATCCATGAGCGGATTTCTGTACTACCTCTGGCTTGTGCCGAAGCAAGTCGGCTGGTTTGTAACGGTGGCAGCGCTGCTTGGCTTGCTGCGGATCAGTTCCGCCGAATCGCGACGTCGGCTGTGGCCGTTCCTGGCGATGCTGTTGGCGACGTATGTGACGTTCGCGCCGTTGGCCGAGGTTCATTTCCGGCACTCGATCTATTGGGTTCCGGCGATCGTGGTGTTGGCGATCGAAGGAGTGTCCTTCGGATTCCAGGCGAGCCGGCGGGCGTCAGCCCCCGGACATATTCTGATGCAACTCAGTCCGGGGGCTGACGCCCACCGGCTCACCTGGGCTGTTAGCGTTGTCCTGATTTGTGGGACGGCTGTCACCACAGTCGCGAAGGAGCGTTCGACGATTCGGGGTTACGAAGAGGCGGCGGCGTATGTGCTCGAACATTCCGGCAAGTCAAAATTCTGTTTGTTCGATGGCTGGTGGGACGGCAACTTCACTTATCAATTGCGGCATCTCGATCAGAACCGGCGGCTGAGCGTGTTGCGTGGCGACAAGCTGTTCTACGGCTTCATCTGCGTCCCCGACACCGATTACACCGAGTACGCCAAGTCCGATCGCGAGATGCTCGACGTGATCGACCGGCAGTCGCCGAAATACATCGTCGTCGAGGACCCGCAGATCATGACGCACATCCCGGCGGCTGAACGCCTGCGGACGCTGCTCCGCAAGCATCCGGAACAGTTCGCACTGGCGAAGACGATCCCGGTGCGCGGCGGGAAACTCGTGCGCGATTACGAACTGCGGATTTACCACAACCTCCGCGTGCAGACAGAAACCACCAAGCCGGTTGAGTTCGACGTCTTGGGGTTGGGCAAGTCCGTGCGATCGGCTTCCGTAGGTCAGCCTTTCCAGGCTGACCCGAACGCTTCCCACAGCGTCGATGCCGATCCGAGTCAGCCTGAAAAGGCTGACCTACGAACGGGAGCTCAACCATGAACCGACTAAGAACGCTGCTGGTCTTCGGGACTCGCCCGGAAGCAATCAAGATGGCTCCAGTCGTGCAGGCTTGCCATACACGGGAAGCGGAGATCGAGCCGATCGTCTGCGTGACCGGGCAACATCGCGAGATGCTGGCACAAGTGACCGACTATTTTGGTATCCGTCACGACATCGACCTGGACGTGATGCAGAGCAATCAAACGCTCGGCAGTCTGACCGCGCGGTGCATCGAGCGGATCGACGGCGTGCTGGCCGAGCGTCAGCCGCAGTGCGTGATCGCTCAAGGGGACACGACGACGGTGATGTGTGCCTCGTTGGCAGCGTTCTATCGGCGCGTCCCGTTCGTGCATGTCGAGGCGGGACTGCGAACCGGTGATGTCTGGTCACCGTTTCCCGAAGAGTTGAATCGCCGCGTCGCATCGCTGACGACCGCGCTGCATTGTGCTCCGACCGAACGCTCGCGACAGAATCTGTTACGCGAGGGAATCGCTGACTCGACGATTCACGTCACGGGCAACACAGTCATCGACGCCTTGCTGTGGTCAGCCGCTCGCGAACGAGCGAACGGTGGATGTTGGGCGGACAAATACTCGTGGCTCGCCGACCGCCGCATGGTGCTGATCACGGGACACCGTCGCGAGAACTTCGGCGGCGGCTTCGAGAACATCTGCCGAGCAATCGCCGAACTCGCTGGACGGTTCCCCGACGTCGCATTCGTGTATCCGGTGCATCTCAACCCAAACGTTCAAGAACCGGTGCGGAGGATCTTGTCGGATCGCGGCAACGTCCATCTTTTGCCCCCCACTCCGTATCCGGAGTTCGTGTGGCTGATGGACCACTCGACGCTGATCCTCACCGATTCGGGTGGAGTGCAGGAGGAAGCTCCGTCACTGAAGAAGCCGATCCTCGTCATGCGCGACTCGACGGAACGTCCCGAAGCGCTCGACGCTGGAGCGGTTGAATTGGTCGGCACGGAATCGTCGCGAATCGTCGCGGCGGTGTCTCGGTTGCTGAGCGATCCGAACGAGTACGCTCGACGACAGATTGAGCAGAACCCGTACGGAGACGGCCATGCGGCACAGCGGATTGTCGATTTGGTGCTGAAGCAAGGTTGGAGATGATCGTGGCTCAGTACGCCGCATGGCTGATCGATCTCGACGGAACGCTGTACCGCTCGCTGCCGGTGAAGGTGGCGATGGGGATCGAACTCTGTTTCGCCGGGCGTGAGGTGCGTCGCGTGATCCGGGCTTTTCGCCGCGAACACGAAGCCATGCGTCACTCGGAATCAGAGTGCAACACATCTCCCTTCGAGCATCAGTTGGCTTGCACGGCCAAGCGGTTGAGTCGGCCGATGGAAGACGTCCGTGCGATTGTGGACGACTGGATGTTCGCTCGGCCGGGCCGCTGGCTGCACCGCTTCCGACGGCGCGGACTGTTGGAGAAGATCGCCCGCTTCCGCGCGAGCGGCGGACGCACGGCGCTCGTCAGCGATTATCCGGCTCGCGTCAAGTTGGCGGCTCTTGAAGCGGCCGAGCTGTTCGATGTCGTCGTCGCGAACGGCGAGACGACCACGTCGTATCGGCTCAAGCCGTCGCCGCAAGCATTCGTCTCGGCGGCCGATCAACTCGGAGTCCGCTACGATGAGTGCCTCGTGTTGGGCGATCGCCTCGACGCGGACGGCTTGGCGGCACAACATGCGGGAATGGCGTTTCATCGCATTGGCTGATCAATCCGGCCGTCAGCCGAAAGCCGTGATACCGTTTTCCCGAGTTCAATGCCGAGCGTTGGTCGTGAGGCATTCCGTTCAACGCCGGTGCGACATTAAAAACGGTACAACAGCTGTCGGCGATTAGCTGTCGGCTTTCGGCCGGAACAATGAGGGATCATCGTGGAACAACTTCGACTGTCGGTGGCGGCGGAGAACAACTTGCGGACGTGGCTGACGCAGCCGCAGTATGAATCCTTTCAACCGCGACTGCGGCAGCTTGTCGAGGCCGGGGATTTCCAAACGCTGCAAGCGGCCTTCTGGGAGAAAATCCCGTTCGGCACCGGCGGCCGGCGCGGGCCGATGGGGGAACTCGGCACGGCGACGATGAATGCGCGCACGATCGCCGAGTCGGCTCACGGAGTGGCGATGCACGTCAAACAGTCGCTACCTCTCGAATGGCAACGAGTGGTCATTGCTCACGACACGCGGCTGCGTTCGGAAGAATTTGCTCGGATCACCGCGACGACATTTGCGGCGCACGGCCTGAAGACGTTTTTGTTCCCGTCGCATCGCTCGACGCCGGAGCTGTCGTTCGCCGTGCGCGAATTACGCTGCGGAGCGGGCGTGATGATCACCGCGTCGCACAATCCACCGTCTGACAACGGCTTCAAAGTTTACGGTCGAAGGGGCGGGCAGGTTCTGGACGACGAGGCCAATCAAATCATCGCGCATGTCGAAGCCGCCCAGCAGATTCCCGCCTGCGACTTTCATGAGGCGCTCGCCGACGGCCGCATCGAGTTGATCGGCGAAGAGATCGATCAAGCCTTCATTCGTGTCGTGCTCGCGATGTCTCTGTCGCCGCGACGCGAGGTCGTCGCGCTGTACAGCCCGTGTCACGGTGTCGGCGAGACTTCCGTCTTCCGAGCCGTGCGTGCCGCAGGTTTCGATCAGGTCGAGATTGATCCGGCACAGCGGCTGCCGGACGGAAATTTTCCGTTTGCTCCCGATCACTTCCCGAACCCCGAACGCCAACAAGTGCTCGACGCACTCGTGCCACGAGCGAAGTCGATCGGGGCCGATGTGATCCTCGCCTCCGACCCCGATGCCGATCGCCTGGGCGTGTCCGTGCGAGCGGCCAGCGGTGAGTTCGTGACGCTCAACGGCAATCGCGTCGGAGCGCTGTTGGCCGATCATATTTTGCGAACGCGACGCACCGACGGCTCGCTGACATCCGAGCATTTCGTGGCGACGACCCTCGTCACGACACCGCTGATCGAAGTCCTCTCGCGAGCCTACGGTGTCCGCTGTATCAACGACCTGCTGGTCGGATTCAAGTACATCGGCGCAGCGATGGACCAACAGGGGCCAGACAAGTTCGTCTTCGGCTGCGAGGAATCGCTGGGCTATCTCGCCGGCACATACGCTCGCGACAAAGACGCCACGATTGCCGCGCTGTCTCTGCTCGAACTCGCTGCCGAATTGAAGGCGGAAGGCCGCACGCTGCTGGATCGGCTTGACGAGCTTTTCACCAAGCACGGTTACTTCTGCGACTCTCAGTTGTCCAAAACGTGCGTCGGCGAAACGGGACGTCAGCAAATCCAAAAGCTGACGGCTGCCTTGCGAGAGTCGCCACCCGTGTCAATCGGCCCTGCGCGGCTCACGCAAGTCCGCGACTACCAGAGACACGAGATTCGTTCGCTGCCCGACAATTGCCGTCTCGAATCATTGCCACAACCGGACGGCGAATTGTTGATCTTTGACGGCCTCGTCGATGTTCCCGGAGTGACCACTGCGGTTCGCATCGCCGCGCGTCCGTCGGGGACAGAGCCGAAGATCAAGTTCTATCTCTTCGCGCATCCGGCCGCAGACTCGCACGACGACCGGCCGCTCGGTGAAGTGAAACAGAGTCGCGACGAAGTCTTGCGGTGCGTACAAGTCGAGCTGGCAGAATGGATCAACGAATCATTCACCCGAAGCGTTAGCGAGGGCGAACGCTGATCCGACTGGATTCGTCGCGAAGCGTTCTGGAGCGTTCGCCCTCGCTAGCGCTTCGGGTTACTTCACAATCGAGACGTACTCAACTCCCGTTGGTCCTGGCCGTTGTTTTGTTCTTCCAAGACCGGACCCAGGAATGCGTCGAGCAGAATCAGATCACCGCGCGGTTCAACGAGCACTCTCGGACAGGTCGCTGGCAGCAACAGGGTCGAGCCCGTTTGCAAAGGCTGTTCAGTCCCGTCACACGTCAACGAGCCACAGCCACCGAGCACCAGCAGCACATGAAAGCGGCCGTCGTTCGTAAGGTGCAACGCTTCGCGCAGCGTGTGACGGCGCAGCGTGAAGAACTCGCAGGAGACCAACTCTTCGCTCACGAGATTCAAACGACGCGGAACGACGGGATCGACCGGGCCGCGGTTGAAGTCGATGCAAGCCAGCGATTCCTCAATGTGCAACGGCCGCGGTTGGCCGTCCGCGCCGAGCCGGCCCCAATCGTGCAGACGAAACGTCAGGTCGCTCGATTGCTGCACCTCGGCCAGCAAGATGCCTTCGCCGATCGCGTGAACGGTCCCAGCCGGAATGAAGACGCAGTCTCCCGCACGCACGGGATACGAGTGCAAACATTCCTCGACGGTGCCTGCCGCCAAGTGCCGTTGCAGACGAAACGCATCGACTCCGCGTTTCAGACCGGCATAGATCCGACTGTCAGGTCGCGCGTCGAGGATCACCCACGCCTCGGTCTTGCCGTTCTCGCGCGGATCGAAACACCGAGCCTGCACATCATTTGGATGGACCTGCACCGAGAGCCGATCGCTGGCATCGAGAAACTTCACGAGTAACGGAAACTGATGCAGACGACGCTCGGTGCCACACAGGTCGCGGACGTGCGTCGCCATCAATTGCCGCAGCGTCCATCCGTCCCAAAAGCCACCTTCAACGACGCTCTGGTCGGTGCCGTGGTCGCACAATTCCCAACTCTCGGCGTAGTCGGATTCGGAGCCAATCGGCTTGCCCAATACACGGCCCAGCCGAGTGCCCCCCCAACGTATGCGTTTCAGCAGCGGACGAAAGCGAAGCGGTGTCATGGCAAATCCCAATTTCCAAAACCCAATGTCCAATCAATGACCAATGACCAATGACCAATGACTTCAAGCCGCCATTAGTCATTGGGATTTGGACGTTCCTTGGACATTGGGTTTTGGAAATTGGGATTTCACTTTCAAACGTACCGCGAAAGTCCCTCGCGTTCGGCCAATGCCACCAATTGCCGCACGGCATCCTCGTCCCCTTTGCGAGCGACGAGCGTGACATCCGGCGTGTGAACGACGATGCAATCCGACATGCCCGCCATCGCGACGAGATGATCGGGCGTTGTGCGGACGATGCAGCCGCACGTGTCGATGCCACAGAACGGGCCGTCGATCGTGTTGCCGCTGTCATCAGTGCCGAGCAGTCGCGGCAACGCCTGCCAACTGCCGACATCGTCCCACTCGAACGGTGCCTCGACGACACACACGTCCGACGCTCGTTCGAGCACGGCGTAGTCAATCGAGATCGACTTCAATTTCGGAAACTGCTCGGCCAATGCCTCCGGCCAATGATCCGTGCCGAGCGAATCGCTCAGCCGCATCAACCCGCCGTACAGATCCGGTTCATGATCGCGAAGAGCTTCCAGAATCCTCGAAGCGCGCCAGACGAAGATGCCGCAGTTCCAAAAGAAGGTCTCACGTTGCAGATACTCACGAGCCGTTTCGAGGTCCGGCTTCTCACGAAACGACGCGACCTCGAATCCTCCGCGCATTCGCCCCAACAAGTCCCCCCGTTCGATGTACCCGAAGCCCGTCGCCGGATACGACGGCGCGACTCCGAACAGCACCAGCCGACGCGAGTCTTCGTCGATCAACCCCACCGCGCGCTCGACCGCATCGCGAAATGCCTCCAGCGGCCGAATCACATGATCCGCCGGCATAACCAACATCACCGCGTCCGGATCGCGCTGCACCAATTCGAGCGCCGCCAGCCCAACACACGGAGCCGTGTTTCGTCCACAAGGTTCGACGAGAAAATGATCGCTCGCTAGTTGCGGCAGTTGTTCCCGCGTCTGTTCGACCTGTGCGGCGTTCGTGACGACGAACACTCGCTCCGCCGGCACCCACGGCTGGCACCGAGTCACCGTCTGCTGAATCAGCGTTTCGCGCCCCGCCAACGCCAGCAATTGTTTGGGTGTCCGCTTCCGGCTCTGCGGCCAGAACCGAGTCCCACTTCCCCCCGCCATGATGACTGCGTGCAACATGTCCGCTCATTCCACAAAACCAGCGTTGACGAACTCGCCACACATGTTCGGCCTGCGGTCAGCCACTCGTGCGTTCCAACCATGATTCATGGATCCAAGAACGCAACTGCCGCGCGGCCTCACACTCGAAACTGCCATTCTTATATTGGACGAACTGCGGTTTTAGCGTTGAATTCGGCAGTCGTGTCGTTGGTGCCGCCAAGAAATCGCGTACGCAACGATCACAGCGATGCTCGGCAATGAACGAAACAGGTCGGTCGCGCCAGCCACACCGCGACGTTGCCTCTTTGAAACCTGTCTGTCAGCCATACGGGAGAAGCGAGTTCTCGCTAGAGTGTGACGATGACCGCTCGCAAAGTGCGGGGACCGCCAACTCACGAGTCTTTTGGAACTTCTGGCCGCTCATGCGCTGGCTCTCATCGGCTGCGACGCCAAAGCTCTATCGAAGATCAAGCCTTAAGATACGGGTGAGCAACCTCTCGGAGATGTTGAAAATTCCGGACAATCGACGCATTAGCACGACGCGCCAGCCGGGATGCTCGTGAATCATCATCAAGTTCACGATGGGCTGATCGGAAAAATCCATATTGAACGATCCAACTCGGTTGCCGCCAGGCTTCGTGCATTATCTTTCCGGCTTCGGCACTCGGCGGTCGCCCGACGAGCCGGAGCCGCGTCGGCCTCGGCCACGTTTGGTTTTCTTTTGAGCGAGCGTGAAGCTGGGATTTTCGGAATCACCGGCGGCAACGGCTTGGCCGGTTTGGTTCTTGAGTTCGAGGATGCGGTCACGGAGTTGGGCGGCTCGCTCAAATTCCAGGTTCTGGGCGGCGGCGTGCATCTCACGTTCGAGTTCGTTGAGGAATTCTTGCGTGACGTACTGAGTCTCGCTGACTCCGACCGATTCGGTGATGACTCGTTGGGCGGCGATCTCTTCTTCGATGCCGCGCTTGATCGCCTTCTTGATCGTCTCCGGCGTGATGCCGTGCTCGGCGGTGTAGGCGAGTTGCAGTTCGCGGCGACGGCTGGTCTCGTCGAGCGCTTGCTGCATCGAGTCGGTGACCTTGTCGGCGTAGAGGATGACCTCGGCATTCACGTTGCGGGCACTGCGGCCGATGGTTTGAACGAGGCTCGTCGCGCTGCGGAGGAAGCCCTCTTTGTCGGCGTCGAGGATCGCGACCAGCGAGACGTCCGGGATGTCGATGCCTTCGCGAAGCAAGTTCACGCCGATGATCGCGTCGAACTTTTGTTCGCGGAGTTCGCGGATGACTTCGACTCGTTCGATCGCGTCGAGTTCGGAATGCAGCCACTTGCAGCGGACACCCTCTTCGACGAGGTAAGTCGTCAGGTCTTCGGCGAGCCGCTTCGTGAGCGTCGTTACGAGCACTCGTTCGTTCCGTTCGGCTCGTTTGCGGATTTCGTCCTTGAGATGCGGGACTTGTCCGCGGGCCGGCAGCACGTGTACCAGTGGATCGACGAGGCCGGTCGGACGGATGACTTGCTGCACGACTTCGCCGCCGGATTGTTCCAGTTCCCAATCGGCGGGGGTGGCCGAGACGAAGACCGCTTGGCCGCGCATCTTTTCGAACTCATCGAATTGCAGCGGGCGGTTGTCGAGTGCCATCGGCAAGCGAAAGCCGTGTTCGACGAGCGTTGTTTTGCGGGACTTGTCGCCGGCGTGCATCCCGCGGACTTGCGGCAGCGTGACGTGCGACTCGTCGATGAAGATCAGGAAATCTTTGGGGAAGAAGGCGAACAGTGTGTCGGGCGGCTCTCCCTTTTTGCGTCCGGCGAGTGCTCGCGAATAGTTTTCGATGCCGGGGCAGAAGCCGGTTTCGCGGAGCAACTCCATGTCGTACCGCGTTCGTGCCGATAAGCGTTGAGCTTCCAGCAGCTTGCCTTCCTGCCGGAATTGATCGAGTCGTTCGGCGAGTTCCGCTTCGATGTCCTCGACGGCGGCGGCGACTCGTTCTTGCGGCATCACGAAGTGCTTGGCCGGGTAGACGTACAACTCGTCGAGCCGCTTGGCTTCCTCGCCGGTCAGTGGGTTGATGACCGAGAGCCGTTCGACTTCGTCTCCCCACAGTTCGATGCGGTACGCGAATTCCTCGTATGCAGGCCAGACTTCGACGACGTCGCCGCGCACGCGGAACTTGCCGCGCGACGGTTCGAAGTCGTTGCGGTCGTATTGAATGTCGATTAGCCGCAGCAGCAACTCGTCGCGATCGACGCTGTCGCCGGGCCGTAGCGTGACCATCATCTCCAGGTAATCGCGCGGCGAGCCGAGTCCATAAATGCACGATACGCTGGCGACAACAATCACATCCCGCCGGCTGATGAGTGCCGACGTCGCCGCCAGCCGTAGCCGGTCGATGTCGTCGTTGATCGACGAGTCCTTCTCGATGTAAATGTCGCGCGCCGGGATGTACG
>SYJG01000353.1 GCA_005798445.1 Planctomyces sp.
AAACGACGGCACCGAAACTTGCTCAGCCGCACAAAACCGAGTCACCGACAATCCGGCCCGCAGAAACCGCTCGAACCGCCCACGCCACTCCGAAACCTTCCGCCCACCCGCTCGACGCGACATGACGCCTCCCAGTTGAAAAGGTTGTGAATCAACAACCCCGCCAACTTACTCGATGCGTCAAGATTGGTTCTGATGGGCGCTCACTCGTCTGGCTCGCCGATGACCTTCGCCAGCCCCCAATCGAGCACGATCACTTCGCCATACTCGCCCAAGACGATGTTCTGCGGCTTGAGGTCGCGGTGAATCACGCCTCGCGAGTGCGCGTAGGCCAACGCTTCGCAAATACTGACGAAGGCGTTGAGCAGACGCGGCAACGACAGCGGATCGGCCTGACCGGCTCGACGCTGGGCGTGATGCCGCTGAATCGCCTCGGACAGCGTTTCGCCATTCACCAATTTCATCGCATAGAACGGTCGCCCGCCGCGATGCACTTCGTACACCGGCACAATGTTGGGATGCTGGAGTTGCCCGGTGATCTGTGCCTCTCGAATCAATCGCCGCGCGGCTTGGCTCGACTCCGTCCCCGGCTTGATCTCCTTGATTGCCACCTCGCGCGCCAAGTCGTTGTCATGAGCCAGCCAAACCTTTCCCAGCCCGCCTTCGCCCACTTCGCGGATCAACGTGTATCGTTCGGTCGTCATTTTGGTGAATCCGTTGCGGGAAACTGAATGTTCAACTCTGATATGGCCGTGACCTTCTACCATTCGAGTCCAATCACGGAAACCAAGCAGCCGTCAAACCACTGCTCTCCGAGGCCATTGACTTGGTTGACGGTCACGACCAAACGAACTCACGCCGTCCGGGGCCTGACGGCCACCGGCTCGCCAATGCGTGGGAGGTGGTGAGACGGGTTTTGGAGTTCGCTCGTTCTCGTCCCGATGCTATGTTGACGGCCGTGCCGAATCATTGTGACGGCGCGAGTGATTGCTTCCGCTCAGGAGTTGACTGATGAATTCTGTGACCGTTCGATTGTCGAAACCTGCGTTCGATCGTTTGCAGCAAGCGGCTCGCCGGTCGCGGCGGAGCGTCGAAGAGTACGCTTCGGAGATGTGTGCGACGATGGCCACGGTCGGTCCCGGTGAATTCTTCGTGCCGTTGGGGGACTGTCGCGGGTTGCGAATGAAACGCTGGAAGGACAGCCTCGCTGACATCGACGCGGCTCTGAAAGTGATGGAGTTTCTCAGCGAGGCTGACTTGAAGCGGGCCTTCAAGACCGTGCCCACCAAACAGAGCCAACAGGAGATGGCGGACCTCAACGACAAGGCACAAAGCGTCGGACTGACGAAGGCAGAGAATCAGCGATCCGAACAACTTCGCGAATACTTCGACCAGTGCCAACTCATTCGCGCGAACGCGGCGGCGGTCTTGAAGCAACGGGGCTTTGACGTGAATAAGTTGCTGCGGTCATGAGTGCAGCCTCCGTCTCGAAAAAGCTGCGACAGAAAGTGGCTCGTCACGCCAAACAGCGCTGTGGGTACTGTTTGGTGGCGTCGTCGATCACCGGCATCGAATTGCAGATCGAACACTTGTGGCCCACATCCAAGGGCGGCCTGACCATTGAGGTGAATCTTTGGCTGGCGTGCGCGGAATGCAACCAACGAAAGTCCGATCGAACGCGAGTTGTTGATCCGCTGACAAAGAAAGAAGTGCCGTTGTTCAATCCTCGCCAAGATGGTTGGCAGGATCATTTTCATTGGTCGGATGACGGAACCGAAATCATTGGATTGACGGCTGTTGGCCGCGCGACGATCGTCGCCTTGCAACTCAACCGGCCAGCTCGAATCGGCACGCGACGGCGATGGGTGAGCGTCGGCTGGCATCCACCGAAAGACTGACACTGTGCTGTGACGAGCTGGCCGGCTGGTTCGGGGCGGCTTCAATCAGTATCGCAGCGGTCGCGGTTCCGATGTCGAACGCTGGCTGTCGATTTATCGGGCGGGGCCGATCACCGTGGATCGGAAAACGGATCACCAATGCCGGCACATTCCGCGAGCCTGTATTTCGGTGACGGGTGGGATTCAGCCGAAGGTGATGTCTCGCGTCGCGTCGAACCCGGAGTTGCGAGACAACGGCTTGCTGGCTCGGCTGTTGGTGGCGATGCCGCCACGACGCCCGAAGCAATGGTCCGAAGCGGATGTCTCGGAAGAGTCGGACGCGGCCTATCGGCACATTGTCGAGCGGTTGCTGTCGCTCGACTTCGGCGCGGACGAACACGGCAACCCGGTTCCCATCGCGTTGCCGTTGTCGCCGGAAGCGAAAGCGAAGTTCGTCCGATTCTTCAACGCTCACAACCGCGAGCAGTCGTTGCTCGGCGATGATCTTTCGGCGGCGTGGTCCAAGACGGTCAACTTCCATCTTCAAGCGATCAAACAATTCTGCCGCTGGCTGGTCGCTGATCGGCGAATGGGTGAGAACCCACTGGCTCACCTCCTGCGGCACACCTACTTGAGCCGGCTGGGGCGTTCGGGAGCATCGCCCAAGGTCATGCAAAAGCTGGCTCGGCATTCGACGGTTGAACTGACACTCGGCCGGTACACCCACGCCGGATTGTTCGATCTGTCATCGGCCGTGAATGCTCTACCCCCGCTCCCGGTCAAAGACGCTCCGAAGACTGAGCGAGGCGTCATGCGAGCGACCGGGACCGACGATTTTTCTGGCCCATCCACTGGCCCAAAATTGGCCCCAAAAGTTTGGGCCAGTGGCCCAAAATTGGCCCAAGCGGCTGCCGACGCACGACAACGATTGAGCACGATTGATAACGCTGACGGCGTTCCGGCTGAAAATGATAAACCCCCGAATGACCGGGGGTTTCAGCACAACAGCGAGTCGCTGACAACCATAGAAAAGCGGAGAGGGCGGGATTCGAACCCGCGGTGAGATTAAAACCCCACACCGATTTAGCAAACCGGCGCATTCGGCCACTCTGCCACCTCTCCGATCCGCATGCGGACGGGCGGAACTATATCGGACTCAAATCGGAAAGCAACTTCGATGAAACCGTCAACGAAGCACTTCGCTCGGCCCCGTGACGGATCATGCTTCTGGTGATGTTGAACCAGTGCGCGACGGGTGTCGTGGACCAAATTCGACGTAAGTCCGACCGAGCCAACGCTTGATGAGGATAAGCTCTCCCGCATCATTGCCTTCGATCGCGTGGCCGATGAACTGCAAGGCATAGCCGAGTACAAATGCAAGCAGCGCCCACCAAGCTGGGTACTGTTTGTGCCACACCAGAAAGTGAATTGGCAAGATAAACGTGACCGGAAGAGCAACCAAGTGGATGGCCAGATTTCCGGGATGCAGATGACGTTCACGATAATTTTTGAGGAAGCGGCGCATGATTTGATCGCGATTGAGAAAAGAAGACTCGCCCCAGTGGATCGTATTGTCACGACGCTCGGCTTGGAAATCGAGGCGGCGTGGCGAGACAATGTCGCGCACTTCGATCGGAGCGACCGGCGGAGTTCTGAGGCACTGCGATACCGTGAGCAATTGGCTGCAACGCTGGTGGGAGAATTCTCTGGGCTTACCGGCGGCGGAGCCAGGGCAGGTGTCGCGCTGGAGATGGACGGCGACTTTCCCTTGGCCATCGTGGTTGCCGCCGACGATTGGTTGGCTGGTGATGACTGCTCTGGTGCTGGTCATCGTCGAGGTCTATCGCCGTGACGGGCGGTCACTCGGTGTGCGGCAACGGGCCGTTTTGATTGCGCTGCGTTGCGCGATCGTGTCGCTGCTGTTCGCGCTGCTGGCTCAAGTCAGCGTGTTGGTGGAGCAGACCGGTTTGCCATTGCTGGTGGTGTTGATCGACGACTCGGCCAGTATGGGCCTGCGCGATGCGTACTCGGCGGACGAAGACCGAACAGTTGTCGCCAATCTCGTCGGATCAAGCTCTGCGACGGCATCCGCCGATGCCGAGCGGTGGGAATTGGCGAGGCGCATTCTGACGCAGGAGGAGGGACGCTGGCTGCGAGAATTGCGACGCCGGCACAGAATCCGTGTCGAAAGATTCTCGGCGGACGTCGTGCCGATTGGCGATGACTTGGTCGACGACGATTCAGAGCGCCGGCTCATTGCAGACCTCGAACGACTGTTGCCAACCGGCGATGTGACTCGTCCTGCCGAGGCAGTTCGGCACGTGTTGAATCAAACGCGCGGGACGCCTCCTGCGGCGATCGTGTTGCTGACGGATGGCATCGCCAGCAGTGGCGATGCGGATCGGTTGAGTGCCGTCGTTCCGTTGGCTCGCGAGCGACTGGTTCCGCTGTTTGTCATCGGCATCGGCAGCGATCAGCCGACGCGTGACGTTCAACTCGCCGAGTTGATCGTGGACGACGTCGCATTTGCGAACGATCCGCTGATTTTCTCCGCGAAGGTCAAATCGTTCGGCTTGGCAGGGCAGTCCGCCACAGTGGAGTTGCGCGAGCGTGGCCAGGAACGCAGCCTCGCGCGAAAGGCGATCAAACTGCCGGCGGATGGGCAAACGGTGACAGTCGATTTGCTGTTCACTCCGACGCAGTCGGGAGATCACGAGTTTGAATTGCTCGTGGCGCCGCCGCCGGGGGACGTTGATCGCGACAACAATCGCTTGTCACGAACGGTGCGCGTTCGCGAAGGGAAATTGAAAATCCTCCTGGCGGACGGGTTGCCCCGCTGGGAGTTTCGCGAACTGAAGAACTTGCTCGAACGGGAACCGACCATCGAGTTGCACACGCTCTTGCAAGAGGCGGACCTTGAATTCGCGTTGCAGGACGAGACAGCGAAGCCACTGCAAGGCCGCTTCCCGCTGACGCGAGAAGCGCTGTCGGCCTACGACGTGCTACTGCTTGGCGATTTGAATCCTGGAGCATTCTCCTCCGGCGTGTTGGAACATTTGCGCGAGTTCGTTCGCGAGGGAGGCGGAGTGTTGCTGATGGCCGGATCGCAACACATGCCGCTGGGCTTTCGAGGCACGCCACTCGAAATGTTGTTGCCGGTGGAGCTCGACGGGGCGAGCGTGCCGCCGAGCGATGCCGATCTGCGCGAATCGTTTCAACCGCGATGGACCGAGGCCGGTCGCTTGAGCACTCCGCTGTTTCGGCATCTGCAACTGGACACTCTCGCGAGCGGCGACGACGCGACAAGCGGCAGCGCGTCGCGCGACGTGTGGCGATCGTTACCCGGTCTGTTCTGGCTGTGCGATGCGCCTCGATTGAAAGCCGGCGCGACCGTGTTGCTGGAACATCCGCTGCGACGTGGCGAGAAGCAACCACTGCCGGTCATCGCACTGCAACGATTTGGAGCGGGCAAAGTCTTGTTCCACGCGACCGACGAATTGTGGCGCTGGCGTTTTCGAGACGGCGAACAAATCTACTCGCGGTACTGGATTCAGGCCTTGCGGTTCCTCAGTCGGACACAGAGTCTCGACGGCACGCGCGGTGTCGAATTCACTGCCGACCGCCAGACGTACCAGCATGGCGACGCGGTGAAGCTGCGGCTGCAAGTGCTCGACGAACGGCAACTCCCGGCGAGCGGTGCAGCGAGCGTGGTGCTCGAACGCGCGGACGAACCGCGACGCAGCATTCAACTTGCCCGAGTCGCCAACTCCACCAACATCTTCGTTGGTGAGCTGCGCGGTCTGAGCGTCGGACGCTATCACGCTTGGCTTTCCGATCCCTCATTCCCCGGTGCGCCACCCGCCGCCGATTTTGTGATCGAAGCCCCGCAGCGCGAGTTGCTGCGCCGACAACTCGACCGAGCCGATCTCGAAGCGGCCACTCGCGCGACGCACGGTCGCTACTTCGCTCTGCACGAAGCCGACCGAGTTCCGGCCGAGATCCCCGCCGGACAACCGGTCCCGCTGTCGGCGGCGACGATCATCCCACTGTGGACTCGATGGGAGTTGCTGCTGTTGTTTGCCGGACTGCTGACAGTCGAATGGTTGCTCCGTCGCCGCTGGCGTTTGGTCTGACGGACGAAAGACGATGCCACATCGACGGCGGCATGGTATAAATCGCCGTGGCCCAGAAGCTGGCGAGTTCAGGAACGTAGCCGCCTCGCTCCCGCGAGGCGGAGCTGCAATGAGAAGACGCTCGGAAACAGGGCCACTCCGAGATGAAAATGACTGGTGGTTGAGGATCAGTGACGACAGCTTCGCCTCGCGGGAGCGAGGCGACGACGTTCACGCGATCGCGGTCACGGAAGCATCATGCCTTCACTTCTCGATCAATTTCGTGACCTGCATCGACAAGTCCGTCGGCTGTTGTGGCTGACCGGTCTGAGTTGGTCGCTCGCGGGATTGCTGAGTGGGGCGTTGTTGATCGGTCTGGGCGATTGGTTGCTGCACTTCGATGATCGCGGTTTGCGAGCTGGCTTGCTGGCGATGTTGGCGATCGCGGTCGGTTGGTTGTCTTGGCGACGTCTCATCGCTCCGCTGCGCCGGCCGCTGTCGAATTTGGAGTTGTCCGGGCATTTGGAATCGCACTTTCCGAAACTGCGCAGCCGGCTTGCGACCGCCGTTGAGTTTTTGGAGCACGACGTCAGTCCGAGCGTCGGCTCGCCGGAATTGCAGCGTCGGCTGATCGAACAGACGGCTGCCGACGTGAGATCACTCGACTTCGCTGAAGTGCTCGACCGGCGCGAGTCGCGGCGCGCCGCGATGTCGGTCGCCGCGTTGCTGGGCATCGGGTTGTTGTTGTTCGCGGTGAATGCGGCAGCGGCTTCGACGGCGATGCGGCGGCTGCTGTGGCCGCTCAGCGATCAGCGGTGGCCGAAGTCGGTCGAATTGCAATTGGTGCGAGGCGATCTTTCACCGGTGACCGCTTCTCCAGAGCGGCCTTTGCGAAACGTGCAGGGACAGCCGCTCGATCTGTTTGTTATCAACGCTCGTGGCGCGTTGCCTCAGCCGGTGTCGGTCGAGTTTCGGCAGCGGGGGCGGTTGCCGCAGTCCGAGTCGTTGCGAATAGCAACCTTGCGAGACTCCGCGGATCAATTGCGCGAGGCGGCGGCGATTCGACTGCCAATTGACGAAGGAGTGATCGAGTTCCGAGCCGTCGGTGGTGACGATCGCGAGATGCCGTGGCATGAACTCCATATCGTGCCGCCTCCAAAAATCGAGTCGTTCCGCATCGAGATCACACCGCCAAGCTACACAGGCGAAGTGCCGACGACATTGCCGGAGGGAGCGACTCAAGTCCGCGCGACGGTTGGTTCGCGAGTCAAAGTCAGCGCGAAGACGAATCGATCCGTGAAGAACGCCGTGGCGGATGCTGTCGGCGTCGGTCACGAGATCGCGATCGCTCCGAAGGGGCGCGAGCTGACTTGGCGGTTCGAGGTGCGGAAGCCCGGTTCGGTGACGCAGCAACTCGCGCTGACGGATCGGGACGAATTTCAGAATCCGTCGGCGTTGCGATTGGAAGTGGTCGGTCTCGCCGATCCACCGCCGGTCGTGACTCTCGAACAGCCGGCGACCGATCAGCTCGTGACGGCGAACGGGACAGTTCGTCTCGCGGCAACCGCACGGGACGATCGGCGACTGCGCGAGGTGGCGATGGAGCATTCCGTCGCTTGGACGCCCTCGTCCGAGCGCTCGGACGAGGGCGTCCAAGCTACGGATCGCAAAGAGGACTGGCACGTTGAAAACGTGCCCCACGAGGACGGGGCGCGCGAGGCGGTTGTGCGGCTGGCTTGGCTGGTGAGCAAGTTGGATCCGAAAGTTGGCGACCGGATCGCTCTGCGAGTCGCTGCGTCGGATCATTGCGATGTCGGCGAGCCGCGTGTCGGGCGCAGTGCGATTCGGACGCTGACGGTTGTCTCGCCGGAAGAGAAACTGTCGGAGATCGTGCATCGGCTCGATCTGTTGCTGCACGATTTGGAATCGCTCGCGGCGAAGCAGTCGCAGACGAACGATCAGACCGACTCGCTCCGTGTGCAAGCAGAGAAGGCGAACGAATTCCGGCCGCAGGATCGAGACTCACTCAAGCGGGTCGAACTGGATCAGCGGCAGATCGGTTCGCGGCTGACGGGCCGAGGGGACGGCGTCGTCGCTCGCTCGCGAGAACTCTTGTCGCAACTCGAAGACAATCAGTTGAACGATCCCGTGACCCGCGAACGACTGACGCACATCGCCGAGGCGATCGAAGGGCTGAACCGTCAGGTGTTGCCGACGTTGGAGAGTTTGTTGGGGCGAGTCGTGAAGGAGAGCGGCGGTGCTCAACCGGTCGCCCGCTTGGCGGAATCGTTCCCGGAAATCGCTGCGCGGCAGGCGGAAGTGCTGACGACGTTGATCGAACTGATCCGCGACCTGACGCAGTGGCGCGATCGCCGCGACTTGGCTCGCGAAGTGGGTGAACTGGCGAAGGCGCAGGAGACGCTCAATCGAGACACGTCGGAACTGGCACCGCAGACGCTCGGCAAATCGGCGTCGCAGTTGCCGAGCCAGCAGCAAGCGGACGTCGCGAAGCTCGCCGATCGGCAGTCGCGTCAGGCCGAGCGGATCGAGCAACTGCGGCAGAGACTGGCGAGCGCAGAATCCGAGGACAAGGGGATCCGGGCGGCCAGCGATGAAGTCGTGAACGAACTCGACGAGCGTGCGCTCGCCGCGAAAGCACGCGAAGCGGCGCGCGAAGTTGCGGAGAACAATCTCGGCCAGGCGGGCCGCACGCAGCAGCAACTCGCCGAGGAGTTGCAAGCACTCGCCGACAAGCTGTCGCAATCGCTGACATCCAATTCCGACGCCGCTGTGCGCGAGTTGCAGGAACTCGAGGGGCAGCTCGAATCGCTGACTCAGCAGCAGCGGAAGTTGCTCGACGAAACGAAGGCGGCAGCAGAGAAGTCCGAAACGCTCAAGCCGGAGGAACTCGCCACGCAGGCAAAAGCGTTGCACGATCGACAGTCGGAGGCGAAGAAGTTAGCGGAAGATTTGGCGGCGAAGTTGAAGGGGACTCAGGCCGACGAATCGCGCGAGGCGCTGCGTCGAGCGACTCGGCACATGCAGCAGGCGGAATCGCAGTTGGCCGACAAACAGCTCGCGCGCGCGGCGGAGGAAGAACAAACGGCACTCGACGATTTGGAGCAGGCGGGACGAGAACTCGCGGCCGCTCGCCGAGCGGCTCAGCAACAGGAACTCGCCGAGAAGACGAATGCGTTGGCCGAGGCGGTGCGCGAATTGGTGGTTCGTCAAAAGACAGTCGTGGACGAAACGGAGCGGCTCTCGGTCGAGCAACAGAAAGCAGGGAAGTGGACTCGGCCGCTGTCGAAGGCCGCGTTGAATCTCGGCGATGCGGAACAGGAACTCGCCGCTGCGACGGACGAGCTGTCGAAATCGCTGACCGACATCGAAGCGGTGCGACTGACGCTTGACCGCGCGACAAACGATCTCGCCGCCGCCGCATCACGACTGCGAGATAAACAGCTCGACGAAGAAACTGCCCGTCGCGAACAGTCCGCGCTTCGCGCGTTGCAATCGCTGGCGAACGCTTTGAGCCCTTCCAAATCGCCCGATCAACCGCCGAAGGACGAGACCGCCCAACAGCCACCGGAGGGTCCGCAGAACAACGCGCAGCCCGACGAACCTGTGCCCCCGGTCGCCCAGTTGAAGTTGCTCCGCGAGTTGCAATCCGAAGTCGGCGACCGTACGCGTTCGGCCGAGGCCCGTGTTCCGAAGACTCCGCCGAGTGACGACGAATCAAAAGCTCGTGAGACAGAACTTCGGCAACTGGCCGACGATCAACAGTCAGTGCGCGAGGCGACGTCTCGCCTGTTAGAACGAGTTCCGGTCGCTGAACCCAAACAAGATCCGCCGACTCCCGACGAAACTGAGCCGCGCGAGACGGCGCTGTCGGCGATGCAGCAATCGTTCGACAAACTTCGAGCGGCCGAGACTGGCAAGCCGGCTCAGACAGCACAGCAGACGGCGGTCGAATCGCTCGACAAGTTGTTGAAGTCGTGGCAACAACGAGCGGCTCAGCAGCAGTCGCTCGCGCGCTCCGGGCAGAAGGGACCGATGTCGGACAAGACGCCGAACGAGAATGCTTCGACGACCGACGGCACTGGCGGAAAACCGACGGGACGGGATTCGGCTCAGGCTCGCAACTCGTCCGACCGCGAGCAGACCGGCCGCGACGCCCTCGCCGAACTCCGCCGCCAACGCCAACTGCGCGAGGCGGTCTGGGGACATCTGCCACCGGCGCTGCGTGAGAAGATGCTCAACCTGCCGCACGACAAGACGCTGCCGAAGTACTCGGAACACATCCGCCGCTACTACGAATCGCTGGCCGAACAGTAGGTCAGGCTTTCCAGCCTGACTCGAATTGGCAAACGACGTCGATCGTTCATCGGGACAGCCTGGAAAGGCTGACCTACGGTACTGCGTTCAACGAATCGGCGGCATCGGTTACATTCCCACCGCTTTGATCGTGTCGCGGAAATCTGTTGTCCCTCGCTTTGAATTGCCTGCCGATGCTGCTTGGACATCCTTGGGAACTTTGGTTCTCGCTCGCCGTTGTGGCCGTGATGGTTTACGGCCTGGCACGCAACTTCGCGGCCGACATGATCACGACCGGCTGCTTGACGATGATCCTGC
Source organism: Planctomyces sp. (assembly GCA_005798445.1). Taxonomy (GTDB): domain Bacteria; phylum Planctomycetota; class Planctomycetia; order Planctomycetales; family Planctomycetaceae; genus SXKJ01. The sequence goes on from SYJG01000353.1 coordinate 10,622, forward strand.
TAGCGGGGCTGTTCGCGGGCGAACACCAGGAACCGAACCCGCTGTTCGAGAAACACGCCGCACTTCGCGAGAACCACAAGGCGATCAACGAAGAGTTTCCGAAAGTCGGCGAGGTGCCGGAGTTGCAGCCGACGATCACGGTTCGCAATCTGCCGTCGGTTGTGCAGGGAGTGACCGGGTTCAGCAGCGATGCGTTGTTGACCGTCGCGGTGTTGTTCGTCGTCGTGGCCGGGCTGACGCAAACCGGAGCAATGTCGATGGTGACTCGGCCGATCATCGGGCAGCCGAAGTCGGTGATGGCCGCTCAGGCTCGGCTGCTGTTTCCGGTGATCGGGTTGAGCACCTTCTTGAACAACACTCCGTGCGTGGCGATGTTCATGCCGGTCGTCGATGAGATCTGCAAGAAGTACAAGCTCAGCCCATCGAAGCTGTATTTGCCACTGAGTTACGCCTCGGTCTTCGGCGGCTGCTGCTCGAAGATCGGGACGAGCACGAACATCGTCGTCGCTGGCTTGATGCTCGATGCGGTCAATGCCGGTCGTCTCGGAGAAAACTTTCGAGTGATGGGGATGTTCGACGTCAGTTGGCTGGGCATCCCGGCCGCGATGATCGGTATTGCCTTTCTGATGGGGACGACGAAATGGCTGTTGCCGGATCGCAAGCCGGCGATCAGTCTGTCGGACGATCCTCGGCAATACACGGTCGAGATGATCGTCCAGCCGGGCGGCCCGATCGTGGGACAAACCATCGAGGAAGCGGGACTGCGTCATCTCCCCGGCTTATTCCTTGCCGAAATCGAGCGTGGCGAAACCATCCTTCCCGCTGTCGGTCCGACCGAACGCTTGCAGGAGAATGACCGACTGATCTTCGTCGGCATCGTCGAGTCGGTCGTCGATTTACAGAAGACGCGCGGCCTGCTCCCAGCGACGAATCAGGTCTTCAAACTGAACGATCCGCGCACGCAACGCTGCTTGATCGAGGCGGTCGTTTCCGATCGCTGCCCAATCGTCGGCAAGACGATTCGAGATGGCCAGTTCCGCCGGCAATACGACGCAGCGGTATTGGCGGTCGCTCGCAGCGGCGAGCGGATCAACGCCAAAATCGGTGACATCGTGCTGCAAGCCGGCGACACGTTGTTGCTGGAGGCGCACCGTTCGTTCGAAGAGCGGATGCGGAACCGCAACGACTTCTTCTTGGTCAGCAGCGTGCAGAACTCGACGCCGCCGCGCTACGACAAAGCTTGGCTGGCGTTCGGCATACTGGCGGTCATGGTCGTGATCAATGGCCTCAGTATTCTGGAGCTGCTCCCAGCCGCGTTGTTGGCGGCAGGTGCGATGATTCTCACGAAGTGTTGCACCGCGCGAGAGGCCCGTGAAAGTCTCGAATTGGAAGTGCTGGTGACGATCGGAGCGTCGTTCGGCATCGGCAAGGCGCTCGAAATGAGCGGCGCGGCAAAGCTGCTGTCTGACGGTTTGATCGACGCGACGCAGTCGATGGGTGGCGGCCCGTGGGCCGTGTTGGCGGCGGTTTATTTGGCGACGATGATCCTGACCGAACTCATCACGAACAACACGGCAGCCGTGCTGGTATTCCCAATCGCGATCGCTGCGGCAAAGCAACTCGGAGTGAACCCGATGCCGTTCATCATGTCGATCACGATCGCAGCCTCGGCCGGCTACGCAACGCCGACCGGCTATCAGTGCAACCTGATGGTCATGGGGCCGGGCGGCTATCGCTTTAGCGACTACCTGCGAATCGGCATCCCGCTCGACCTGCTGTACATGCTTGTGACCGTTGCACTGGCCCCGTTGGTCTGGCCGTTCTAAGCTGAGCAACCAATCATTGCAGGCGAGCTGGGGTGCGTCAGCCCCCGGATGTTTGCGCGATTGTCCGGGGGC
>SYJG01000354.1 GCA_005798445.1 Planctomyces sp.
GCCAGTCTGTTCCGTCTCCCGCGTATCGTTGAACTGGTCTCTTTCCTCACCGAAAGACGACACGAATAGCAGCCTGCTCGTGAATTCCGTCCCAACTCCCCTTCACCCATTTGACAAACCGCCACATAGCAGCGAGTGGTGGAGCGGAAACCACTCGCTGACGCGTCGTGCTATTTCATGCCGAGTGTTTTGACCAGAAACGCCCACTGGTCGCTGACCTCTTCGATGATCTTCGAGGTCGGCTTGCCGGCTCCGTGTCCCGCGCGGGTCTCGATGCGGATCAGCGTCGGAGAATCACCGGCTTGAGCGGCTTGCAGAGCTGCGGCGAACTTGAAGCTGTGACCGGGAACGACTCGATCATCGGTGTCTGCGGTCGTGACCAGCGTGGCCGGGTACTTCTTACCGGGTTTGAGATTTTGATACGGCGAGTACGCGAAGATCGCCTTGAATTGTTCGACATCGTCCGCACTGCCGTAGTCATCCACCCAGAACCGGCCAGCGGTGAACTTGTGGAAGCGTAGCATGTCCATAACCCCGACCGCAGGAAGACACGCGCCGAACAAGTCAGGCCGCTGAGCCATGCATGCTCCGACGAGCAAGCCGCCGTTGCTGCCCCCTTGAATTGCTAGCTTCGATGACGACGTGTATTTGTTCTCGATTAGCCATTCGCCGGCGGCGATGAAGTCGTCGAACACGTTTTGCTTGTTGAGCTTCGTGCCCCCTTGATGCCAGTCCTCGCCGTATTCGCCGCCACCGCGCAGGTTCGGCATCGCGAAAACGCCACCCATTTCCATCCAGGCCAGACGAGCGACCGAGAAGCTCGGCGTCAGAGAGATCGCGAAGCCGCCGTAGCCGTACAGCAGCGTCGGGTTGTAGCCGTCCTTCTTCAGGCCCTTCTTGTGAGCGAGAAACATCGGCACCTTCGTACCGTCTTTGCTTTTGTAGAAGACCTGTGTGACTTCGTAGTCGTCCGGAGTGAATTTGACGTTGGTCTTTCGGAACAGTTCGCTTTTTCCGGTCAGCAGGTCGTATCGATAAATGTTTGCCGGAGTGGCAAAGCTGCTGAAGGAGTAAAACGTTTCGGTGTCCTCACGCTTGCCTCCGAAACCGGCCGCACTCCCGATGCCAGGGAACTCGACCTCACGGACGAAACGGCCGTCGAGCGAGAACAGCTTCACCTGCGTCTTGGCATCCTTGAGATACGTCGCCACGAATTGGTTGGCAAGAATGTTGACGCCGACGAGCGTTTCCTTCGCTTCGGGGATCAGCTCCTTCAGCAGATGCGGTTTCCGAGTGTCGATGGCGATGACTCGCCGACGCGTCGCTTCGAGTTCCGTCTGGAAGAAAAAGACAGGGCCTTCGTTACCGATGAACGTGTACTCGTGATCGAAGTTGTCGATCAGATCGACCGGCATGCCGTACGGTTCCAGCAGGTCTTTGTAGGCGACGCGATACTTGTCGTCGGTCCCCTTCCAGGTCGTGATGATGAGATACCGACCGTCCTCACTGACGGTCGTTTGGAATCCCCAATCCGGCTGATCGGGTCGCTTGTAGACCAACACGTCGTCCGCCTGCGACGAGCCGACTCGGTGATAAAACACTTTCTGATTCTTGTTGAGGCTTTGGAACGCGGCTCCCTCTTTCGGCTCGTCGTAACGGCTGTAAAAGAACCCGCGTGAGTCCTTTGTCCAAGACACTCCACTGAACTTGACCCACTTCAATTCGTCGGTCAGCAACCGACCCGACTCGGCTTCCATGACGCGCCAGATGTTCCAATCCGAACCAGCCTCGGCCACGCTATAGGCCAGATACTTGCCGTCATCACTGAATGATGTTGACGCCAGCGCAACCGTCCCGTCCTTCGACCACGAGTTCGGATCGATCAGCACACGCGGCTCGGAGGTCAGCGTCTCCATCGCGTACATGACCGACTGATTCTGCAAGCCATCGTTCTTAAAGTAGTAGTATCGTCCGCCCGCCTTGATTGGCACGCCGTACTTTTCGTAGTTCCACAGATCGGTCAGCCGCTTCTTGATCGCCTCGCGCTGCGGAATCGACTCCAGAAATGAAAACGTCACTTTGTTCTGAGCCTCAACCCAGCCGGCGACTTCTTTCGATTGCCGCACGTCGTCTTCGAGCCAGCGATACGGATCGGGCACCTTTGTGCCGTGATGGTCGTCGACGTGGTCGACTTTCTTCGTCTCCGGATATTTCATCCGAGTGTCTCCTGCGATGGCGAGTCCAAACGCTGCGACGAGCGTGAGGCCGCAAAAAATGGTCGTGCGAGTGAGGGGCATGGGAACCTCCGGGGTGATCTTCGAAGGGGCAATGCGGCGGAAGGATAGGCAGGTGGAACTGGGCAGGCGAGTCTGCTTGCCAATCTCTGCGACCGCGACTACACCCGCGCTCATGTCAACAAGCAACACGCCAACTGTCTTTGATCGACCGCCGTTTGTGTCGGCTCTGTACGCGAGCGGACGGCAGGCGGTCCTCGCAGTCACCGGCGGCGGCAGTCTGGCGATCTCGGACTTGTTGAGCGTGCCGGGTGCGTCAGCGTTTCTGCTGGAAGCTCGCGTGCCGTACTCGCCACCGGCGCTCACCGAATGGCTGGGGCGCGAGCCGGAACAGTTTTGCAGCCGCGAGACCGCGCTGGCGATGGCTGTCGTCGCGTGGCAGCGAGCGAACAAGTTATCGACGCCGACCATCGAAACGGTCGGTGTTGGCTGCTCCGCAGCTCTGGCCAGCAATCGCCCGAAACGAGGCGAACATCGCGCGTGGATCGCGATTCACTCGGCAAATGCGACACGCCTGGTCGGGTTGTCGCTGGCGAAAGGACTGCGGGAACGTGTCCAGGAAGAACGATTGGTGGCAGACGCCTTTTTACGTCTGCTAGGTGAGACCTGCGGGATGAAGTCATTGCCGCCGATCGGCCTCCTCGACGGCGATTCGCTGACGAGCGATGCGTGCGTTGCGCCTCCGTTGCTTGTGGACTTGGTCGCCGGCCGTCGTGGGACTGTTTGGTCGATGCGATCGGCGTGGCAGACAGATCCGCCGCTCAAATCCGTGGGCCTTCTCTCGGGCGCGTTCAATCCGTTGCATGACGGACATCTCGAACTCGCGCGAGTTGCCGAGCAGCGGTTGGGCGGGCCAGTGGCGTTTGAGTTGGCGTGGGTCAACGTCGACAAACCACCGTTGGATTTTCTGACGATCGAGGCACGATGCCGGCAATTCGCGGATCGACCGGTCGTTCTGACTCACGAGCCGACATTTGTGCTCAAGTCGCGACTGTTTCCCAACACCACGTTCGTGGTGGGCATCGACACTGCCGAGCGAATCGTGCAGTCCAAATACTACGGCAGCGAAGCCGCGATGCTGGCCGCGTTGGTCGAGATTCGCACGCACGGTTGCCAGTTCCTGGTGGCCGGCCGGAGCGAAGGGGATTCATTTCGAACGCTGTCGCAGTTGAACTTGCCCCCGCAGGCGAGAGACCTGTTCGAGGAACTTTCCGAAGGAGAATTCCGTCGCGACATCTCATCCACGCAGTTGCGAAAACAGAACTCAGAGTGACCACTCGTCCGGCACAAAAAAACACGGGCGGAAGATCCGCCCGTGTCGTGATTCGGTCGCTGATGAAGAGTCGCCAAACTATTTCTTCGCCGGCTTCTCGTCTTCCTCGGCGGTCTTCTTCTCCTTCTTGATGACTTCCGGCTCGACCGCGACGGCTTCGGCGGCGAGAGCGGTTTCGACAATGATCGGCTGGACCACTCGGACGACGATCGCGTCTGGGTTGTTCAGCACCGTGACCCCCGCCGGGATATCCAATTCCTTGACGTGAATCGCCTGGCCGATTTGCAGACCCTGGACTTTGACCGAGATCGCCTCGGGAATATTGATCGCCAAGCAGTCAACATGCAGCATGTGCAGCGCGTGTTCCAACACACCACCGGCCAACGCGCCCGCTGCAGTGCCTCTCAAGACGACATCGACGTCAACCTTGACTCGCTCGTTAGCATCCACACGCATGAAATCCACATGCCGCAGTTCCGCATGAAACGGATCCCACTGAGTTTCACGAAGAATCGCGGTCTCGGTCTTGCCGTCCAGTTCCAGTTCCACAACCCGATGCGTGGAACGCACAAACGCGGAAGTTTCTTTGGCTGGGAATGTCACCGAGATCGGATCTTGTTTGTGTCCGTAAATGTTTCCCGGCACCAATCCGCTCGCCCGCAGACGACGATTTGCCGAGGTTCCCAACTTGGTTCGCCGTTGAGCGACCAGCTTCGTTTCCATATCTCAATCACCTTAAACGATTGTGCAAACAGTTTTTCAGGCCTCAAAGAGGCGGGGCAAGATAGCGGCCTCGTCCAGCGTCCGCAACCAAGTTTGCAGGCTCGCGAGAGTCCTCCACGGAGACGTTCGGCCGGTTCACGGACCGTCAGGAATTCCGCCGCAAGGAGAGTATCAAGACCACTTTCCAAACTGGCTTACTCAACATCTGGCCGCGACGGATTCTCCCAATGCCCAGTCGGATCGACGCCGCGGACGACGACTCCCTTTTTGTTCCATTCAGAGCCGGCGCGAACGTCTGGAGTGCAATATCGCAAGGTCAAACCACAGCGTCGATGATCGGAAGCATTAGCCTCAGAGCCATGCAGCAGCAGGTCGGCGTGAATCGAAATTTCGCCCGCTTGAAGTTCGTCGTACACGACCGAGCCGTATTGCTCAGCGTTATCAATCGACTGGTTGAGGACATTGTGATCCGCCTCGCTGCTGGGGCGGTACGTCAGATGGCCGAAGTTCTGCGAGCCGGCAATAAACTTCATGCAGGCGTTGTCGCGGTCGGCGTCGTCAATCGCCAGCCAGACGGTGACGGTCTTCGACGGTGACAGCGGCCAGTAGCTGGCGTCCTGATGCCAGGCAACCGCTTTTCCGTCTTTGGGCATCTTGCAGAAAAAATGAGAACCCCAGCCGATGACGTTCGGGCCGAGAATGTCGGCGACACAATCCACGATGCGCGGGTGGGTGATCAAATCGTAAACGTAGCCGTATTTCAGATGAGCCGTGCTGATCGAATAGCTGTCTCCGCCAGCAGCCAGAACTCTTGCCAGCAAGGCGTCGAAGTATTGCCGGTTTCGGTTGGTGCCGGCGGAGTCGAAGATTCGCAGCCCGCGCACATAACCGTCGCGATTAAACTGAACGATTTGCTCGCGGCTGAGCACTCGTGGATCGGTCACTTGGCTGGGATGAAACCGCAAATCACGCTGCATCTGCTCGAGTTCGTTGGAGTCCGGCAGGATCTTGAAGTTGGTCGCGGCGTTCATAGTGGCTCAATCTGAAGAGTCGTTCTCGGCAGTCGCCTGCACCGAGTATCAACGATTCTCAAATTGGCTGCAATCAGCGTGACAAAGAGGAGGTGGTCCAATGGGCATGGACGGACTTAGCAGCGACCGACTAACGATCTGAAAGCGAGCCATCGATGATGTTGTAAATGTTGTTCACGCCCACCCCGAAGCCACCCAATGTGGCCACGGAAACCAAAATGATCATCGTCAGCAGAAGAGCGTACTCTACCGTTGACACACCGCGGTCATCGTCCAGCAACTTTTTCCAGCGGCGCATGTGGTGCCCTTTGGTGATCGGTCGATCGTGCCATCGACGGAAATCATCCCCCCGATCAGACAAAACCTGTTTCCAACATGCGACAACTTCGGCGGGAGTCAAACGGCTTTTTCGCACAATCTCAAATTGCGGCTCGGTGAGGTTGACGACAGCCCATCGCGACGGATCTCCCCCGTTGAACCACCAAAAAACCGGGGTAGAGGCGTTTCGTGAGGAAACCTAATATCTCGGCCCGGTCGCCCAGCAAGATGGCTGTACGGATTGGCGGAGTTGCCGGGTGAGCTGACAAGGATGTCTCCTCGACACAGGAAAATCATGGCACGAACCAGGTTCGGGAGGATGCCGATGCGCGGGCTCGTGTGGTCAGCCGTACTGGCTGCGGGACTGACTGGGCTAGCCAATGCGACGGCCCAAGATCGAAATTCCGGCTCACGGCCACCGTCGGCGAAGGCGTCGCCTGCAAAGAAAACCATCTTGCCAGTCGGAGCCGAAGAGCCGGCTGCAGACAACAAGCTGGCGCGACCGGCCGGTCAACCGATGCGAGTCAAGAACATCTCGCCGCAGTTAAGAAAGCTGCTGGAAGACTGGGAAGTCTCGTCCGCCAAAATCAAAAAACTCGAAGGGGAACATCGCCGCTGGGAATACGACTACGTCTTCAACGTCGTGAAGCACAACACCGGGAAGTTTTATTACGAGTCCCCCGACAAAGGCCGGATCGACCTGACTCCCGACACCGACAAGAAAAAAATCGGAGCCATCGAAAACCGCAAGCATTGGGAGACCGGTCAGCTTGTGAAATTCAAAGGCATTGCCGGTCCAGCCGAGCGTTGGTATTGCGACGGTCAACTCGTCACTCAAGTGGACGTGCCACAGAAACAAGCCACACGCATGTTGCTTCCGAAGCAGAATCAGGGAGTGAATATCATCGACGGCCCACTGCCATTCCTGTTCGGAATGCCGGCCGATAAAGCCATCCAGCGCTACGATCTGGAACTGAAAAACCACAACGTCGCCGACGGCATTGCGACTATCAAGGCCACACCGCTTTGGCCTACGGACGCGGCCAACTACCAGCTCGCCGAGATCATTCTCGACACCAAGACTTTTCTGCCGAATGCCGTGCGACTGATCGATCCGGCCGGCACGAAAGAAACTGTGTTTGTGTTCGGCAAGTTGGAGAAGAATTCCAAGAACATTCTGACGGACTGGCTCGGCAAGAGTCCGTTTAAGTTCGAGGACCGCAGTTACAAGATCGTCACGAAGACTGCCGACGAAGAGCGTGCTGAGCAATCCGACAGCTTCGGCGGAAAGGTCGTCCCAGCCAACGGTGTTCGCCCACCATCGAAGTCCGCCGCCGAAGGCTCTTCCAAACCGGCACCGACCAATAGCGCGAAGAGCAAACTCTCGACGCTGCCTCCGGACACGGTCCCCTCGGTCATTGGAATGGACCACAACAAAGCCGCAGAGATCCTCGAAACGCTGGGCTACAAGGTTTCGAAGAAACGCGGATCGCCCGCGAACCAGGATGGGCAAATCTCCCGCGTCGAACGTCAAGAACCGGACGCGCGGACAAGGTTGGCCGAAGGTGAAACTATAACGCTCTGGCTGTTCATGAAACCGAAAGAGCTAGAATAGCCGCGACCGATCGGGAACTAGAGAGTCGTTCGACCCAGCCACCTTCGGTACGCTGTGGCCGCAGTCTCCCAACGTTCGACCTCGGAGCGAAGCCATGCAACTGACATTTTTCGGAGCCGCCGGCGAAGTCACCGGCAGTCAGCACCTGCTCGAAACCGCTGAGCGTCGCATCCTGTTCGACTGCGGCCTTTTCCAAGGCCATCGAGCCGAGGCACGCGCGAAGAACGAACGGTTTCACTGCGAACCGAAGAATCTCGATGCGGTCATCCTCTCGCACGCGCACATCGATCACTGCGGCAACTTGCCGGGACTGTTCAAAGCGGGCTTTTGCGGTCCTGTCTTCTGCACGCCCGCAACGGCGGACATCGCCGAGATCATGCTGCTCGACAGCGCTCACATCGCGGCCGAAGACGCCCGATATCTGCGTGGCCGATTGCGAAAGGGCCATCCCCCCATCGAACCGTTGTACGAGGAACGCGACGTCCACGAGTTGTGCAAACGATTCGAAACCATCCCTTACGGGGAGTGGCACGAACTCGCGAAGGATGTGCGACTGCGGTTTCACGAGGCGGGACACATCCTCGGTTCGGCCATCACCGAGTTGGAAATCCTCGACGGCGGTGAAATGAAACGAGTCATCTTTACCGGCGACCTCGGCCGCCGCAGCCTGCCGTTGCTCGGCGATCCGGTGCTGATCGACAACGGCTGCGATGTGCTGATCACCGAATCGACCTACGGCAACAAGGTGCATCTGCCGGCCGAAAACCTCAAAACGGAACTACTCCGCATTCTGAAAGAGGCGATCGCGATCCAGGGAAGAGTCGTTATTCCCGCCTTCAGCCTCGGCCGCACCCAAGTACTGGTGTATTTCCTCAACGAGTTGTTTAACGAAGGCCGCCTGCCACAAATTCCGATGTTCGTCGATAGCCCCCTCTCGCGCAAGCTGACGCAAGTGCATCGCGAGCATCAAAGTACTCTCGATCCTGAAGCTCAGGAGCAACGCGGCTCAGACACTGACCTCTTCGGCTTTCGTGGGCTGACGTACGTCGCCAGTCCGCAGGAGAGCCGCGCACTGAACGATCGCAAGGGGCCGTTCCTGGTCATCGCCGCCAGCGGCATGTGCGAAAGCGGCCGAGTCGTCCATCACTTGCGACACGCGGTCGGCAGCGAGCGAAACACAATCGTGATGCTCGGCTATCAAGCCGAATACACGCTCGGCCGACGCCTCGTCGAGCGGCAGCCGCGAGTCCGCATTTTCGATCGCGAGATCGAACTGCGAGCCAAAGTCGAAGTCCTCAATGGACTGTCCGCACACGCCGACGCGGAAGACTTCAAATGGTGGTTCGGCCATCTCGCCAAATATGGCGGCATCGGCAAAGCCTTCATCGTCCACGGCGAGTCGACGTCCGCTCAAGCAGTCGCCGAACTGTTACACGACCAATGCAACGAAGACCCGATCATCCCGCAGTTCAAACAGTCGTTTACGGTTTGAGCGTGGCTGCCGCGTCTCGCGTCGGTCGGATGCGAGACACATCCGCCACGCACGCTGTTCATGACCTAGATTGAATCTGGACCCATCCACATTCAATCGCGGCGGAACGGCATCATGCGGACGAGTTGGTTGCCCTATGTGCTGGCAGCACTGCCGGCACTCACCTGCAAAGCGGCGGAAAACGATTCACTCGTCGAGGTGCGTGACGGCAAAACCGTTACGACCGGCAAGTTGCTCGCCCAGGACAAAGAGCGAGCGATGCTGCTCGACCGGACGGGGCGGCTGCATGATCTGACGTTGGACTCGGTCAAATTGCAGACGACGTCCAGCCGCTTTCAGCCGCATACGGTGATGGAACTCCGCAATCAGCTCTCGCGCGAATTTGGCAAGAGCTTGGAGGTCGGCAGCACTCGGCACTATTTGGTGCTCGGTCCCTCCGGCCGAGCCTCGGATTACGCCAAGGTCTTCGAAGAGCAGTATTCGACACTGCAACGCTATTTCAAAACGCGCGGCTTCACTCTCACCGATTCGCAGTTCCCATTGGTCGCAGTGGTGTTCCCGACGCAGAAACAATTCACCGAGTACGCTCGCGGCGAAGGCTCGAAGACGATGGCCAACATGCAGGGCTATTATTCCCCCCGCACAAATCGTGTCGCGCTGTTTGAAACTGAAACGAAGTCGGTCGCGGTGTCGGTACTTGACTCACTTGAGCCCGCACTTCCCTCTCCGTTCCGCTTCTACGGCACTACCGAGACCGAGTTAAAGGCCACGATGATTCACGAGGCGACGCATCAGATCGCCTACAACATCGGCCTGCATTCACGGATGGGAGAAACTCCGCGATGGGTCGTGGAAGGAATGGCGACCACCTTTGAACCGGATGGCATGCGCAGCACTCTGGCCGGCAGCCAGCCGGCTCAACGGATCAACCGGGAACGCTACATCGTTTTCCAAAACTTCGTGCGAGCCGGTCGTCGAAAGCCCAAGTCACTGCGGTCGTTCATCGAATCGGATGCGTTGTACGAGTCGGCGGTGCTCGACTTTTACGCTCAGTCGTGGGCGTTGACGTTTTTCCTGGTCGAGACGCGGCCGCGGAACTACTCGGCGTATCTGAAACGGATTGCCGCTCGCAATCCGCTGCGGGACTACCCTGCGACAGAACGACTCGCCGATTTCAAAGAGACGATTCACGCCGACGTCGATTGGCTCGACGTGCAGTTCGTCAAGTACATCGACGGTCTGAAGTAACCTGAGCGCGCGCCTCGTGTCAGTCGGATGCGAGACGCATCTGCCAAATTTACGAGATCGGACTGTTCGAGAATCCACCGGACCATTCGGCTCGCTTCGCCTTTGGACGTGCCGATTCGAAATCGGGAATCTTGTACTCGTGCAGCATGGTGTCGATGCGGAGTTCGATGTTCGTCAGTTGCTCGCCCTGGTCGCGAGTCACGAACGTGAAGGCGTAGCCCTTGTCGTCGGATGACAGCCGACCGGTGCGACCGACGCGGTGAACGTAGTCGTCGCAATACTCCGGGATGTCGTAGTTGATGATGTGCGAGATGCCGCTGATATCGATGCCTCGGCCGACGACGTCGGTGGCGATCAACATGCGAACCTCGCCGGCGCGGAAGGCTTTCATCACGCGATCGCGGTGCGTCTGTGGCAGGTCACCATGCAGGATCGCGACGTCCGGCAATTTGCGCGAGAACTTGGCGTGCAGTCGGTCGGCTCCGCGTTTCGTCCGCAGGAACACCAGCACTTGCTGCGGACGTTGATCGAGCAGCAGTCGGCGAAGCGTTTCCATTTTTCGGTCTTCATCGACGGTCAGATAATGCTGTTCGACCGTTTTTACTGCGATGCCGTTCGTCGAGCAGTCCACTTTTTGCGGCGTCTTCATGTAGCGATTCGCCAGCCGCTCAACGAGTGGCGGCATCGTGGCAGTCAGCATCAGCGTTTGTCGCTCGGTCGGGCAACGACGCAGAATCTTTTCGATGTCGGGTCGGAAGCCGATGTCGAGCATCCGATCCGCTTCGTCGAGAATCGCGACCGTGAGATTCTGCAAATTCAAGACACCGCGCTCGATCAAGTCGATGACTCGTCCGGGCGTGCCGATCGCGATGTGGACTCCCTTTTCCAATTCGTTGATCTGCGAGCGGATCGGCCGACCGCCGACGATGCAGACGCTGCGGCACATCGACGAGTAGCTCAGCCGCTTGCATTCGTTGGCGATCTGCTCGCTGAGCTCGCGAGTCGGTGCCAGCACGAGAGCTTGCACACTTCGGTTGTCAAAGTTGAGACGTTCAAGCAGTGGCAGCACGAACGCCGCCGTCTTGCCGGTGCCGGTATGAGCTTGTCCGATGCAATCGATGCCGCTCATGGCGAGCGGAATGAACGCGGCCTGGATGGGGCTGGGCTTGTCAAATTGAACGTTGCGAAGGGCATTCAGCGTCGGTTCGCTCAAGCCGAGATCGGCGAACGAAACCGATTCGCTGGGGGCGGAAGTCGTCAAACTCAAACTCCTGGAAAGGTTCTCACTTTTGATTTTCGGCGGCGAAGATAGCTGTCGCGGCAAAGACCGTCAATTTGCGGGTCTCGCTGGGTTGCTGGAGCAGATTGGATTCCGACTGCGGATTCGACTATCTATTCCGAGCCAGTTCCACTCAATCGGAGAGTCCTCGTGAGCACAGCACCAGTAGAAATCACTCTCGAGATGATGCGGGAATCGCTGACCGCTGCCGTCGTCTCGGATGCTTTGGATGGTTTGGGGCATCGACGACACACGCCGGCAATTCCGTTGCGACCGATGACGGTTTGCGACCGAGTACTCGTGGGGCGCTGCCGGACAACCCTGTGGGCGGACATGGCTCATTCCGACCCGAAGCCGTACGAATTGGAGCTGCAAGCGGTCGATGCGTGCCAGCCGGACGACATCTTGATCTGCGCGGCGAACGGCTCGGAACGATCAGGAATCTGGGGCGAATTGCTGAGCACAGCCGCTCGCAACCGCGGCTGCATCGGAGCGATCGTGGATGGCATGGTCCGGGATGTTCGGCAGATGTCGAAAATGAGCTTCGCGGTCTGGGCACTCGGCACGAACCTGCTCGACAGCTTGCATCGCCAGCGAGTGATCGACGTCGATGTGCCGGTCGAGTTGGGCGGGATCGAATTCTGTTCTGGAGACCTGGTGATTGCCGACGTCGACGGCGTGGTTGTTGTGCCTCACAAGTTGGAAGCCGAAACCATTCGGCGAGCTTGGGAGAAGGTCCATGCCGAGAACATCACGCGAGATGCGATCCGCGGGGGCATGCTGGCCAGCGAGGCATACCGGAAGTACGGTGTGCTTTGAGTGAGGGGTTGGAGATTAGGGGTTCGGGTTGGGGAAGACAGCATGTCACAGCGAGTCGGTTTCATTGGCGCGGGGAAGATGGCGACTGCGTTGGCTCGCGGGCTGGTGGCAGCGGGGTTCACCTCGGCCGATCAAATCGTGGCGAGCGACGTTTACCCGGCGGCTCGACAGCAGTTTGCTGCGGAGACCAAGTCGCGGGCCGTCGAAACGAACGCGGAGGTCGTGGCCGCTTCGCAGATTGTGATCTTGGCGATCAAGCCGCAGCAGATGAGCGGTGTGCTGGCGGAACTCAAAGGGAAGGTTACGGCTCAGCACTTGGTCATCTCGATTGCGGCCGGCGTGCCGTTGAAGACCTTGGTCGCGGGCCTGGGTGAGAAGACTCGTCTGGTGCGCGTGATGCCGAACACTCCTTGCTTGGTCGGAGCTTCGGCCAGCGGATTTGCAATCGGCGGCGCGGCGACGAAAGAGGACGCCGTATTGGTCGAGCAACTGTTGTCGGCAGTCGGCGTGGCGGTTTCGGTCGATGAAAAGTTACTGGATGCTGTGACGGGACTGTCGGGCAGCGGACCGGCCTACGTGTATCAAATCATCGAAGCGCTCAGCGACGGCGGTGTGCGCGTCGGACTGCCGCGCGATGTCGCGACCAAGCTGGCGGCTCAAACGGTGCTCGGTGCCGCGAAGATGGTGATCGAGACGGGTGAGCATCCAGGGACGCTCAAGGACGCCGTGACCTCACCCGGCGGGACGACGATCGCCGGACTGCACGCGCTGGAGCGCGGCGGACTGCGAGCGGCATTGATGAACGCCGTCGAAGCCGCGACGAATCGATCGAAGGAACTCGGACAGTCGTAAGGTGAATTGGATGTCGGACGCGGGTGATCCCAGTTTAACGCAGGCGGTTTCGCAGAGCCAAATCCTTGGCCGCGCACCGGTCAGCGGGCTGCTGCGAGTTGCCGACCTGAAGGATCAGATGCTCGGTGAGTTCCGGCTTTTGCGACGGCTCGGCGGCGGCGGGATGGCAGAAGTCTGGCTGGCCGAGCAGACGTCGTTGCAGCGGCAGGTCGCAATCAAAGTCATGCGACCTGACATCCAAGCGGACGAGACCTGCCGCCGGCGCTTCGAGCAAGAGGCGTTCGCAACGGCCGGGCTGAATCATCCCAACATCGTCCAAGTCTACGCGGTCGGTGAGTCGAACGGCGTGCGGTTCATCGCTCAGGAATACGTCGCCGGCATGAACATGCGGGATTACATCCTCAAGAAGGGTCCGCCCCCCGCGCACATCGCGTTGCACCTGTTGAAGCAAGTCGCCGCTGCACTGCAAGCGGCGGCCGACAAAGGAATCGTCCATCGCGATATCAAGCCCGAGAACATCCTGCTGACTCGCAAAGGAGTCGCAAAGGTCGTCGACTTCGGATTAGCGCAGCTCACACAGGGAGGCGACCTGCGACTGACTCAAGCCGGCATGACGATGGGAACGCCGCTCTACATGAGCCCGGAGCAAGTTCAAGGCTCGAAGGTCGATCATCGCAGCGATCTATATTCGTTGGGTGCCACGTTCTACCACTTGTTGGCGGGGCGACCTCCGTTCCGGGGCGAGACCGCGCTGGCGATCGCGTACCACCAAGTTCATACACTCCCTCCCTCGTTGGCGGAGTTGCGTCCCGATCTCTCGCCGTCTGTCTGCCAACTGATTCAGCGGATGCTGGCGAAGCAACCCAACGAGCGTTTTTCCTCAGCGGAATCGTTGCTGCATGAGTTGCGCGAACTCGAAAAGCGAATTGGAGCCAATGGTGAATTCACGATGCCGGTCGACTCCCTGACAATGGCAAGCGCCGTGCGTTTGTCCGAGCCGTACTGGCCAAGTTGGTCAGCGTGGCTGCGTCCGTCGGCACATCCGTGGGTCGCGTTTGCCGTATGGGGAGCGCTTTTGGCGACAGTCGCAGCCGCATTGGGAACACGATCCGCTCGGCACGCACCAACGACATCGATCCCTGCGGGCGCGTTGGCTCACGTCGAACGCGAGCCGACACTCGTGCGACAACTGGAAGTCGCTCGCCGCACAAACACCGATGACGCATGGTGGGCGGTGTTGCAGTACTTTCCCGGCAGTGAGCGCGAGAACTACATCGCGTATCAAGAATTGATTACACGACTCATCCATCAACAACGATTCGCTGAAGCGAAACGGCTGTGTGAGGAAGTGCTCGCATCGGAGACCGCGCCAGAATCCGCAATTGCCACGGCTTGGGCGGGAAAAGCCTTGGATCTGGCGTTGTCCGGCCATCTCGCCGATGCCGAGCAAATCGACCGGCAGCACCTGCGAAATCGAGGGGACTTCGTCCAGCGACCGCTCGGCGAGTGGCTGAATGAAGCACTGCGCCGGCGACCCCGTCCCCCCGGACCCGACTCGCAGGACGATCCACGTCCCCGCGCGGACCGAAGTAGCGGCCGAGGGGCCGATTCATTGCCCAGACAAAGATCGCGTTCATAGTTTCGCTGCGTGTCGATTCCGGCGTGTTCTTCCGGCGCGGCGATCACGTGGCTAGAATCCGCCGCCCTTCACGCGGGAAGATGCAGCTCAGGCTGCAATGACGCTGAGGTTGCTTGACGACCGAACTACAGGCATGTCTCGCGCTCTCAGATTCCGCTCATCGAGGAGTTGATCTCATCGTGGCTGTCTTGGAAGTGCTCAAGGGAAAAAATCCCGGTCAATTGATCGAGGTGCAAGCCGAACGAACCGTGTTTGGCCGACATCCGCATTGCCAAGTGGTGTTAGAGAACGCCGCGGTGAGCCGCTACCACTCCCAAATCGTCGACGTGCATGGCGACTACTTCGTGGAAGATCTTCGCAGCCGTAATGGGACGCATGTAAACGAATCTGCCGTGGAGGGTCGGCGTCAACTCAAAGACAAGGACATCATCCGCGTTTGTGATTTCGCGTTTCGTTTTTTGTTGTCGGCACCGACCGACAGCAAGCTGCTGAAGCCGGGCGCGATCGTCGGAGATGAAGGGATCAAGGTCGGCCCCCGATCGCCGCTCGAAGAAATTCATAATCAGGGCGTGCCGCACGACGATGCCGAAGAGGTGAAACAGGATGACGAGTTCGAGGAAGAAGATCGCTCGTCAATCATCAGCACACTCGACGCCGGCAGTTCGTCGTCCGACTTGCGGCTGAGCGTGAAGCCGGAGATGAAGCTCAAAGCGATTTTGGAAATCACCAAAGTCCTCGCCGGATCTTTGGGACTCGATCAAGTTTTGGACAAGACTCTCGAAGCCTTGTTCCGAATTTTCCAACAGGCGGACGAAGGCTTCATCATGCTCCGCGAAGAGGAGAAGAAGAAGCTAGTCGTCAAAGCCACCAAGACACGGCGAAAAACCGAAGCGGACGATCAAGTCCACGTCAGCATGACCATCGTTCGCAAAGCCTTGGAAACCAGCGAAGGCATTCTGAGCGCGAACGCCCTGGAAGACAGCCGCTTTCGAGCCAGCGAGAGTCTCTCGTCGTTGCGGATTCGTTCGATGATCTGCGCTCCCTTGGTTTCCCGAGAGTTGGGACCGTTGGGAGTCATTCAAATCACGACCAACGACGTTGGCGCACAATTCCGCGACGAAGACTTGGACCTGCTCATCAGCGTGGCCATGCAAGTCGCCTTGTCCGTCGAGAACGCGTATCTGTACCACCAAGCTGTCAAACAGCGCGACATGGAACGCGATCTGGAGTTTGCCACACAGGTGCAACTCGGTTTCTTGCCTCACGCGCGGCCCAAACTGCCGGAATATGAGTTCTCCGATTACTACGAACCGGCGCAGCGCGTCGGCGGCGACTACTTCGACTACATCGAATTGCCGAACGGCTGCGTCGCGCTGGCTTTGGCGGACGTTGCTGGAAAAGGGGTTCCCGCCGCATTGCTGATGGCGCGCCTGTATTCGTCGGTCCGCTATCACTTGATTAGCCAGCCCGACTTGGCGACCGCGATGACCGGCTTGAATGCGGAGATCTCCGTCAGTGGATTGGGCCATCGGTTCATTACCTGCTTGATCATGGTCATCGACCCGCAGACCCATCAACTGACACTGGTCAACGCCGGACACCTGTCACCGTTGCGTCGTGATGCCACCACTGGAAAGGTCGATCCCATCGGACAGGCCGAATCAGGAATGCCGCTGGGAATCCTAGCCGATCAGAAGTTTCAACATTCGAAGTTTGACCTGAGTCCCGGTGAGTCCTGGCTGGTCTTCACTGACGGCGTGACCGAGGCCATCCGGTCTCAGAAAGAAATCTACGGCAACAAACGTCTAACCGCCGTCTTCGCCAAAGCCCCGCAAAAAATCAACGAGATCGTCAAAGTGGTGGTCGACGATGTCGAGGCGTTTGTCGAGGGCCGCCCACAGAGCGACGACATTTGTATTGTCGGTTTCCAGAGGCTGCCGTGAGCCTCAATGTACGCTCGATCCTCGGCGACGAGGGATTCATCGCGCGAAGGCTGCCGACCTACGAGTCTCGTCCACAACAGTTGGAGATGGCTCAGTCCGTCGAACGTGCCATCCGTACGCAATCGCACTTGATCGTCGAAGCGGGAACCGGAGTTGGTAAGAGCTTCGCGTACCTTGTCCCGGCAATTCTGGCGATCGCCGAAGGTCAATTGAAAGCAACAGAGGAATCAACGACGGCTCGGCGAGACCACGATGACGATGATTGGGAACCGGACTCGGTCCCGTTCAGCGCGGCCGCCGCCAAAAACGAGAAACGTCGCCGAGTTGTCATCTCGACGCACACGATCGCGCTGCAAGAGCAAATCTTCACGCGCGACATCCCGTTTCTGAACTCCGTCCTGCCGGTCGAGTTCTCGGCGGTGCTGGTCAAAGGCCGCTCGAATTACATCAGCCTGCGGCGGATGAAGCTGGCTCTCGAACGGGGACAACTGCTGTTCGGCGATCCGCAGGAGTCCAAGCAACTCCGTCAGCTTGCCGAGTGGGTACCAAAGACGACCGAGGGCAGCCTGCAAGACTTGGCGTTCAAGCCACTCGGCCCCGTGTGGGACGAAGTCGTCAGTGACGGTGACAACTGCCTCGGCAAGAAATGTCCGACGTTCAAAGAGTGCCACTACTTCAAGGCTCGCAGCCGAGTTTGGAACGCCGACCTGCTGGTGGTCAATCACGCACTGTTCTTCTCCGACCTCGCGGTGCGTCGCGAGGGTGGGAGCATCCTGCCCGACTACGACATCGCTGTGCTCGACGAGGCCCACACCGTCGAAGCCGTCGCCGGCGATCATCTGGGCCTCTCGATCAGCAGCGGACAAATCAACTACCAGCTCAACAAGCTCTGGAACGATCACCAGATGAAGGGGCTGTTCGCTCCGCGAGTGTTTCTGAAATCTCAAATGGAGGTCCACGAAACGCGGCACAAGGTCAATGAATTCTTCTCGGAGTTGGAGTTCTTCCAATCGCAATTCAGCGGTGGTAACGGCCGACTGCGCACGCCGCCCGCCATCGAAAACAATGTTTCTCCGAAACTCTTCGATCTCGCCAAGCAACTCAACGACTACGCCGCGAATTTGTCGAAAGAGGCAGACAAGCTCGAATATACCGCCGCTGCGACTCGTTGCACGCAACTCGGCATCAGCCTGCAAAGCTGGGTCCGGCAAGAGGTCGAAGGCTCGGTTTATTGGACCGATCGAACCAGCGGAAAATTCAAGAGCACAAAACTGATTAGCTGCCCAATCGACGTCGGCCCAGTGCTCCGCGACGAACTCTTCGCGAAGGTTCCCACCGTGATTCTCACGAGCGCGACGCTCTCAACAGGCCGCGAAAACTTCGACTACGCGAAAGCACGCATCGGCCTAACCAAGTCGCTGGAAAAGAAACTTGGCAGCCCGTTCGACTACCGGCGGCAAGCGAAGCTGATTCTGCACGGCCGTATGCCCGACCCCAACGAGAACCCCGCCGCGTTCGAGACCGAGCTCTGCGAGAAGATCAAACAGCACGTCGATACGACTTCCGGCCGGGCCTTCGTCCTCTTCACCAGCTACAAACTGTTGCAAGCCTGTGCGAACCGACTAACTCCGTGGTTCGCGGCGCAGAACTACACGCTGCTCTGCCAAGGAGCCGGCTTGCAACGCACGATGCTGCTGGATCGCTTTCGCAACGACTCGCGAGCGGTGTTGTTTGGAGCCGACAGCTTCTGGCAGGGAGTCGATGTCCCTGGCGACGCTCTGCAAAACGTGATCATCACCAAGTTGCCCTTCGCCGTGCCGGACCATCCGCTGCAAGAGGCCCGGATGGAGGCCATCGAAGCTCGCGGCGGCAAACCGTTCTTCGAGTACTCGCTTCCCGAAGCGATCATCAAACTCAAGCAAGGATTTGGCCGCTTGATCCGCAGCAGTAGCGACACCGGCCAAGTCGTCATCCTCGATCCCCGCATCCGTACGAAACGCTACGGACAACTTTTTCTGGACAGCCTGCCGGAGTGCCGTGTGCTGATTGATCCAGTGTCGCGGCGAATGACGAATGACGACGGAAGGGCGACTTTCGAATGATCAGAGAGCGCCCCAGCACATCATTGGCGGCGGCATCCAGCGGCGATTTGCGCAATGTGCCGCGTACTTTGGCGGCGTCGGGTGACTTGCCGTGCAACTTCACAATTTGGTCTGCTCTGAAGTGAAAGGCCATCCGAAAAGCCCGTAGCCCGACCCCTTGTGGGTCGGAGGATTTTGAATGAGCGTCAATTCCTCAGGAAAATCAAATCCTCCGACCCACAAGGGGTCGGGCTACAGAAGAAAGAACCACTTTTCGGAGAGCCTCTGAGTCACGCGAGCATTTCAGGAATCACTTTGCCATCGTGACACAACGGCACCGGACGATTGAGGCGGTCGTCCAGCGTCGCGTTGGGATTGATGCCGATCAAGTGATAGATCGTCGCGAGAATGTCCTTCGCCGTGAGTGGCCGATCGGCGACGGTCGCTCCGATTGAGTCGGTGCGGCCGATGATGTTGCCGCGCTTGAGGCCCGCGCCGGCGAAGAAGTTCGAGTAGGCTCGGCCCCAGTGGCCTCGGCCTTCTCCCTCGAAGCGCGGCGTGCGGCCCATCTCGTTCATCACCAGTACCAGCGTGTCGTCGAGCATCCCGCGAGCTTCCAGATCGCGGATCAACGCCGAGAACGCGAGGTCGAGGCCCGGCAGCAATTCGCCCGTCAAGCGGTTGTAGTGATCGACGTGCGTGTCCCAGCCAGCGTTGAGTTGACCGAACTCGTCCCACACGACGGTCACGAATCGGCAACCCGCCTCGACCAATCGCCGAGCTTGCAGCGTCGATTGCCCGAACAGCGTCAGGCCGTACTCGTCGCGCAGCTTCGCCGGTTCTTGTTCGAGATCGAACGCCGCTCGGATTGCCTTCGAGTCGAGCAGTGAGAATGCCAGCTCGCGCTTTTGATCGAGCACCGAGCGGCCCGCTTGCTGATCGAGATTCCGCCGCAGCGTCTCCAACTGATCGAGCAATGAGCGTCGGCGATTCAGACGATCGAGCGAGAAATCGTTCGGCAAGTCGGCTTCGGCCGCGATCAGGAATCGGCAGTCGCGCTGCACACCGAGATACGGATCGCGAAACTCCGCCGCCGGTCCGTGTGATCGCCGCACCGCGCTGCGCGTCGCCTCGCCACGGAACTCGGTCCAAATCGGATCGAAGCGGCTGCCGAGATACATCGCCGACGGCGGCGTGTATCTCGCGGCCGAGCGGCGACTGCTGAGCAGAAACGGCAGCATGAGGTTATCGGGAATCGCTCCGTGCAGCTTCGGCCCGCGTCGCTGCTGATCGAAGTAGTTCACGACCGACCCCAGAAACGGCTGATGCTGCGGATGTCCCAGCGTCTCTTCGAGCGGCACGCTCCCTTCGGGCGAGCCGGTCGTGGCGTACTGCATCCCGTGAAAGTTCCACGGATGCGTCAGCGAGCGAACGACCGTGACGCGATCCATCACCTTGGCCATGTTTGGCAAGTGCTCACACAAATGCAGGCCCGGCAGCGTCGAGTCGATCGACTGGAGCTTCCCGCGAATCTCGACCGGCGCTTGCGGCTTCATGTCGAGCGTTTCAAGCTGGCTCGGCCCGCCGAATAAGTACAGCAGGATGACATTCTTCGCGCGGCCGAATCCTGGCAATGCCGTCTCGGGAAGTTTCTCGGCGGACGGCTCCGCGCTCACCAGCGACGGAAACAGAGTGGGTGATCCGACACCGCAGAGGCTCAGGCCGCCGACCGACAGTAGATCGCGACGTGTCACACCGTTGCACAGCCGCTTGGGTCCACCCAAAACTTGGAACATCGCCGCCTCCCAGAGTCGCCGCTCAATCGGCCTGAGCATATCTGTCGGCGAACGTCTCGCCAACACTTTGGTCTGCGACGGAGTTGCCCGCTTGCATCGCGGGGCGAAATGCGTCAATTGTGGTGTGACCCACGAAATGTCACGGGAGTCTCTCATGACCGAGCAAAGCCCATTCTCACGACGGCAGTTGTTGCGACGCTGCGGAACCGGCTTCGGAACGCTCGGACTCGCGGCATTGCTCAGCGAGCAGGACCGAATTGTCGCAGACGAAGCGGTCACACCGCTCGCGCCAAAGCGTCCGCATTTCGAGGCGCGAGCAAAGCATGTCGTGCATCTTTTCATGAACGGCGGGCCGTCGCACGTCGACACGTTCGATCCGAAGCCAAAACTCTCCGAGTGGCACGGAAAGTCGTTGCCGGCCGGAAATCTGCGCACCGAACGGAAGACCGGTGCGGCGATGCGGTCGCCGTTTGAGTTTCGACGCTATGGCCAATCGGGCATCGAAGTCAGCGATCTGTTCTGGCAGACGGCGCTCAACCACATCGACGACATCGCGGTGATTCGCTCGATGCAGGCCGAGGTGCCCAATCACGAGTCGTCGTTGATGCTGATGAACTGCGGCGATGGCCGGCTGCCCCGGCCAAGCTTCGGCTCGTGGCTGACGTACGGACTCGGTTCTGACAATCAAAGCCTGCCGGGGTTCATCGTGATGTGTCCGGGCGGGTATCCGATTGTCTCGACGCAGAACTGGCGATCGGCCTTCTTGCCCGGAGCCTTTCAGGGGACGTACCTCGACACGCAGCACACCGAGGTCACGAAGTTGCTCGCAAACATTCGCAACTCGCGACTGTCGCTCGACGAGCAGCGGCGGCAACTCGACTTCGTGCGGAAGCTCAACGAGCAGCACAAATCGCAGCGGCCGGAAGACGCCGCGCTGGAGGCTCGCATCCAGTCGTTTGAACTCGCGTTTCGGATGCAGACCGAAGCGGCGGATGTGTTCGACATCTCGAAGGAACCCGACACGGTTCGGCTGATGTACGGCGCGGGGACTCACGGCCGGCAGTTGCTGATCACTCGCCGCTTGATCGAGCGAGGTGTGCGGTTCGTTCAAGTTTGGAGCGGGGCAGGGCAGCCGTGGGACAATCACGACAACCTCGAAGCCCAGCACAAGAAACTCTCGGCCGATTGGGACGGGCCGATCTCGGCGTTCATGACCGACCTCAAACAGCGAGGTTTGTTCGACGAGACGCTGATCCAATGGGGTGGCGAGTTCGGTCGGACTCCGGTCGCCGAGTTGCCGGCACTCAACGGCCGCGATCACAACCACTACGGATTCACCTGCTGGCTGGCTGGCGGCGGAGTGCGCGGCGGACAGGTTTACGGAGCAACCGATGAGTTCGGATTCCAAGCGGTCGAGAATCCAGTCTCGGTTCACGACCTGCACGCGACGATGCTGCGGCTGCTCGGCTTCGACCACGAACGCCTGACGTACCGCTACGCCGGCCGTGACTTCCGCCTGACCGACGTGCATGGAAGCGTGATCGACAAGTTGATCGCGTGAGCGTGGCCGACGCGTCTCGCGTCGGTCGGATGCGAGACGCATCCACCACGACTCACTTCAGCGAATCTCGAATCGCTTCGACGCGCGGCAGATTGACATTCGGCGGTTGGAACTTGACCAGCCAGTCGGCGTCGGCGCGGGCTTGGTCGAGCCGTTTGGTGAAGGCTGAGATCTCAAACCGCATCGCCCGGTAGTCGCCGTCTTCGGGGTTGAGCGTCAGGATCGTATCGACGTAGCGGTACATCGCTTCGGCATCCTTCTCGTTCTGAGCGCTCCGCAACAAATTGCTGAGCATCCGAATCAAGATGTCGCGCGGCTTCGTGGTCGCGAAATGTTCGTCGCGGGCAACGATTGGGGGTTCTCCCTTGAAGAGTCGCTCCTCGATCTCCTGCCGAGTCACTGTGACGCCACCCTCGAAGACGTCGATCAGTTGCGAGTCGCCATCTTTCGGCTCATGCCGCACGACGAATTGACGGGGGACTCCGACACCGACGAGGTTCAAGCCGACTCGGCGGCCGAGTTCGATATACAAGACCGAAAGTGTGATCGGCATCCCCTCGCGGTCGTCAATGACCTCGTTGAGTTGGTTGTTCGATCGGGCGTAGTAGTTCAGTCGGCCGCCGTGAAAACCGAGTTCCTCGAAGAAGAATTTCTTGAGCGCGGCGAGTTTCGCGGTGTCATCTGCGTCGGCGGCGAATGACTTTTTGAGGTCCAACGCGAGGTCGTCGATCTCGCGGCAGTATTCGGCGACATCGAGTTCTTCGTTGTCGAACGCGGCGATCCAGAGCGCGGCAGCCAGCAGATCGATCTTGGAGTCCTCCTTGCCTTCGATGAGCGAACGCAGCTCGGCCTGCACCTTTTTAACATGCACATCGTTGGCGAGTTGACGCAACCGCTCGGCCTGTTGTTCGAGTTCTTTGGCTTTCTCTCGCAGCACTGTGCTGGCCACGAGTCCGTCTGGCGCGAGCTTATTGAGGACATCCGCCGCAGCGGCCTGCCTCGGCGAAATGTCTTTGACGAGATCGCCGATCCGTTTGGTTGTTTCGGGCGTGGCCTTCTGCGAGTCGAGTTCCGTTGCGATGCGGAAGCCACGGAACTCCGCCTCGGTGTGCCGGAACTTCGCGAGGCCGACTTGCCCGCCAGTCAGTTCGTCGTCGGTCGATTCGATGATCTGTGTGCCGTTCACGAAGCAGACCATTCGCCCCTTCTCGACGCGAACTTTGATCTCGTTCCAATCGTTGACCCGATAGGCGTCGCTGCGGACCTCTTGCAGAACCTTCCACTGGAACACGTCGGATCCGTCGAAGCGGCTGAGCCGGAAGCCGCCGTTGCTCGGATAAAAACCGTAGTGCTTTTCTTTGCCGTCGGCATGAAACACGAGTCCGGCCGCTCCGTCTTCGGGCGAGAACTTCACGTTCACAGCAACCTCGAACGGCTTCTCCGGCACCGCTTGTTTCGATAGACACAACGACCGGCCACCGAATCCTTGGCCCAAGCCTTCAACGGCGATGCGCCCCGCTCGTTGTCGCCAGCGCGCTCCGAACAGTGGCGTCCAATCGCGCGGGTTGAGTTGTCCGATCGTCAGCCAGCGCGACATCAGCACCGGATTCGGTTTCTCCAACAGCGGCTTCAACGAGTTCACCGAAATCGCGAAGCCGAGGTTGTCGGTCACGAGCGACTTGAGCGTAATGATGCCGAGCACTTTGCCGTCCCGATCGACGAGCGGCCCGCCGCTGTTTCCCTGCTCGATCGGCATCGCCAGTTGCAGCATCGACCGGCCGTCGATCTCTCGTTTGCCGCTGACGATCCCTTCGACCACGCTGTGCTTCAACCCCCGCGGATTCCCCATCGCCACGACCGGCTGTCCGTCCTGCGCCTTCGTCGCGTCCCCTAGTTCGAGCGGTTTGAGTCCCTTCTGATCAATCTTCAAGACGGCCAAATCGAGCTGTCGATCCGACGCTCGCACCTCAATCACGTCCCGCTTCGTCCCGTCCGCAAACTGAACCGAGATCGGCCGTCCTTCGCCAATGACGTGAAAGTTCGTCGCGATCAGCCCGTCCTCGCCAACGACAAACCCGGTACCGAGTCCCTCTTGCTTGCCGTCTCGGCCGGTAAACGTGATGACGACAATCGAGGGCTTGAGCTCGGCGACAAGATCGGCGGTCGTGCGATCGGGTTTAGGTTCGTCAGCAAATCCGAACGACACGGCGAAAGTGAGGCACGCCACAAACGCCAACAGTCGGCACGAAGTCATGGGAATGTCTTTCGTTCGTGGTCGGAGCAAAAACGGTATCACGGCCATCGGCATTCGGCTTACGGCGTCCGGCCGGACACTGTCGGCCGACAGCCGATCGCCGTGATACCGTTTTCAAAGTCCAACATCACTTCGCCGCCACTTTGTAAATCCGCACGGCGTTGTCGTGGAACAGTTTCTTCTGCCAATCGAGCGGCTTGTCTTTCACGATCTCTTTGAGCGCGGCAATCCAATCGGCCAGCGGTGCGGTCAGCGTGCAGACGGGCCAGTCGCCGCCGAAGAAGCAGCGGTCGATGCCGAAGGTGTCGATGCAGAGGAAAATGACCTCGGCCAGATCGGACGGCTTCCAAGCGTTCGGCTTGGCGGTCGCGACGATGCCGGAGATTTTGCAAAACGTGTTCTCGCGGGTCGCAGCGGCCTTCATTCCCTTCAGCCACGCTTCACGGAGAGCTTTGTCGTTGGACTGTGCGGGCATGTTGCCGCAGTGATCGACGACCAGCGTCGTCTTTGGGCACAGCTCGCCGAGTTTCGCTCCGTCGCCGATGTCTTCCGGTCTCATGCAGAGGTCAAAGCTCTTGCCCATCTCGCCGAGCCGTTTGACGTTCTCGACGAACGTCTTTTCGAGGCACATCCCCTTCGGTCGATCGGGATCGTGCAGCACGGTGCGCACGCCGTTGATACGGTTGTTGGTCGCGAACGGTTCCATGTATTTGGCGAACGTGGCCGACTGCGGCGAGCCGCCGATGATCGCGCCGCACATCGGATTGTCCTTTTTGCCGCAGAGGTCGAGGACGTATTCCGCCTCGGCCGTTTGCTGCTCCTCCGCCACGTTGACCTCCATGTAGACCGTCTTCGTGACTTTGTGCGGGCCGAGCAGCTTCAAGTAGTCGGACATCAGAAAGCTGTGCCTGAGCGACTCGACGCCGTCTCCTTTCAGCCACGGCAGTTTGAACTTGGTCAAATCCCAGAGGTGCTGATGCGTGTCGCAAATCGCCAAGTCATTCTGATTCACGGTGCCTTCTTTCTTCGGAGCCGCCTGCAAGAGCTGCTTTTGTTTGGGTTTCTCCTGAGCCATCAGCGACACGGCCGAACTTGCGGCGGCGACACTTGCGGCGGCGGACAGGAAATCTCGTCGAGTGAAATTCGTCATGACAATCTCCAGCGGTGAGTGGGTCGTGGACGGCGGAGCATCGTAACGCGGAGTTCAGGACAACTCATTCGAAAACGGGTACGACGAATTGAAGGAGACGACGAATTCCGGTACTTCATTCGTCGTCTCCTTCAATTCGTCGTACCCTTTCAATCCTGTCCCGGCGATGCGAGTTCGCGTTCGACGCGGGAGAACACCTCGTTGAGCCGGTTGGTCGCGTCGAGCAGCATCTTGACCAGCGGGTCGAGCGGCGCGAGGTGGTTGTCCTCGAAGTGCTGGGCGTTGTCGTCTTTCCAATGCTCTTTGGTCAGCTCCCACGCCTGAATCAATTCGACGTGAGCTTTGTAGAGCTTGGTGCTATCGACAGAGAGATCGGTGACTCGCATGATGGTGAGGAGGGGTTAGGGGTTAGACACTGGTGGCGGAACGGATTCCTCGGCAGCGGCTTCAATTTCCGCGTAGGCTTCGATGGCGAGGATCATTCGTTCGAGCATCGCAATTGTCTTGGCGAAGTCCGCTTCGATGTAGCGTTGCAAGCCACCGCGTCGGCCATCGAATTCATCGATCTCGTGCCGGACGAACGAGCACCAGCGTGCGGCGGCTTCAACTTTTTCTTGAGCCATCTGTAAACGCTGTTTGGCGGCTTCCAACGCCAGCTTTTCTTCGTAGCAAGTGGGACGATGGTCACCGGCGGATCGCATTTTGCATCGTTCCAAATCGGATCGCGCCTGTGCAATGACGTCGAAACTGCGGAGCATGTACTGCTTCCAAAAGTTCGGACGGTCGTGTTCGAGCCAGTCCAGGAAAGTCAGAGTCTGCTGTTGCAGCGAGGCCGCGACATCATTCGCGACATCCGCGAATTCCAGCAGATTCACTCGAAAGGCTCGCATGGCATCGAGCGAACGGACGTTGGCTTGAGACATGAGGCACCGCAGAAATGATGAATGACGAAAGACCCAATGACGAAAGAATAACGAATGATGACGCTCAAATGACGGCATTTGTCATTGCAAAAAACGATTGGGACCGGGGGGTGACACATTGGGTGCTCAGCTCCGATATGGAGATTCACAAAGCGGCCAAGCAAGACAACGGAGTGACGTGAGTTGCTGACCGAGCAGCCCTTGATTCTCACGTTGTCGAGAAACTCGCCGTCCGCGACCAAAGATTCGCCACCGATCATCCGTGACGATTGTCGCTGCCGAGCTGCTTTGATCGTATCATTTCGTGGTTTTTCGCCGGTGTTTCCGTGTTCCAGGCACCGACGGTGTGACAGACATTTGCTCGGCATCCTTGGCATGAGATTTGTCTTTCAAGACGGATGACATTCTCATGGAGACCGTCGATGCGAAGAGACTCTTCGAAACCGAGCCGCGCAACCCCGACCGTAAATCGGTTGGGATTCACGTTGATCGAACTGCTCGTCGTGATTGCGATCCTCGCCATTTTGATCGCGCTGTTGCTGCCGGCTGTGCAGCAAGCTCGCGAGGCGGCTCGGCGGTCACAGTGCAAAAACAATCTCAAGCAGATTGGCCTCGCGCTGCACAATTACCTTGACACCAACAAAGCCTTTCCGCCGAGCGGAACGATTCGAGCCGGCACCACGTTTTCGGGAAACAACGGCTCGTGGTCGATTCACGGCCGCATCCTGCCGCAATTGGAAGCTGGCAACGCTTTCAAAAAGGTCAACTTAACGATCGCTTGGGATCAGCAATTGGCGGCAGGCGTGTCGCTGCTCAAGATTGGAACCTACGTTTGCCCCTCGGAAGCGAACGATGTCGTCCGAGTGAACGCTTCGGGCAATGCGTTCACTCGACCCCTGACGTATGGCTTCAATATGGGAACATGGCTGAGCTGGGATCCGGCCACCGGACAAGGGGGCGACGGCGTTTTCTGGATGAACAGCAGCACGACCCCGGCGAGCATCCGCGACGGCTTGAGTAGCACTCTAGCGGCGTCCGAGGTCAAAGCCTTCACGTCGTACTTCCGCAACTCGAATGATCCCGGAGCAACGCCACCCGCTTCCACCGCTGCGATCGCCTCACTTGCCGGAGGAGTGACCGCCTCAAACTTCAAGCTCGGCCCGAACACGAACGACAACACCGGTCACACCGAATGGTGTGATGGCCGCATCCATCACGAAGGCTTCACCACCGTGTTTCGCCCGAACACGGTCGTCAGCTACCTGCACACCGACGGCCGGACATACGACGTGGATTACAACTCGCGGCAAGAAGGTTCCAGCTTGACGGCCCGAACATACGCGGCGATCACCTCGCGCAGTTATCACACGGGTCTTGTGCAGTCGCTCCTCATGGACGGTGCCTCTCGGTCAATTAGTCAAAACATCGACCTCGGCGTCTGGCGAGCACTCGGCACTCGCACACGCGCTACCGGCGAATCGTTAATCGGTGAGTTTTAGACCGGCGCGACGAATGTCGCGCGACGCGGCCGTTCGATGGTTCCCGTTACTGCCGATTCCGTCGGATGCGGACTTGGATCGGGCCATCGCCGTGGTGGATGCGTCGTTGGATCGGGACGCCTTGGACGCGGGTCGTCTCGAGACGATCGTCGCCTTGCAACTCAACCAGCCAACTCGAATCACCGCGCGATGGCGATGGGTGAGCATCGGCTGGCATCCACCGAACGATTGACGATCACAACCCACAACTTGAAAGATCACTGCCCAGAAACGCAAAAACCCCAGACAAGCCAGGGCTTTAAGAGCGTTTAAGAAGAAGTGCCGAAGGTGGGAGTCGAACCCACACACCCGTGAGGATACGGGATTTTGAATCCCGCACACCGTTGCCATACGCGGAAGCCGAGCAACACGTTGCAGCGGATGGCTCATTCTCTGGCACCACCACTGGCCCAAAGTCTTGCGAATTGGTGACAACGAATGAGAACGTGGAGCGTGTTGTCGCGAGTTCGGAACGTGGTCAGGAACACGATGCCGAGTTGGCTCGGATCGTCGCGGCGTGGTCCGAACTGCCAACGGTGTTGAAGGGGGCGATGCTGGCGATTGTGGACTCGGCCGGCGCGGGGAGTGGGCGGTGAGGTGGGATGGCTGATCGAACGGTGAGACGGACGGTGCCACGGATCGGCTGGCCGGGAGTGTGAGCAGCGACGTTGTGGCTGACATGGACACAACCTCGAAAGTCGCGGGGATCGGATGGGTTTCGTCAATGAGCGGCGGGGTTGTGTCAGCGAGACTGGTGAGCCCCGTGTCTTCCGAAGTCTGTTCATCGACGCCAGCATCTCGACATCAGCGTGCCGGTTCCAGTCCGCAAAACAGTGTGGGAAGTTCACCACGCTGGCGGCGCTCAAAGAAACTGGTTGCCAAGCCGGACCTGATGGAGTTTCCATCCGGTGGATGCAACTTCGCGAGATTCGGAAGGTCGGACGGATAGCCAAACAAACGGTGCTTCAATTCGCGGGCTTCATCGGAAGACTCGACATTCAAGATCGCCCATAACCGAAACATCGTCTGCCGCGCCGATACGAGCGCAGGCCGATTTAACAGGCAGAGATCAATGAAGGCTTGTCCTTCGGCAGACTTCGCGATGACCGCACCATCAGGGCTGACGAAGACATGCTCTGCCAATCTGTCTCGACACGGATCAAGTGGCGAATCGTGATCCTGTTTGGCCGAGTTACAACCGCAACAGGCATAGACCAAATTGGTGTAGTCACGAGCCAAATCCGGCTGGCGGGACTGCGACTGAAGATGCTCGACGCTGAAGGCGGCATCACCGGCGGCACTCCACGTTTCGCGCCACAGACAGTAAACGCAGCGAAAAGCGAATTCATCGCGAAGCCAAGGCTTGAACGAGCGATAATCGTTGTAGCCTCTCGGCCCATGACGGCGTTGGTGAGCGTGCTGCGGATAGTCGAACATGCCGCACTCTCAAGTGGCCGTCGCCGTACCGGTGTGAGGGACAACACGCTCGACCGCCTCGCGCATCGCCGCCACGTCGCTCAACAATTGCGAGTCCCAGGCTTCCAGACGTTGTGTGGCCAAGTCTTGCAACTGCTCCAACTCGCGCGTTTCCGCCGCATCCAACCCCTGAGCGAACCGCTGATGAATCAACCCAACTCGCCGAGCATTCTTGGCAGACCAATCATCACTCGAATCGTCGGCATCAATCGCCGCATCCAGAATGGTCACGACCAACGATTCCACCGTGGTTCGCTGTGACTGAGCTTTCTTCTCCAGTCGAGCGGCCAATCGTTCCGGCACTGCGATCGTTTGCGACATGACAAGTCTCTCCCACAACCTCTCGGTGGCTCTGAACGAGAATCAATCTATCGGACTCGCCCGCAGTCAGACAAGACGCTTGCGTCTTGCTCGGCATGGTCCGAACTGCCGACGGTGTTGAAGGGGGCGATGCTGGCGATTGTGGACTCGACCGGCGCGGCGAGTGTGCGGTGAGGTTGACTTGGACGACGGACGGTTGTGCCATGATGTGAGTCTCGGACGCAGATCCTTCGATCGACAGCCGAGCGGCGAACCATCCGATCCAATCGGCTTCGCCGGAGCACGGGCCGAACATCGTTATTTTCGTGGGGCTTTCAGAATGGCGAATCCCGAACACGTTGAAATCGTTCTCAAGGGTGCGGAAGCGATTCGACTGTGGCGAGAGGGCAACCCCAATGAGCAATTGGACCTCAGCGAGGCCAATCTCCGCCGGGCGAACCTAGTCGAGGCGAACCTCACTTTGGCGAACCTCATTGAGGTGAACCTCGGCGAGGCGAATCTCAGCAAGGCGAACCTTAGCGATGCGAACCTCATGAAGGCGAACCTCGCTTTGGCAAACCTTAGAGAGGCAAACCTCAGTAGGGCAAACCTCTTTGAGGCGAAGCTCGTAGGCGCGGACCTCATCGGGTCGAACCTTCGAGAGGCGAGCCTAAGGGGGGCGAGTCTCAGTGGGACAAACCTCACCAAGGCGGGCCTCGTCCACGCAAACCTCAACGGGGCGGAACTTAGCAGGGCGATCCTAGTTGAGGCGACGCTCAATTTGGCGAACCTCAGCGATGCGATCCTCAGTGATGCGATCCTCAGTGATGCGAAACTCAGCGGGGCCTACCTCATTGATGCGAAACTCGGCGGGGCGAACCTCTTCCGAGCGGACCTTAGCAAGGCCAACCTCAGAAATGCGTCCCTCATCGAATCGAACCTCATCGGGGCAAACCTCACTGGGGCAATCCTCACCGGGGCAAACCTGACCAGGGCGAACCTCATCGGAACGGACCTCACCAGAGCTGACCTCACCGGGGCATGGCTCGAAGATGCGTGTTTCAACAGGGCGAACGTCAGCGAAGTAAACCTCAGCGAGGCAAATTGTAATAGTACGACGTTTGCGAACCTTGACCTTTCTTCGGCAGCGGGTCTTAAAGCGGTAAAGCACAAACGGCCGTCGACCGTGGGCATCGACACGCTGTTCAAATCCAAAGGGAAGATTCCTGAAGTGTTTCTGCGTGGCTGCGGCTTGAGCGATTGGGAAATCGTTGCCGCTCGCGCGTACGCGGACGGACTGACTTCCGATCAGATTACGACGATTGGGAGGATGTCCCTGAGATAGTTGAAGAGGCAGGTCGGTTCTGTGAATTGGTGATGATGTCAACCGGCATGGCGTTGTGATGCAAGTGTGGCGTCGAGTGCGGCGATCAATTGAGGGATTTCTCGGTAGCCTTTGATGCGAC
>SYJG01000355.1 GCA_005798445.1 Planctomyces sp.
AACCTGACGACCGCCCATGCTCTGGCCGTTCAATCCTCTCGCAGGTAAGACCATCAACCGGAGAGCCGGATGCGGGAAACCCGCCCGTCCGGTTCGGAGGGAGGGGCGACTGAACTCAATCAGTCGTTCCTACCCCTATCAAATCAAAACACCCGCTCCAGCACCCGGCCACGGCTGATTGGATGCGGGCGATTCAGTGGATCACGAATCTCGCTTTGTGGGTCGATTCCCAGCGAGTGATACAGCGTCGCCAGCAGATCGCCCGGTTCGACGGCGAAGTCTTTGGGGTAAGCTCCATCCTTGTCGCTGGAGCCGAGCACTTGCCCGCCGCGCACGCCCCCGCCGGCCAACGTGATCGAGAAGACATTGCCCCAGTGATTGCGGCCGATTGTCGGATGTGGAGCGACGTACTCCACCTTCGGAGTGCGGCCGAACTCACCCATCCAGATCACGAGCGTTTCGCTGAGCAAACCGCGTTGCTCCAAATCATCGAGCAATACCGGATACGATTGATCCATCGGTGGCATGAGCTTGCGTTTGAGATTGTCTTCCAACTTCCAGTGCGCGTCCCACATCGGCGTGTCGTCGTCTTTGTCGCGATGCCAATTGACTTGGACCAGCGGCACTCCCGCTTCGACCAATCGCCGCGCGAGCAAACAACCCTGACCAAACTTGTGCCGACCATATCGCTCGCGCACCTTTGGTGGTTCGCGGCTGAGGTCAAGTGCCTCGCGTGCTCGGCGGCCTACGAGCAAATCGAACGCTTGCTGCGAGTCAGTCAGGTAAGTCTTCCAAGTTGCATCGCCGCGCAACCCAGCCTCGGGCGAATCAACCAGATTCAGCAAGTCGGTGCGAGCGGACAGACGTACGTCCGAAACGCCGTCCATCAACGACAACTCTGGAATCTTGAAATCACTTGCGGAGGGATCGCAGGTTAGCCGCCACGGATCAAAACGGCTCCCCAAAAAACCGCCATGTTGACCCGGATAAAACGGAACGTTGAAGATCGGCTCAGGGATCACGACGGCCGCCGGAATACCGGGTGGAGCTTGCCGAAAGCCTTTGACGATCGAACTGAATGTTGGAAAGTCGCTGCGGCGATCGACCACGTCATCGCGACCCTTGCCGAGCGGGTGCAGCACACCAGTCAACATTTCGTAGCTGCTACCGGGATGCGACGGATTGTCGGTGTGGACCGCTCGCAGCACACACAGTTTGTCGAGGATGCGGGCTGTGTTTGGCATCAGCTCGCCGACACGAATTCCCGGAAGGCTGGTTGAGATGGAGCCGAACGGCCCGCGAATCTCCGCCGGCGCGTCCGGTTTGGGATCCCACGTCTCATGCTGCGGCGGGCCGCCCGTCATCCACAACACGATGCAGGATTTGGCCCGACCAAAACTCGGCCGTGCATCCGCAGCAACAGTCCGCTTCGCCGCAAGAAGCTGCGGTATTGAAACTCCGAATGCGCTCAAGCCACCCAGCCGCAACATCTCGCGGCGTGTGTACCCGTCGCACAACCGAGCACTCGACCCCAGCAGACTGAACATGCGGGACTCCTGAGGGAATCAAACCAGGATTTCCTGCGGTGCCGTCAGGCGGACGGAATTGTAATCATTCTCGATCAAGAGACTCCAGTTCTTCAATTTCCATCAACTGCTGACCGAAGTGTTCGTAGCGCCCGCTCCAGAAAATCGTAAGCCCGCTTCCGTGAGTCTTCCGGGAACGAGTGTCCCACCTCCGGATAATGACTGACGAGGTCGTCCACCTTGCCGTTCAATTCGTAGATCGGCCGCACAGCGGCAAACACGTCTTTGACTCCGGAGACATCGAAGTCACTGTCCTTCGTGGCGGCGGAGGCAAACAACGGACGTGGGGCGATCGCACCGATCAACTCGTGGAAGTCGAACGGCAGGCGATTCGCATCGTTCTTAAACTCGCTGGCAATCAGCGGCATGTAGCGCGGGCCGGTCCAGCTCGGCACATCATCTTTTTGCATCGACGAAAAGCCGCAACTGGAGACGATCGCTTTCAGACGCGGCTCAAAAACGGCGGTGAAAATCGCGTTGTGGCCGCCGAGCGAATGACCGATGCAGCCGATGCGCTCCGCGTCCACTTCCGGCAGCGTTTCCAGTAGGTCGACGGCTCGGATGTTGTCCCAGATCGCCTTCATCGTTCCGCTGACGTAGCCGTGCTTCGAATCGAAGTCATAAACATGCTCGCCGAAGCTTGGATAGTCAGGAGCCAGCGTGACGAAGCCGCGCTCAGCCAATTCGAGGGCGTACTTCAAACCCGGATCGCCGCGAATGCCTGCCGGCTCATCCTTGCCGGCGTTCGTGGTTTGCTGAAGACACAGCACTGCAGGCCGTGGGGTCGGCTTCCCACCTGCCTCTGTGCTGGTCGGCAAGCTGGAAGCCTGCCTCACGGGGAGAAACAAATACGCGGTCACGCGGTCGGACGGATCGGATTGAAAACTCAACTTGCGACGGGTCAGCGATCCGACTTTGACGTCCTCAACAATCTTCACGTCCAGTGGCACGCGGCGGAGCGGACTTGGCAGAGGGCCGGTCACTCGTTGGAAGTGACGAACGATGTGCTTGCGACGCCTGGCCCAATCGGCAGGCGATTTGATGCCCTGCTTCGTACCGTTGCTGTCGAGCACGAACGACAGGTCTTGATGATTCGGGTATTCCGACAGCGGTTCACTCGCGACGAAGCGGCCCAATGGAACGCCGGCGGAATAGTCAATCTCGAACGCGCCGTTCGAGGTGCGGTAGTGGATCGTCTCGCGTCGCTCAAAATCACTCGATTCAGTTCGTTCGCGGCGGTCGGCGTCGCTCGGCGAAAGAAACGTCGCACCGAGTTGCAGGACGATCTCCGTACGATTGCCGAGCGCATGTCCGGTGGACGTGAAAACTCTGCCGTCGATGCGATCCTTTCCGATGAAGTGCGGCTCAACGTCGAGCTTTGCACGACGCATTCCCTCTGCCATCTCGACGGCATCCGGAAACGGGCAGGTCGTGTCGTCGCGACCGTGAACAGTGATGATCTTCGTCCGCGAGCCGAGAGACTTCGTCGTCGCCAGGTGATCTGGATTTCCGAGAAACCGCAGTTCCTGATGATCCAGCGACAAAAAATACGGACTCGCCGGATCGCGGCTGAACCGAGCGTCGAGGTCGCTGCCACCCGGCATTTTGAACGCGATGTCGTCCGACAACTTCTTCATGCCGCACAGGTCAATGACGCACGCGAACGTGCGTGGCGCGAGCTTGTGGCACATCAGCGTCACGTTGCCTCCGCCGGAGCCGCCGGTCGCGAATACTCGACCGTTTGCGAACTTCACTCCCCTGCCCTGCAATCCCTGATCGAGCCACCACAACGCTCGCAAAGCGTCGAGAGCTTGCAGATAGCCGAAGTCGTACGGCTCCGGACCCTCGATCGAGTCCTTCGGGCCGCTCTGCAAATAGTTCACGCAGAGTGCGACGACGTTGAGCTTCTCGGCCAGCACGGTCGGACTCGCCGTGCCGACACAATCGGTGCCGCCCCAGTTGTGCAGCGTCAGCATCAGACCGGTTCGCTCGCCGACGTTTGCCAGCTTGCCGCCGGGATAATGTACGAGCACTCGGACGCGGCGCGGACCTGGCCGCAGCGGCCATTCCTGAGCCGGAATCTCGACGGCAGCATTCTGCTCCGGCAACGAGGGCCAATCGTCGGCGATCACGGGTTGAGCCAACAGCAGTCCACACAGAACAATGAGCAGCCGGAGAATCATTCGCCCCTCCATCAAAACTTCATCGCGATACCATCACGAATGGCCGCAGTATAAAGCTCTCACGAATCACCGTCTTGTGCCTGGAGTCAAAACGGGATGCGGTTCAAGCTCGGCAGAGCCCTTTGGCTTATACCTCGCACGGCCATTGGTGAGATGTTTCTGAGCGGTACGGCGCTAGCCGCCGGTCCATCAGTTCGGCCGAGACCGGCGGCTAGCGCCTTGCCGCTCAGAAGTCCCCAATCTGAACGTGCGAGGTATAGTTTCGCGACGCGGAAGAGTCCTAATGGTCGCGGTACGGTTTCACCACAAGCCGTGCAGTGGAGCGTTGTTGGCGAATAGTGCATCGACTCGCCGAGTGGTCTCAGGTTCTTCGGTTAACGGCGGGGCATGATGCGGTTTGCTGCGGGCATCGATGATGAGTGAGCCTCGGCAGCCCCAATGCTTTTGTTGGACGAACGCGCCGAGACCGGTGATATCGGCGGCAGGGTTCGAGCGAGTAAATGTCGTCCACAGCCAGTTGTTGATCGTTCGCGCGGCGAACTCGCTGTCATCGACGAGCGTGATGAGCGGAAAGGCGTTGATCGGCGAGTTCGCGGCGAAGTGTCGCAGGAACTGGCCGATCGATCGTTCCTGCTCGCCATCGCTGGCTCCGAATCGTGTGTCGAACGGTGGAGCGGCGATGACGAGAACGCCCGGCATTGCGACAAACGGGTCGCGGAAGCCGTTCGGCAATGACAAGTCGGACGGGACGATGTTCGGCAACTCGCGGCGCGACGAACCCGCCGCTGCGATGACCAGCTTTGAGCCGGCGTTGAATCCTTGGCCGGAGTAGTCAAGCGTGTCGATCGTCGTCTGCGTTTGGAAATGCAGGTCGGTGCGCCAATCGACTCGCTCCAGAACGTGGCGAAAGAATTCCGGGATGTCGTGAATGTCGAGTTGTGGGTTGTCCTCGCCTGCGACAATGAAAAGGTACTTCGCGAGCGACAACTGCCCTTGGCCGAGGATTGCATTGGCACACGTCAATAACTCTTGCGGTTTACGCGGCGACGCATACGGCACATAACGCTCGCTGCCGATCGCGAGTAGCAAAGGATGGACTCCAGCGGCGTCGATGGCGTGAACCGCTTTCACTCCGCCAATAACCGTCGGGATAATCGGGCCGGTGATTTCGTGGATGATGGCACCGAAGCTCGTGTCCTCCTGAGGCGGCCGGCCAACGACGGTGAATGGCCAGATGGCTCCGTCCCGATGGAAGACCTTTTCGACCCGCAACACGGGGAAGTCGTGAGCCAGGCTGTAGTAGCCCAGATGATCTCCAAATGGACCTTCTGGTTTCAGGCCGCTCGGATCGACCGTCCCAACGATGCAGAAGTCGGCTTCGGCAGCGATGGACAGCGGCGCTCGGCGCGGGTCTCCTGCCCCCGCCGTGATCCGTGACCGCAGGTCTCCATGTTCTCGGCCGTGTTCCTGAATTGGGAGACCTACGGTCGCGTCCAGCGGCGGGGTCAGGAGACCCGCGCCGAGCGCAGTCCCACGAATCATCCGCACTCGTCGTCCGCCAATCGCACCTGCGAACGTGAGCTCGCTCATTCCTTCCGGCAACGGCATGACCGCAGAGAGTGTCATCGCCGGTGGACCGCCCACAAAAATGTTGACTCGGAATGGTTCGCCTCGGCGAATTGCGGTGGCGTGATGGACACCAATGCTGCGATGAATCTGGTAGTGCAGACCGATCTCTTGGTTGGGCTGATACCGTCCGCCGGAAATCTGAACGCGATACATGCCAAGATTGGAGTGCTGCCAGCCGGGCCGGTCGGCATCTTCTGTGTAAACTTGCGGCAGCGTGATGAACGCTCCGCCGTCCTTCGGCCAGTTGACGATCTGCGGAAGTTGATCGATCGTGGTCTCATTCGCGAGCACTGGCCCGCGCGAGACAAACTTTGGCAGCATGTGCAGCGCGGTGAATGGTGCTGAGCGATATCGCCAAGGATTCCGCGTCAGGCACATCGGGTCGATCTTCAACTCGACCAAGCGTCGCACGGCGTCGAGCGTGTCTCGAAACAGAAATCGAGTGCGCTCGATCGTACCAAACAGATTTGCCAGCAACGGGAAGCGGCAGTCCTTCGGTCGCGTGAAAAGCAGTGCCGGGCCACCAGCCTGGTAGACGCGACGCTGAATTTCGGCGATTTCCAAATGCGGATCGACTTCGGCATCGATGCGAATCAACTGCTTCGACCGTTCAAGGTCGGCGACACATTCTTGGAGATTGCGATAGCCCATGATGGGATTTTCGATTTTTGATTTGCGATTGCCACGACTCCAGCGAGACGTTGGCAGTTCAAATCGAAAATCGCAAATCTCAAATCGAAAATAAAAAGACCCCCGGATTGCTCCGGGGGTCGTGAAAACCGAGTTGTCAGTTGAGCCTGCCTTGAAGCGGGCTCGTCAGATTAACTACGCAGTCCGAACAGGTTGCCGAGCTTGTTGGTCTTCTTCGTCGTCGGGCTCGTCGAACGGGACGGGAAGTAGGCCTTGGGTTCGGTCGGAGGAGCCGGGGCCGGAGCCGGAGCCGCCTCAGGAGCAGCAGCCGGAGTCGTTCCGCAGCCAGTCGCACCGCAACCGGCTTTGCAGCAACCTTTGTCACCACAGCAGCCATCGACCACTTGATAGCCACAAGCACGCAGACCCTCTTCCGCTTGACGACGAACGCCACGGTCGCAATCGCCCAAGGCAGCCGTCAACGCGGTGACGATTTCGCACGAGCAGCAGCAAGGATTCTTGCGGAGCTGATCGCCAATCTCGTCGGCCGCTTCCCAGCGAACTCGTTCGTCGCAGTCATTCAGACCGTAGATGAACGCGGACATGATCTCAGGATTGCAGACGCAGCTATACTTGTCGCCCAAGCGATCAAGAGCTTTGCGGCGATCTTTGGCATAACAAGACGTCTGAGACTTGTAGATCAGGCACGCAATGTCGGCCGAGTGATCTTCGCAGCAGGTGTTGCCGCAGCAGCTATTGGCATCTTTGCCACAGCAAGCATTGGCGTTTTTGCAGCAGGCATTGGCTGCCGGAGCCGCACAGCTAGGACCACACGCTGCGGGAGCGCAGCACGCCTTCGGACCGCACGGAGCCGCACAGGCCGGAGCACAGGCTGCGGGAGCAGCACAGGCCGGAG
The DNA here is from genome assembly GCA_005798445.1 of Planctomyces sp. Classification (GTDB taxonomy): domain Bacteria; phylum Planctomycetota; class Planctomycetia; order Planctomycetales; family Planctomycetaceae; genus SXKJ01. Next base: position 6,945 of record SYJG01000355.1, read on the forward strand.
CGCACTTCGGAGCACAAGGAGCGGCACAGTTCGGAGCACAGTTGTTGGCACAGGCAGCGGCCGGGGCCGCACACGCTGGAGCACACGCCGCAGGAGCAGCGCACGCCGGAGCGCACTTCGGAGCACATCCGTTGGTGCCACAGGCAGCGCCTGGAGCAGCACAGTTCGGATCGCACCCCTTCTTGCAGCAACCTGACGCATCGTGGCCGCAGCAGCTGGGCTTGCAGCAGGGATTCGTCAACGTCGAGCAAGCACGTTGATACGTGTGGACCGTCGGGCAACATGGCCGAGCGATCGTTGGTTTGCAGCACGAGGGCTGACAGGTCGATGTGCAGCAGCTTGATTTCGCTGTTCCACAGCAAGAGTCGAACAGGCCGGCTTGCGCCACCCCACCCAACCCCAGAGTTGCGACCACGGCGGTCAAAGTCTTGATCCAGTTCATAACGCAGCGTCTCCTTCCCTTGGGACTAATGTCAGACACGGACCGCCGATGGTGCCAGGGGGGCGAACAGGCGGTTTTTCGGACACCGAGGAGAAGCAGGAAACCGCCCGCGACGCGCGTCGCGATCTTCTCAGCGGATCCATATTCCCACCGGCCGGGCCGTGGTGACAAAATTCAAAACGCACCACAGACTCAGAGTCCTTGCCAGCTCCGAAATTACGGGGCCACGCAGAGGCGTTTGCAGGTAGACGCCTCACAATCGGAGATGGCAGGTCTAGTGCTCTGAATCGGCAACGTCGAAACGGCCCCTTGAACTTCTCAAGTCTGCAAATTGCAAAAGACTTACGTCAATTTTGCGTCTAGTCGCATCACTCTTGGCGGGTAGTCAATTTGCAGGCGACTTTGACGGCAAAAGACAGCCGATGGCATCACCAAATGCCTGAAGATAGGCAAACTGCGCTTGTTTTGGAGATTCAACTTGACCGCTTCGGATCATGCGAATCGTGCCACCAAAGCTCCGCTAGTCAGGTGAGTCGGCGCGAGTGTGTGACGCAGGGGAACCTCTCCTGGAACGCGGGTTCGCCGTTGTGTTCCGGCGAGGACAGCCGATGACGCATTCCGACGAATCGGTTGGCGTCGAGTCTGTCGAAAATGCCTTGCGAAGCGGCGTCATCGTCACGCCTGAATTCGTCTTGTGGCAGCATTCATTGAGGACTAGATTCCGCCGCCTTTTCAGGGAGGAAGGGGGCGTGCAAGATTACAACGTCAAATCTGTCAGCCGCACTTGCACCGGGACTGGCAAGGAACTCGTGCCTGGAAGTCTGTGCCACTCCGTCCTGATCGAGAGAGCTGGCGAGTTGGTGCGTCTCGACTATTCCGAAGCTGGCTGGACACCGCCGCCGCCATCAGGACTGGTTGCTCACTGGCGCTGCGAAGTTCCCGATTCAACCACCAGTGCGAAGAAGTCGCTGGACGTCGATGACTTGATGCGACAGTTTGAGCAACTCAATGAAGAGGCGAGTCCATCGCAGGACAAGTTTCGATATGTGCTCGCATTGTTGTTGCTTCAACGGCGGCGTTTGCGGCTCGACGGAACGAAGACCGTCGATGAGCAGGAATTTCTCGAAGTGACTGGCACACGAGGCGAAGGGACGTTTCTGATTCCCGGCCAGCAATTGGATGACTCGGAAGTTCAAGAGTTGCAAAACGCCGTATTTGGCACCTGTTCAACGACAAGCCAACCCAGTGATCCACGAGACGCCTCAAGGACGAGAGTATTGACGTGACAAACCCCGACCGACCGGTTTTGTTCATCACCAGACGGGCACCCTTCTCGGCGCTGTCGCTGAGCGTCTGCTGGTTGGTGACGGCAATGTGCTGTTTGGCATTGGCGGGTTGTTCATCAATGCGGCATTGGATGGCGTGCAGTCGGCGAGCCGCTCCTGAACCCTGTGTTCTCGCTCCAGACGCGACGTCCGAAGACATCGTCAACGTTCTCAATGACAACGTCACGAAGTTATATGCTTGGCGATCGACCGATGTGAGAATCGACTTTCGAAAAGTTGGCATGCCAACGCTCAACGCACGCCTGGCGGTCGAAAGTCCTCGTAAATTGCGGTTGATCGTGCATTCGTTGGCAACGGACGAAGTGGATCTTGGTTCGAATCCGGAGCGGTTCTGGTTTTGGATGAAACGTGGCGAACCGCACGGAATCTTGACGGCCTCCTACGACGATATGGCGGAGGGCCGTCCAATGGGACCAATCCCTTTTCAGCCCGATTGGCTGATTGAGACGCTCGGAGTCGTTCCATTCGCTGCATCGGATTTTCAGATGCACGAGCAGCCGGGAAGTCAACCGCGTCGAGTCCTCTTTGTCGCGAACCAAGTCACTCCGCAAGGCCAGCGTGTTCAGCGAACAATGCTGGTCGATGCCGGTCACGGCGCGATTTTGGAGCACTCATTGCGGGAACCGTCTGGTCGGTTGATTGCTCGCGCGACGCTTAGCAATTATCAGCTTGAGCCAGGTGGAGTGCGACTGCCGCATCGCATCGACCTGCAATGGCCTGCCTCAGGCGTTAAGCTGGCACTGCTGATCGGAAATATCGAGGTCAATCCAGCTTCGATCTCGGAGCAAACTTGGTCGATGCCGTCGTATCCCGACACTCCCGTGATCGATCTGACGCGGTTTCGACCGTGACGACAGTCCTCCTCCGCAAGTTCGATTTACTTTCACCTCGGGCGGGGAGTCATGAGAGATTCGGCGAGCGGCAGGGCGTCAGCCCTCCGAGTCAAATCAGATGGAATCGCTCGGAGGGCTGACGACCTGCCGCTCGCGAAAAACTTCTCATTCGAGGCTGCGGGCGGTATCAAACTCCGGTCCACGCTCAGACATCGCTCGTGAACCAGAAGTGTCTCGTTCATTGAACAACACACGTCAACATTTCGCTTGTCGTCGTTGACATCTCTCGCTGGGAAAAATCTGGCCAAGCCCGCGTTTGAATCGTCGGTTGGAGAAGAGATCCAATAACGGTCGGTAATAACGACGGGGAATCGGCGTGACTGGATCAATCGGCGTCACCAGCAGGCGACAAGCCATGTGTTGAGTGACGTTCAAGGCGACGGAATGCGGTTTGCCGTAGCTCAGTCCCTCACGCATCGAGGGATCCCCAAGCCTCTCGGTGAGACGTCTGACGTTGATCGGACACCGTAAGGATTTTGGAATGCCCCCCGCCCTCTCCTCCCAGGCTGGCTCTTCGGAGTCGAACGCCCCGGCTGGTTCCGCGTCGCGTGAGTCGCGACTACGGCCGGTCGTGCGCACGGATCGGTTCTTGCCGTTCAGCGCCCCGGACCTGGATGAGTCGGAATTGTCCGAGTTGACCGAAACGCTGCGGTCTGGTTGGCTCTCGGCCGGACCGAAGACGCGGCAGTTCGAGCAGGAATTCTCGAAGTTCGTGGGGGCGAAGCACGCCATCGCGGTCAACAACGGCACGACCGCGTTTCGATTGACACTGCAAGCAGTCAATCTGCAACCCGGCGATGAAGTCATCATGAGTCCGTTCGCTCCGGTCGCAGCCGCCGAATTAGTGCGGGCAGCGGGAGCCGTCGCACGGTTTGTTGATGTCACCGAACGGGGACTGCACCTCAGCCCCGAATTGCTGGCCTCCGCGATCAACGAACACACTCGAGCGGTAATGATCTCTCACGTCGCGGGATTGCCGGCTGAGATGGATGACTTGCTGGCCATCGCTCGACGACACCGACTGTTGGTCATCGAGGACGCCGGACAAGCTCTGCCTGCAACCTATCGGCATCACAAAGTCGGAGCGCTGGGTGATGTGAGTTGCTTCACCTTCTTTGCCCAGAAAGCGCTTTCGCTAGGCGAAGGGGGCTTCATCTGCACGAACGACGCCCGCTTGGCCGATCGTTGCCGATTGCTGGTGATGAGCCCTTGGGAAATGATGCCGCCGTCATTGGACGACGAACTCGACGATTCGCCAATCGACACCGCCACGATCATGTCTGCACGATCGGCGGGCGAAGGGGTGAGTTCAATCTCCGGCAGCGGACGTCTGCGGCGCGGCCGCGGTGCCTCAAAGTCGGCAGCATTCGATGAAGCTCAACTGTTGGCGCTGTCGTCCGACGGCTATCAAGCGTCGATGTGCGACCTCACTGCGGCGGTTGGCTTGGCGCAACTTCGCAAGGCCACCGTGATGTGGCAACGCCGCCGCGAGATTGCGGTCACTTACAACGTCTCGTTCAGCCGCAGCGTCGATCTGCAGTGTCCGGCCGACCGCTCCGATTCACAGCATGCTTGGCATCTGTACCTATTGCGGTTGAATCTTCAGCGACTCCGTTGCTCGCGCAATCAGTTTCTGACGGAACTTCGTGCTCGCGGCATTGGAGCGACGGTCATGCCGCCGCCATTGCACATGCAGGCGACCTATGCCGCGCTTGGCTATCAACCGGAAAGCTGTCCGGTCGCGACGCAAGAATATGCTCGCGAGATCTCACTTCCGATCTACAGCCGCATGACCGACGAAGACGTGCAGCTCGTCGTCGATGCCGTCGAGGGGATCGTCAAACGCTTTCGCGCGATTCCGAATCATCCGCGCTGAAGTGCGATACCTCGCGCGAAGTGCCATGAGAGATTCCGCGAGCGACAGGGCGTCAGCCCTCCGAGTCAAAACAATTGGAATCACTCGGAGGGCTTACGCCCTGCCGCACGCCGAAAACTTCTCATTCGAGGCCGCGTTGGGACTAGCGGTCGATGGGAGTGCGCCTGTCGTTCACGAGAGTCCACTTTTTCCGCTCGCAAGCCAGGCTTTGCCTGTCGTTGTGTCCGTGGGCCGCGATACACTGCCCGTCCCCGCGAATTCAACGCTTGCCTGCCCCGCAATCCTGGCTCACCCACCCCGATTGGAATTCGAAAATGCACTCTTTTTGGATCCGATTCTCGGCTGCCAGTTGCATTTTGACCGCCTCAATGTTGTGGACCGTTTCGACCTTCGCGCAAGCGGGACCAGCCAAAGTCACGGTCGCAGAGGTCGTCGAACGCGATCTTTCATCCGGCCGATCCTTTGTCGGCACGGTTGAGCCTCGTCGGCAGAGTTCCATCGGCAGCGCGGTCTCCGGACGCGTCACCGAGTTTCTGGTCAACGAAGGCGATCGAGTCACCAAGGGACAACCGTTGGCAAGGCTGCTGACGCGAAACCTCGATCTTCAAATTGCCGCCGCCAAGGCGGAGCATGAACTGCGGAAACACGAGTTGCTCGAACTGAAAAACGGTGCGCGCGTCGAAGAGCGCCGCGAATCGGAAGCTCGCATGCAGGCGGCCCACGCCGCGATGAAGCTGGCACTGACCAAACTCGCGCGAGTCAAGGGACTGATCGAACGCAACGCTGCCACTCGAGAAGAAATCGACGAGGTGGCGGCCGTGTCAGAAACAGCCACCGCCATGCACCTCGCCGCGAAGGCGGCGAACGACTTGGTCATTGCCGGGCCTCGCCCGGAACGAATCGCACAAGCCGAAACGCGAGTCGAGGCGGCCGAAGCGGAGGTCGATCGGCTGCTCGACATTTTGGAGAAGCACACGATCAAATCCCCCTTCGCTGGCTACGTCGTCGCAGAGCACACCGAGGAAGGACAATGGATCGAATCGGGGAAGCTAGTCGCGGAAGTGGTTGAAGTTGATCCGATCGAAGTCCGCGTCAACGTGCAAGAGTCGTATATCCCCCGGTTGACGATCGGCGCTTCGGCTCGCATCGACATTGAGGCCTTGCCATCTCAAACATTTGTCGGCACCGTGATCGCCATCGTCCCAAAGGGTGACGTCAAATCACGGACTTTCCCCGTTCGCATCGAATTGAAGAATTCGTGGCAATCCGACGAGACGCCGCTGCTCAAGCCGGGGATGTTCGCGAAAGTCGAGCTGCCGGTTGATCAGAAGAGAAATGTGCTGCTCGTACCGAAAGACTCGCTCGTCCTCGGCGGCCAGCAGCCGGTAGTTTTCGTCGTCACGACCGATGAGGAAAACAAGATCACGGTGCGATCGGTGTCCGTACAGCTTGGCATCGCGGTCGATTCCTGGATCGAAGTCCGCGGCGACTTGAAAGCGAAAGAGAGTGTCGTCGTCGAAGGCAACGAGCGACTCCGAGTTGGCGCGGAAGTGGTCACGGAGGCGGCGAAGATCAAACCGCCGCTAGCAGCTCTGAAATCCCAATTACCAAAAACCAATGTCCAATGAATGTCCAATGTCCAAATCCAAAAGGCGGTATTTCGGGGCAACCTTGATCTTCTATGAGTACTCCGCGTTACGACCTTGAGGAACGAACGTCACTGTTTGGCGAGTCGGTCATTGACTTCGCGAAGACGGTTTCGGTGAATTTGATCACGTCGCCGTTGATTAGTCAGTTGGTAAGGGCCGCGACAAGCGTCGGTGCGAACTACGGCGAAGCCGACAATGCCAGTTCGAAGAAAGATTTCAAACACCGCATCCGAATTTGCCAGCGTGAATCAAAGGAAACCAAACACTGGTTGCGGATGATTGTCCGTGCCGAGCCGCAACTTAGAGACGCCGCTCGACCACTTTGGCAGGAAGGCCACGAGCTCTTATTGATCTTCAGCGCCATCATTCGCGGTTGCCAAGGGGATTGAATTTGCCCAGTGACGTTTCGGATTTGGACCTTGGGACTTAGACATTCATTGGACATTGGTTTTTGGTAATTGGGGTTTTCGTGCCATGCACTTGATCGAGTGGTTTGTTCGCAATCCCGTGAAGGTGTCCGTCGGCGTGATCTTGGTCGCGTTGTTCGGCACGATTGCGCTCTACAAAATGCCGATGCAGCTCACGCCGGAAGTCGAAGTGCCGACGATCACCGTCACGACCATGTGGCCGGGGGCAAGTCCGCAGGAGGTCGAGAGTGAAATCATCCAGGCGCAAGAAGAGCAACTGCAAAGCGTCGAAGGCTTGCAGAAGATGTCCTCCGAAAGCATGGATTCACGCGGACAGATCACGCTGGAGTTCGCCGTCGGCACACCGACCGGCGATGCATTGCTGAACGTCAGCACGCGGCTGCAACAAGTCCGCGAGTATCCGATCAACGCCGACCAGCCGGTCGTCGCCACGTCAAACATCTCCGACCGGTTCATCGCGTGGTTCATCCTCACGCCGCAAAAACCGTCATCGGGAAAACTCGACGAAGCCAGCATTCGGCATCCCGATCTCAAGGCGGAACTCGAACGGGTGAAACATGCCCACAATCCCGGCTTAGCGATCTTTCGCATGCGTGAGCTGGCGAGGAATCATCCGGAAGTCAGCGACCTGTTGCCGCCCGACATGGACGTCACGAAGTTGCGGCGGTTCTGCCGAGACTTCATCGAAACTCGCCTCGAACGTGTGGATGGCGTGTCCAATGCCAATGTGATGGGCGGGCGTGAAGAGGAATTGCAGGTCGTTGTCGATCCGCACTTGCTCGCCGCTCGGCAACTCACGATCGGTGACGTGCGCGAGGCGCTGCGCAAACAAAACAAAGACACTTCCGGAGGCGACTTCTGGGAAGGCAAGCGGCGGTACGTCATTCGGACGCTCGGCCAATTCAAGACCGAACAGCAAGTCGCCAACATGATCATCGCCAGCCGCGACGGCAATCCGGTTTACATTCGTGACGTGGCTCATGTCCGTCTCGGCTACAAAAAACCGGACGGGCTCGTTCATCGTTACGGCACGTCGGTCATTGCAATCAACGCTCAACGAGAGACGGGTAGCAACGTGCTGCAAGTCATGGAGGGACTGCGCAGCACGGTCAGAAAACTCAACGAATCGGTGCTCATGCAACGCGGTCTCGAATTGACGCAGGTCTACGACGAGACGGAATACATTCACTCGGCTGTTAACGTCGTCAACGACGACATCCTGCAAGGAGCCATGCTGACGCTGGTCGTCCTGCTCGTTTTTTTGCGCAGCTTGCGTTCGTCGCTGGTGGTGTTGCTGGCAATCGCGACCAGCGTCATCGGCATGTTCTTGATGCTGGGAATCCTGGGCCGCACGCTCAACGTGCTGACGTTGGCGGGCATCTCGTTCGCCGTGGGCATGTTGGTCGACAACTTCATCGTCGTGATGGAGAGCATCTTTCGGCATCACCGCGAAGGCGAAAATGTCTTGCTGGCAACCGTCAAAGGGACCAAGGAAGTTTGGGGAGCGATCGTCGCCTCGACGCTGGCCAACTTGGCGGTGTTCTTGCCAGTGTTGTTCGTGCAAGACCAAGTCGGCCAATTGTTCCGCGACTTGGCGTTGGCGGTCAGTTGCTCGCTGTTGTTGTCGCTGCTCGTGGCGTTGGTCTTGATTCCGACGGCCGCCAGCCGGCTGATCGGAGGGCGAACGAATCGGCGAGCTGAGGACGTCAATCCTCCGAGTGAGTCGGGTTCACTCTCATTCCTCGGAGGGTTAACACGCTCCGCTCGCCTTTGGAGATCCGCATTCGGACTGTTGCCGTTGCTTGACAGATTTGGCGACGCATTCGTCCGCGCAGTTGTGGGACTCAATGCCAAGATGTTGCGCAGCGTGCCGGTGCGGTTGATCGCGATGGTGGTGCTTGTCGGAGTGCCGCTCTATGTCAGCTACCTGCTGATGCCAAAGGTGGAATACCTGCCCAACGGGAATCGCAACCTCGTGATTGGTATCCTCGTGCCGCCGCCCGGTTACAACCTGGAGCACATGGAAACGTTGGGGCATCGCGTCGAAGAATCCGCTCGGCGGTATTGGGACATCGACCTCGATGATCCGCAGAACAAAGACCTGCCGCACCCGATGATCTCAGACTTCTTTTATGTGGTTCGCGGACGGCAGTTGTTCATGGGAGTGCGGGCCGTCGATCCGTTGCAAGGGCATCGGCTGGTGAAACTCGTGCAAGAAATCGTGACCGGCATCCCCGGCACGTTTGCCATCGTGAAGCAGTCGAGCCTCTTCGAGCGCGGTCTCACTTCCGGCCGCTCCATCGACGTCGAGATCACCGGCCCGGACATCAAGCAATTGGTCGGCTTCGGCGGCCGAATCATGGGACAAGTCAGCCAACTCATCCCCAAGGCTCAAGTCTTGCCGATCCCCAGCCTGGATCTCAGTAGTCCCGAAGTCCACGCCAAACCTCGCTGGGAACAAGCCGCGGAACTTGGCCTCTCCGCCGACGAGATTGGCTACGCCGTCGATGCTCTGGTCGATGGAGCCTATGCGACCGACTTTTTCATCGGCGGCGACAAGATCGACCTGTCGATCGTCGGCCGCGAAGAGACGGCGCAACGCACCCAGGATTTGGAAAGTCTTCCGATCTCCACGCGAACCGGCCGAGTGATCTCGCTGGGCGCGGTCGCGGATCTGACGCTCTCCAGCGGCCCCGAACAAATTAACCGCCGCGAACGACAGCGAGCCATCACGATCCAAGTCAGTCCGCCGGCGGAGATGGCTCTCGAAGACGCAATGCTCAAAATTCAAAATGAAGTCGTCACGCCACTGGAACACGATCCGGATTTTCGCGGACTGTATCAAGTCAACTTGTCCGGTACCGCCGACAAGCTACGGACGACTTGGCTGGCGATTCGTTGGAATTTGCTGCTGGCGATTCTCCTCACTTACCTGGTGATGGCCGCGCTGTTTGAGTCGTGGTTGTACCCGTTCATCGTCATGCTCAGTGTGCCGCTGGGAGCGGTGGGTGGCTTCGTTGGACTCGAACTCCTCAACGTCATTTTGCGGCCGGCGGGACACGTTCAGCCGCTCGACATGCTGACGATGGTCGGCTTCATCATTCTGGTCGGCACGGTCGTCAACAATCCAATCTTGATCGTCGAGCAAGCCCTCGTTCACATTCGCGAGGATGGCATGGCCCCGCACGCCGCGATTCTGGAAAGCGTGAGAACGCGCATTCGTCCGATCTTCATGACCGCTTTGATCGGCCTGTTTGGCCTACTGCCGCTCGTCATCTCCCCTGGAGCCGGCAGCGAACTCTACCGCGGTCTCGGCAGCGTGACTCTGGGCGGATTGATCGCTTCGACGGTCTTGACGTTGTTCCTGGTGCCGGTTTCATTCAGCTTGGCAATGGAATTGAAGGCGGCCCTTTTCCGTCTCATTCAGACGCGGCCCGCCGTTGCCGCGACTCCGTCGCTGTCCGCGGAAACCAAGACATTCGTCAACGAGGATCACACGGACGAGGCGATCTTGGCTCCCAGAATGCTCCAGCAAGAACCCGCCTCGTGATGCCTGTCTCTCCGACCAACGCCAGATACACTGGCACCAGTCTGGTTGGCCGGGTTTCGACTTCCGTTGTGGCCAACGAGTTTTCATTTCTCCTGTGTTGAAAGGGAGACGCTCATGGCTGGCATTGAAGCAACGAGTTCCTATGTCTTGACGCTCGGTTTACTGACAGTCTTTGTCTTGGTCTGGGTCACTCGGCAGCAAAAGACGAAGCGGGACGCAACCGTCTGGCTGATCTCCGGTCTCGTCGGCATTTTGCTGGGTGCCGCTGGCGCGATGGCCGGCACCTATGCGTTGGGGTATCAAGTGAAGGAGGCTCCCCCAGAAGAAGCCACAGCCAGTACAGCGTCGGGATCGCCGATGATGGGTGGCGGAGGCGGCGGTGCATCCGCTGCTGGCGGACCCGGCGGCGGAATGGGCGGTGGATCCGGCGGTGGAATGGGTGGGGGTATGGGCGGAATGATGGGCATGATGGGTGGTGGTGGCGGCGGTCAAGGCCCACGATTCAAGCAGCAACTCACCACGTTGGTCCGCAAGCTGGAATTGCTCACCGGCGACATCGCTGTCACGTTGGCCGATGAACAACGCCAGGCACTCGCCAAGCAACTCGACGAGTTCGCCGAACTCAAGACACTGACCGACGACGAAGCGGAAAAAAAATACAACGACCTGCTGGCTCTGTTCGATGACGCGCAGAAAGCGAAACAAGACGCAATCGGCTTGCCCTTCCGCCGAGGCGGCGGTGGAGGCGGAGGCGGCGGTGGAGGAGGGTTTGGTGGTGGAGGTGCGCCGCCAGCGCCGGACGCGAATCCGTTTGAAAGCGAAACCAACGCGGGCGCACTGAAATCACTGCGCGAGCGTTTTTCGGCAAAATAGTCTTGGACCTCGAACGGCCTCAGGGAGATCACACTTGGAGATCGTTGACGTCACCGTGTACTACTTGGAGATGCTCAGCCCGTCGCACCGAACAATTCCGGCTCCGTGCGACGGGCTGAATGTTTTGCACATCCAAGCTCCAACCGTGGACGACTACCGTGGCTTGTACAACGCCGTCGGCCGCGAGTTTCACTGGCTCAGCCGCCGCAAACTTTCAGACGCGGAACTGGCCGCCGTCATCCAGCATCCGCTCAATGAACTGCATGTGTTGCAAGTCGCGGGCGTCCCCGCTGGATTCGCGGAACTCGACCGCCGCCAGCCCGACGAAATCGAGTTGGTCCAGTTCGGCCTCACCCGCGAGTTCATCGGCCGCGGACTTGGAAAATGGTTTCTGCAACGGACCATCGATCAAGCCTGGAGCTACCAGCCGCGTCGCTTCTGGCTACACACTTGCACGCTCGACCATCCCGCCGCGCTGCCCAACTACCTGAAGGCCGGCTTCGTGTTGTTCAAGCAAGAAGCCGTTCGTCGCGAGCTTTGATGCGTTCAGACAAGCCTGTCCCAAGCGAGGAACGGCTTACGGAACGCGAAAGAGGTTGGCCGAAGCATCAAACGGCAGACCGACTTCTTGCTCTGCCCGCTCTCCTTGCAACGCCGACTTGAAGAACGCCTTGACCTTGGGATTCTTCAACGAGTCACCTTCAAAGTAGGCATGTGCCGACCCGACGTGTTTGGCATCCGTGAAGTCCACATACACGGCTTCCTGCGCTTTGAGGTTACTGGTCCAATGGCCCAAACGTGCGAGCTGTTCGTCCCCCCCCTTTCATCCGAGAGGCCCGCAGCGCGTTGTCACTTTCGTTGATCGCCACATAGAGCCGATTGCGGACCTGCAAACGGTCAACCCATTCTTCATGTCCAAGGTTGTTCACATCGGCGGCGCACAACAGGATGTTCTCGAACAACGGCAAGTGGCCGCGCAGCGCGGTCGATTTCATGGTTCGTTCGAGCAGGTAATTTCCCATACTGTGGAGCAGCAGAGTGGCTCGAATGGGGCAATGCTTCTGCGCTTCAACAGCGAGCAATTCACGGAACCGCTCGCTGTTGACGGGAACTTTTTCCGCCAGCTTTTTTGTGATCGATTCGATCACCGACTCGCGCATCTTCTGCAAAAGCTCGCGTGCGCGATCCAAGGCACGGTCAAACGCCACCACGGACGACTGCGCGTCACGCTTGTCGTCCAGATAACTCGCAGCGCCCGTGATACCACCATTGGCTGGCCACGAAAAGGCCACGACTTCGACGCCAAAATTCTTGGCCAATCCATCGCAGCGGACCACGACATCTTCCAACGTGTTGTTGAAGCCATGTACAAAGAACACGATGTGCTTGGGGGACTGCTGGTCCGCCTTGGCGGAAGCGATGGTCTTCCGAAACAAGTACTCGCTGGCAAAGACGGGGTCGCCGTTCGTTGGCTTGTCGATTCCAGCCTCCGTGAGCAGATCCTCCGTCAGTTTGTCCGGGAGCACACGGAGATTCCAGTTCCGTCCTTTCTTGGTGGCCTCCAGCATTCGCAATCGATTCGGCCCTTCGGCATTAAACACGTCGCCGACGACTCCAAAATCCGTGCCGTCTTCATCCACGATATTGCGATTGGTCACGATGAACATGGTCGTCGTCCTTTGAGGTGAGTTGAGAAATGGGCTGTTGTCATGACTTCAAAACTGATTCGGTCGCTGCCAATTCAAGGAGCCGCGATACAGTACAGATGCCGTTGGCCGCGCAAAAACAATTGCTGGCCAACAATCGCGGGGGAGGCATCGAAGGAATCGTCGAGTTTGTTCGTTGCGAGGACTTCCAGCGTTGCGGCTCGTTTCAGCACGAGCGCTGTGCCGTCGCGGCCTACCAGATAGATGCGATCGGCGGCTCCGGCGGGAGACGCGTAGATGTTGCTCAAACTCGGCAAGCGAACCGATTCAAGAATTGGCTTTCCGGTCTTCGCATCCAGACAAGTCAGAACCGCGTTGTTCAACTTGTTGAAGTACAGCATGTCGCCGTACAGCAACGGCGACGGAACGTAGGGCGTGTCCCGTTCCCAACGCCAGGTGATCCGGTCGCTGCCGGTGATGTCGCCGCTGGCGTCCAGCGGAAGAGACATCGCGACGCTGCCTCGATATCCGCTCATGCAGACGACTTGGTCGCCAACGAGCACGGGGGACGGAGTCACGTTGGCAACCTGGCCACCGCATTCCCAGAGGACATCCCCGGTTGCCAGGTCGTAGCTCCGCACACGACGGCTGGCATTCGTGATGACCTGCGTGCGACCGTTGTGCTCGACGATCAATGGTGTCGCCCAGGCACTGACTTCCTCACGCTTTGCTTGCCACCGGGTTTCGCCGGTCTTTGCATCGAGCACCAGGAGATGCGAATCGGTTTCGTTGTCGCGGTTGAGAATCACGACGTCGCCATACACGACCGGCGAGCATGCCTCGCCGAAGCTCAGACGTGTTTCAACGTTGCCGATCTTTTTCTTCCACTGCAATTGGCCATCCAGGTCGAAGCAATACACGCCGCGTGATCCAAACGAGACGTACAAAAACTTGCCGTCGGTTGTCGGTGAGGCCGAGGCGTGGCTGTTATCGCCGTGATGTCCTTCGTGAGGCAGTTCTTCGATCGCGGTCTGTTCCCAGAGCGTCTTGCCGGTCTCGCGATCCAGGCAGAGCACGACGAATTGAAACAGCGTGTTCGGGAATTTGATTCCGAACGTCCGCATCGGCTGATCCTCAGGCTTGATCGCTCCCTCGACGACTTTGCCGGTGTTGACCGCTGAAATCAGGAACACGCGCGGCCCCCAAATGATCGGCGTTGATTTGCCGTGGCCGGGAATCTCAACCTTCCACTTCACGTTTCGAGTTTGATCCCACTCGATCGGCGGATCGCCGGCCGGCGCGACACCGTTGGCCTCCGGCCCGCGCCACTGATGCCAGTTGTGCAGCCGTGCCGCTGCGAAATCTTCAGCGGCCACGCACCAGTTCCAGGAAATCAACGCCGTCACACAGACGCAGGCCAGCCATCCTCGCGACATCATTCGTTCGTCTCCCTTGTTGGTCTCGTTACCGCCCGCGATAGAATCGCCGCCGTAGGTCAGCCTCTCCAGGCTGACCCGATCAACAATCGACAGGGTTTTGCCAATTCGGGTCAGGCTGGAAAGCCTGACCTACATTTGAAGGAGGGCCGCTCATGTCCGCCATCGACCGCCGCGATTTTTTGAGAGGTTTGGGAGGCAGCGTCGCCACCGGAGCCACTGCTTGGCAAGCGCTGCACACGCTCGTCCCCGCGCGAGCTGAAGACGCTCAGGTCACCCCCGGCATCGTGCAGTTCCGGCCGGAGATGGAAGAGGTCGTTCGTTGGATTGAAAAAGCTCCGCGCGAACGCATCCTCGACGAGGCGGTCGAACGGTTGAAAAAGGGACTGCCGTATCGCCAACTGGTCGGCGGACTGTTTCTCGCCGGCATTCGGAACATCAAGCCACGACCGGTCGGCTTCAAGTTTCACGCGGTGATGGCCATCAGCTCGGCACATCAGCTCGCGCTGGACGCTCCGCAAGCAGATCGACTGCTGCCGTTCTTCTGGGCGCTCGACAACTTCAAGAACGCACAAACTCAAGACGTGAAGGAAGGGGATTGGACGCTCGCACCGGTCAAGGAGTCGTCCGTGCCGTCGTCATCGCAAGCTCGACAGCGATTCATTGAGGCGATGGATCGCTGGGACGACGAGGCTGCTGATGCAGCGGTCACCGGCTTGTGCCGCTCGGTCGGGGCCGCCGAGGTCATGGAGATGCTGTGGCTGTACGGCATCCGCGATCAACAGAACATCGGCCACAAGGCGATCTTCGCCGCGCACTCATTCCGCACGCTGGAGTTGATCGGTTGGGAACACGCCGAGCCGGTGTTGCGGTCGCTGGTTTTTGGATTGCTCAACGGCGGCAAGAGCGACTCGGCCGCGCCGTTCGATCACAACCAAACTCTCGTCGGCCAGATCCGACCGGATTGGACAGCCGGAAAACCTGATCCCGCCGCGACCACCGCGCTGCTGCAAACTCTGCGGCAAGCCAATACGAAAGAGGCAGCGGCGGCGGTCGTCGAGCAACTCAACAAGGGTGTCGCCGCGAGTTCGCTGTGGGATGCAATCCTGCTCGCCGGCAGCGAACTCCTGATGCGCAAGACGGCGATCGTCACGCTGCATGCGACGACCGCCTGCAATTCGTTGTTCTACACGTTTCGTCAAAGTGGCCACGACGCGACGCGGCTGCTCGCACTGCTGCAAGCGGCCTCGTGGATCACGATGTTCCGAGATGGCGCACGCTCACGCGATGGTCTTCCCGACAAGCCGCACATCGACGAGTTCGCGGCGGCGGATTCGGCTCCGCAGGATTTGGCCCCGCTCTTCGATGGCCTCAAGCAGAATCGAGCGAACGCGGCCGCTCAGACGTTGGCGTACGCTCGCGCGGGAGGCAACGCCGCCGCATTCTTGGACGCTGCCCGGCACTTGATCCTCATCAAAGGGACCGACGCGCACGACTACAAGTTCGCAGTCTCGGCCTTCGAGGACTTCGCGCACGCGAGTCCCAATGTTCGGCCGCAACTCCTGGCGGCCAGCGTGTTCTACTTGAAGGGGAGCCGCGATGCGGATTCGCCGCTGTTGCAAAAAGCTCGTGCGGCGTTGGCCTCGCTTTGAAGTCCTGTCGCCGACGGCCAAACTGGAAAGCTAGAAGCTGTTACAGACCCTAGCACGACGCGCGAGCGAGTGGCCAAATCGTCGGAAAAACAACCACTCGCTTGCGCGTCGTGCTGGTTTTGAAACGGTCGCTACGGTTTGCGACTTTCGCTGGATGACTCCGACGAAAGGTATCGTTTGACGAACGTCTCCACGTCGGCCGGACAGTCCAGAGTGATTTTGGCGTTCTCGAATTTTGTCCGCGTATTCCGACTGCGGTGCCATTCTTCCGTTGTGAGTTTCCCGTCGCTGTTGCGGTCCAAGTTTCGAAAGACCGAGCGTGCGTATTCTTCCGGGGTTTGGGAGCTACGAAAGCCGTTCGTGGTGCTGGGCAATGGCGGACCAATCTTGGCGTTCCAGGCTTTGAGTTGCGGTTCCGTCAAAACTGCGAGCAACTGTTTGCTGGCTTCAGAATTGATTATTTGGGTCTCTTGGGCAGACTTCGGGAAGTCCAGCGTGCGGGTGCGCAATTGATCGCCAATGGACATCAACTGCTTTCGCCGGTCGTCCATCAATTTTTGAACGGTCGCACGCTGTTCGCTGGTCAGCTTCAGATCCTGAGCAACCTCCGGAAGAACCAGCGCGGTCGGCCCTTCACGCTGCAAGAGCACTTGCTGCAACAAAGTTTGCTGCTCGGCGGTCAACACCTTCTTGATCGCGTCTTCCGTTTGCCGTCGTTGGAAGTCGCGGCCGGTCACTCGAGCGATTTCTTTCTTCTGTTCTGGGGAAAGCTTCAAATGCTCCTGCACTGTGGACGATTGCATCTCGACCGAGATCGATGGTGCCGGACTCACCGGCAGATACTCAATTGCCCCCCACGGGGTCGGTCGTCCCGAAGATGTGGTCGAGGGATTGGTGATCGACTTCGCGGAACTGCTCCCGGAGGTGCCGAAACCACGTCGATCCGGCACAATGATCCGACAGTTGGGCAGCGACTTCTTCAGAGACTCCTGAGCTTGGTCCGAGATCGCTCCCGCCGACAAATTCAACGATTGCAATTGCGTAAGCGACTTCAACGTCTCGACCGCCGCATCGTTGATCTTCGAGTTATTCAGCGACAGCAATTTGAGTTTCTTGAACACTTTTAAGTGCTCGATGTCGTCATTCGTCAGGTCTCGGCCGCCCAGGATTTGCGTGACTTGATAATCGCCGTCGATGAAAATCACCGACCCTTTCTCAGCAAACAGCGAGACCGTTTTTTTCTCATACGGGCTGGGATCGCCAGCGTTCAGGGAGCCGGTCGCGAACGCGACGAGGAGCACACTTGCCGACATCAGTTTCCAGCCAGCCGAGTGGGTTTTGGCAGACATGACCAGAACCTCCAATGAATGGAAGGCTCGCAAACGGCTTGCGATGCGATCGCTGAACGGACAGAAGAGTTATTCGGCACGGAAGCGATAGAGGAATCACGGCTCGAAGGAGCCGATTTTCGGTCAGTTGGCCAGAATGGCGATCGACATCATTACTGTTGAGCAAATGGAAGTTCTAGTCTCTGCGAGCCTCGCAACACGGTCACACTGATCCGATCCGCCGGCCGCTTGGTTTGGAGCAACTTGGCGATCAACTCGGATTCGGTGAGCGGCGAATGGTCACCATCGACGGCGATGAGGATATCGTCCTTCAGAAAACCGGCCCGTTTGGCAACCGCATGGTCTCCGTACTCGCCGACGTGTTTGACTCGCAAGGCGAGTTGATCGTTCGAGAGCTTCCGTTGTCCCCGCACATCTTTGGGAAGCGACTCCAGTAGCAGGCCTCCCAGAGTCATCCGCCGCAAGTCCCACGAGGTCGCTCGCCACGAGATGTCGTCTCGCTGCCTCCAGCCTTTGGCCAGCGTCAGTGACAGCGAATGTTTCTGTCCGTCACGCACGACTTCCGCTTTCAGTGTGCCTGTCTCATCTGCGAGCTGCAGCACCCATTGCACGTCGGCGATCGACAACAGCGGTTGACCGGAGAGGGTCACAAGCTCGTCACCAGCGTGAAAGCCAGCTTGTTCCGCCGCCGACTTGCGCGTGACTTGTTTGACCTTGGCCATTTCTTTCGGATCGAGAATCAAGCCTAACGCTTTGGGATTCGGGTACGGGTACAAGACACGATCAGAAATCGGTTTCCCGGCCGATCGAGCCACCAGCCGCAATGCCTCACCGACTTGGTGGCAGTGGATGCAGCTCTGCACCACTTTCCCTTCGTAGTCGAGCTTCGCGCCGTACTTCCCTTTGAACGACGGGAACTGCTCCGGCACCTTGACGTCCGAAGTCGGTCCGCGCTTCGCCGTCAGCGCGGCCTTGTTCTTTGGGAACTGAGCGTGCAACTCCAACGCACCACTGAGTGCTTTGGAAAAACCTTCGAGTGAAACGTCGTCCTTCGATTCGGTCTGATGCGACCGCGTGCCGTACCGGCCGTAGATCGTCATGTCGGCATTCAAGAAAAACGCGGCCCACGACTGGTCGTAGTCGAATTGAAATTGCGACAGGTCCATCCCGTTCGCATGGACGATCCGTACGCACACGAACTTGTCGAGCAACTCGCGAACTCCTGGATCGCGTTCGACGACTTGCTCATCGAGCTGCGCACACGCCTCGCAGGGGACGCAGCGAAACACGACCAGCAGTGGCTTCTTCGATTCCTTCGCTCGATCGATCCCGGTCGGCAAGTCGTTGTAGATCCAGTAGCCATCCCCTTCGACGCGCTTCTTGTCACCACGAACCTTGAGCTCACGCTCCTGCGCGTCAGAAACCATCGGACACAGATAGAGAATCCCGATGATGGCGATGAGTCGTTTCATAACGAACCCTTTTTGGATTTCGGAAGCCGCTGACATCGCCCGCAGCATAAAAAGCTCATTTCCCGGCCGGAAGTCGCCTTCGGCGGGGCAATGAAAATGGAGTTCGTCTATGGCAGTTCTGCAGCCGGTTCCTTGCCGCCAATGCTGTGCAGAGCAATCCAGACCGTGTGGTCGATTTGCTGCGAGACAAACCGAGTCGCGCCGCTTCCCAAAACGGCATTCAGGCCGCCCTGATGGTGGCTGCGAGCGCCCGCGAAGGCCGTCACTTGAGCGGGATCAAAACTGCAAGGCAGCGCATTCGTGGAACGGCACAACCAAGAGAATGGCAATTGATCTCCCGGACGTCCGGTCGTTGGTGTCGCCAGGCCGTAAACATCCCTCCAGCCATTCGGTGGAAAGCGGCTCATGTAGTGGCTACCTCCGGGAAAAGGAGCCAAATAGCCACCTCGAACGTCGGTGCCTTCCCCCTTGATGACCTCGGAAACAAAGACGGTGTGGTCCTGTCCATCGCGGACTTGCGACATTGTCACGGCATTGCGACCAAACGGCGATTCGAGGAATCTGACACCAGCGTCGTTCATCCCGTCGCCATCGAGGTCAGCCGTCTGATCCCAATTCGTGTTGCCCCAGTTCACCGCATAATTCGCGCGTCCACAGGAAAAAGTTGGAAGTCCTAGCGGCGCGGAAAGCAGGATGTTGAGATCCAGTTCAAAGGGAACTTGTTGGATGTCGTCCGGGCATTGCAACACCGGGAATGTCCGACGCATGACAGACCAATTGGCGTTGACGCCGCTGACGAAATATGGCGGCTGCAAATCGACATAACCAAAGACTCCACGGTCCCAATTGAATTCCCGATAGGCAGTGACGAGGTCTAATTGGGGAAGGATCAACAGGCTCCAGGGAGTTTCAGGCGTGGCTCGTTTTTGATCGAGGATTCCAGGTGGTGTGAGGAGCGTGCTCATCGCGTCCGATGCCGAGCGATATCGAGAAACCACGCCGAGCGGCAACACGCGATGAGAGTCGTGATATTGGTGCAGAGCCAGCCCAATCTGTTTCAAGTGATTCGAACACTCGATCCGACGCACTGCGGCTCGTGATGACTGGACCGCAGGCAGAATGAGCGCGACCAGAATCCCGATGATCGAAATGCTGACGAGGATTTCCACCAGTGTGAACGCGCGACGTTCTTGTCTCATCAGATCCTCACCGTTCCCGATTCAATTTCAGACCGAGTTCTTCGATTCCGCAAGACGCATCCGATGATCCAGGTCAGGCTGACTGCAAAAATCAAGCAAGGGATATGTCCAATTCGAATGCCAATGCCAATCTCACGAACCAATGGGATTGGTTCCGTCACAAAGGGGCGGTGGTGATCATCTCGATCAGCAAGTTGCAGCAGTCGCCCATCGGGGCCGATCACACCCGACAGTCCATTTCGCACGCACCTGACAACGGTGCGTTGCGTTTCCACCGCCCTTAACCGAGCCATCGCGAGCAACAGCGGTTGAATTCTCCAGGTCCAGTCGTCGGACTCATTCGCAATCTGCACGAAAAAGTTCGGCGGGTCAGCCATGTGCATCCAATCCACACCCCATTCGGCAAAGCAAATATCGTGGCAGATGCCGACACCGAAGGTCGCCGTGGCCACGACATTTTTCGACGTTGTGAAAGTCGGCAGGAGAAGTGCTCCTCTGGGACGCCTGCCTTCCAAATACATGTTGGATTCGTCGAAAGAGTTTCCGGAATTGATGAACCAGGATTGAAACGGCAGCAACGAGTGTCCTCCCTCAAATCCCGGCATGAGAAATCGTTTGTCGTAGAAGGAGCGTCGACGATCTGGCCACGTCACACAGACCGCCGAATTGAGAGGCCCAAGTCGATCCGGATCGATTCGCCGTCCACCGACGAGCGCTGAGCACTTGAGTGTGGAGACAATCTCGTCGAGGGGATCATTCGCAATTGGCGTCGACGTGATGGTCGGAATCGCGAATTCCGGCCAGATTGCGATTTGGAATTGCGGTGCCGACTTTGCCAAGCGGACAAGTCCTTTCAGCCCAGTGTGTTCATCGCCCAACGAAACAAATGCGGGAACAATCAGGATTCGTGGCCCTGCGGCAGACGCTGTCGTCCATCCATCTTTGTTCTGGCAAACGCTCAAGCCAAGCATGAGTAGAAACGCAATTGCGAACGGGATTTGGTGACGTCGGGCTGTCCCTTCGCACCACACCGGCAGACAGCAAAAGTTGTCAATACCCAAGCCGATCAACGCGGCTGTCAACCAGGAGACTGTCCAGGAGCCACCAGCGGCGGCCTGAAGCAACCAAGGACAGTCCACTTGCCGCAAGGCGAGTTGGCACGCACCGCCAGAGGTCTTCAGCACGAAACGTGCGAAGCATTCGACCAGCAACTCGACAGTGAGAACTGCGACCGGCAACGCGAAAAAACAGGGGTAGCCCCGTTCATGCCACAACCATCTGATCGCGATGGAACAGAACTGCCAAACCATCGCTCCGCCGAGGACCAACACCATCCAGAAGAGTGTCAATGGCCCAAAACCAAGCCAGTTACCGGGGACTTCGATCGTTCGCAGAAAATCAAACTGAATTCCAAAAAAGGACAACCCAAAGAGCATCCCAACTCGCCGACACTGTGCCCATGTTTTGGAGAGTCGGACTGAAAAAGCGAACGCCGCCATCGCAAACCAACTGAAGGCGAATCCAATCCGGCTGTAGACGGACAGCGCGTACGCCATTCCCGCGATCGCGGGAACGAGAATCGTGACGAACTCACTCCTGCAATCAAGCAGACCGCGTCTATTTGCTGGAGGCGCTTCCATCGGATGGCTTCCGCACGAGGCCAGTCACGGGAATTCGAAGGTCCGGAATCTTTGGGACCGCGAAATGAACAACGATTTCGGCTTCGATCCGTTCTTCGGCTCCCGGTGACGTGAATTCCAATCGTAGCGCCTCGCGATGCGGGTCGTATTCCACAGTGAGATCGGCCCGGCTTGAGGACACCGAGGCGACTTCAAAACGAGGAATATCGACTTTGCGAAGTGGGACGACGACCTTGGTTTGCGTGTTCGGGGGGATGATCCCCAGGAAAACCCGATCCGGCTCCGAGCGAACTGGCGGCACCACGCGGACAAAGACGGGAACGTCTTGCCGCGTTCCATCACTCCATTCCAATCGAACCGCAAACCGGTGCTCGCCAAAATCCAATCGATTCTTCAACTGGAGGAAAATCGAGGTCGTATCCAAGGCGACCGTGGATCCGGTGGTCTCGACGAGTTCACTTTTTCGTTGGACCTTTTCCAAAACGGCGTCTGCGGATTGAAACCGGTTCTGCAACAGCGTGACAGGAGGATCATTTGGTGCCCGCCAATGAAACGCCTCAAACGGGGGAAGCTCAGGCTGCGAATGACTGGTTTGCAATTTGACCTCTGTCACAGACAGTTTTGGAACTCCGACAAATTGGTACTGGATTGCAAGCAAGTACGGGGTTTCGCTGCGCGGATTGGTCTGCACCCGCGCAAACACCGAATGGGGCGCTGGAATAGTGCGGATATCGACGGCCAGCTTCACTGTGTGTTCTGTTCCCGCTGCGAACGACTTTCCGATGACCGTCTTGTCGGCGACTCGGCATCCACAGCAAGTGGTAATTTCGGTGATCGTGACTGGTTGCTCGCTCAGCACCCGAAACTTGAATTCGATGTCCTGTTCTTCAGACCGCCGAACGAGTCCCAAATCGCGCGAAGGATTGGTGAATTCCAGCAACGGCTTAGGAGGTGCCACTTCGTTCGGTGAATCGTGACACCCTGCAATGGTCAACAGCAGTGCGAACAACAAACCCGCTGCGGGTGCGTTTGACGCGTGACGTTTTCGCTTCCATTTTCGTAAGACACTTCGGACGACTCCGAACGAAATCACGGAAGCCGTGACAATCAAGCACCAACCGACGATGACGATCCGCGAAATGGTCTCACGCGGTCCGATCAAGATGCCGTCCCAGTCGCGTTGGAACTCAGTAAAGTTGCGAAGGACGATCCAATTCCCGCCCGTCAAATCGACCAGGCTCACTTCTTTCTCGGAGACCTGAGCCACCGTCACAAAGTGCCCGAATTCGGAGCTCGCGCTTTGCTGGTCGGGATCAACAGGTCTTTTCAAGTGAACGATGCAGGGAGTCGGCAAGGCACGCAGAGCGAACAGGCCCTTCGGCCATCGAACGGCTTTGAAGGTTCGACCATGCCGCTGGAGAACAGCCAAGAGGTCGCCGACGGCGACCGCTCCGCGCGGGTTCTCGATACCCGCTTCGCGAAAGGAGTCCTCGACGGTCGAGAGTAAAACGTCATCCCCGAGCAACGCCAGCAATGACGTGACTGCCGCGGGACCGCAGGCAGGGACCGGGCGCAAATCCTCGTGCGGACGAAATGCGCGATCCGCGCCGCGTTCGTCGGTTCCGCTCACTGTAGAGATCGCCAACACGAGGAAGACGATTCCGGGCCAAATTGTCGTCGTCATCGCAGGCTTCTCCGCCACAGCCAGACCCCAATTCCCAGAGCCAGGACCACACCACTGGTCACCACCCAGATCAGCCGAAAGCCCGAGGAGGACGGCTTGATCACCAACTGCTCGGCTTTCGCCCGGACCAAGTCACCCCCCGCGTCCTGCACCAGAATCTGCCCGGAGGGGATGTCGTAGACCTGCACATCACTGGGCCAGAGCTTGTCCAGTTGAAACTCAGTTCGTGCTTGAGCCGTAACGGCTTCTGCAAACCATTCGCACTCGGTCAACGGTGCCATTTCGATTTCCACCGGTGTGCGACCATCGACGATTTCGACAACGGCAATTCTCGGAACCGGAGTGACCGCGTACCACTGTCGAATCACCCCGTGAGTGGGGAAGTACCCGCCGTTCGGAGTCTTTTCAATCACGACATCATCCACGTCCGGCGGGAATCCCCCCTTGGGCGGTGTGGGATGAGGCACTTCGCGATCGTCCAAAAACCAACGGGCATAGCTCTCGATTCGACGCGGCCAATATCCCGCGGACGGATCGATCCAGGCTCGCATGACGACCTCTTGGCGAAGCCGAGAACGGAGTTCTTCCATTCGCTCGGGAGGTATGCAGAACTCGGGTGGCTGCTTCTCGATCCGCTCGACAATCAACAACGGCGTATTGAACAATTCGTCAAAGCCAACCACCACCAGCGACTCGGGTGGACTGGCGAAGAACCGATCGATCAGATGCAGATGAGTCGGCGGCACCACTTCGGTGGGGAGTCCGGGCGGCAAGAAACGAATCAGGTTATCCGCCAATTTGGGTTCAAAACTCCCTAATGAGCGACTCGCGCTCCCGGCCCAACACAACCACCGACTCGAAGTTGATGGGCGGGACCAGATGATCGTCTTGGAATAGAAACCCGTGAGAGACGTTTGATCCAATTCCGGTCCGTCAACCACAGGTTCAGGACGACGACCAATCCGAAGTTGAACGTGACCATCAACGGAAAACACTCCGAGCGTTGCCGTCACCAGTCTCGCCGGGTCAAACGTCTTGGCCGATTCCCGCAACGATTGGGCATATTTCTCCTGGGCGGCCTTTTGTTCGTCTCCCAATGGTTTTGAACTGGCCTCGCGCTCCACAGCTTGCGCGGATTCGAGGAGAAACTGTCGATAGAGTTTCGTTTGCCGCTCTTGGACCCGCCAGCGGACGTACAAGCCGTCGAAAGACTGGAGATTCTGGCGGTAACCGCTGAGCACCTCGGACACCGTCGGCAAGTCTTTTGCCAGCGCACCAACTGAGCTGAAGCACCCGCAAAGCAGTACACTCAATCGCAAAAAGTTCGGCATGTGACGCATTCCCATCAGTCCTTTCGGAACAGACTGCTCATCCACCACCGTTCTCTGGCTCCGAGTGGGCCGGGCCTGAAGCCCAATCCGAATGGGCGCGAAAGGACGAAATCGAACCGGACATCTACGAGCCGATCCGAGAAATGGCTTTTCGCCGTAGCCTGACTCTCCGAGTCTGACAGTTTTTCGCAGAATACCCGACTCGGAGAGTCAGGCTACAGCTTCTCGGATTGCCTCTAACGCCGTTGAATCGGCAAGTCACCGCATTGAGCCCATTCGGATCGACGAAAATCAAGGAACAGGACTACACGCACGACAATCCGTCGCACCACCAGGAACGCAGCCTGGGGTTCCTGCTGTGGCAGCAGTACACCCATGCGAAAGCGGATTGAAAGCGCATGGTATCGGCTGATAGGACGCGCCTCCGCAAAGATCTGCCGTCATGGCACAGGGCGCGCTGGGACCACCGACTACGCCGCAGTGCGGTTTTGCTAAGCCAAGCGTAACTCCGATTTCGCCACAACCAGGAGTCCCGTCAGTTTGTTGACAGGCACCATTTCCACCAGCACCGGCCACAGAAAGGCAAGTGTTCGATGTGCATTGTGGGCACGACATGCCCAACACTGTGGTGCACCTAGTCGGTTCGGGCATGGCTCCCCTGATGAAAGCGAGATCGTCGGCCGAGACCGACGATGGCAACAGTTCGCTTCCAACAATTGCGGCAATCGCAAACGCGAAGACACAACCAAAGAGATGGGCTGAAATTGATCGTCTCATGGCCATTCACCTTTCAATCGAGCGAGGATTGGAATGCTCCAGTCTTTTTGGAGGAGCAGAGGAGCAGAGGAGCAGAGGAGCAGAGGAGCAGAGGAGCAGAGGAGCAGAGGAGCAGAGGAGCAGAGGAGCAGAGGAGCAGAGGAGCAGAGGAGCAGAGGAGCAGAGGAGCAGAGGAGCAGAGG
>SYJG01000356.1 GCA_005798445.1 Planctomyces sp.
CCGGCGAGGGCGACGGCTCCGGCGGGTTCGGTGAAGATCCCTTCGTCGCGGGCGAGGCGGCGTTGAGTTTCCCAGACTTCGGCATCGGTGACGACGTGGCCGCTGCCGCCGGAGGCTCGACATTCGGTGACGGCCCAGTGGCCGTCGTTGACCGTCGGGACTTGCAGGCCGCTGATCCGCGTCGTGCTGGTCACTTCGCGAGCTTGAGCGTGTCCATCTCGCAGCGGCGTGGCCATCGTGTCGTTCCCTTCGGGCTGCACGACTTCGACGGCGGGACTCTTCGCGAGCACTCCCCGTTCGACCAGCTTGCGAAAGCCTCGTGCGGCGGCGACGGCGAGTCCGCCTCCGCCGGCCGGGCAAAAGAAATGGTCGATCGAAAACGAAACTTGTTCGGCGAGATCGAAGGCGACGGTCTCGACGCCGGTCATGCCGGGAGCGGAATACTTGTACGAGCTGACCTGCACGGCCGCGTCCGGTTCGCTGCCCCACTTCAGGATGAGATCAAACACGGACGAACTGATCGCCGCATCGGCTCCGAAGCCGCGAATGCGATACAGCTTCGCTCCGTAACAGAGCATCTGCTGCAACTTGCCGAGCGGTGCGCCTTCGACAATTGCGATCAGACATTGAATCCCCGCCGCCGCGCAGTACGCGGCGAGTGAGGCTCCGGTGTTGCCGCTCGATGTCGCGATGCAGCGCGTCTTGCCGGCCGCGACCATGTGCGAGACAGTCGTCGCCGCGAAGCGGTCCTTGTACGACGCCGTCGGGCTGACGAAGTCGAGCTTGAAGTACAGGTTTTTCAAGCCGGCATCCGGCCCGATGCAACGTGAGCGAACGAGCGGGGTCTGTCCTTCCCCCAGCGTGATACGTGCGTGTTCGGGGACGAAGTCGATCAGGTCTGCCCAACGCCAGATGCTCATGGTTTGTTCCACTCGGAGGATGGCCGCCCTCGGCCGTCCTTTGGGATTTCAAATTTCAAATTTCAAAACGCGGACGGCCGAGGGCGGCCATCCCACAATTCAGGCAGCTATCGAAGTTGGAATGTGATCTCGCTTGGCTCGCGAAAGACTTGCCAGAGGTCGTCGGGCAGGCCTGTGAAGGTCGCGCGGAATGTGTCGAGCGAATCGTCAGTCACGTTGCGGATCAGAATGCGGGACACCTGCTGAGGGTGCTCGCGAGCGAGGCCGGCGTAGATGGTCGCGTCTTGTTCGCCGGAATCACCGACGAGGACAAAGCGATCGCGCGGGAATTTTTCGAAAAGCGATTTGATCTCGCCTCGTTTGTATTCGATCTGCGAACCGAACAAGTTCATTGCCGAACGATCGGTCGGGCGGAACAGCTTCATGTGAAACGAGCCGGCAGGAAAACTGTGGTCACGAATGAACTCGGCCAGCGGCGGATAGAGCTGCCACGGGCTGCCGGAGACGTAATGAAACCGAGCGACAGTTACTTCCCAAGCTCGGTACATGTCGGCCATGCCAGGAACCGGTCGGAACGGGCGGCAGAACGTGTTCAAGAGCAGTGCCGGCTTGTCGCGGACCTGCGAGATCTTGATCGTGTCGTCGATGTCCGAGATGACTCGCACGACAGGCGGGGCGTTTGGCGCGAGATGCACTTGACCGGAGAACTCGCGGCGGTCGCCGTCGCGCAAGACCGCTTCGACTTTGACTTCGCGAGCCGGCTCGCCCAACGCATATTGGAGGCGATAGCCGCTCTTCCTGATTCGGCCATAAAAATGTCCATTCGCTTCCGATTCGGGAAGCAGATAGGTCTGATCGCCAATGCGAATCGGGATGGCCTTTCCTCGCTCGTGATCGACAGCGAATAGCTCCGCTCGTTGCTGAAACAAGGCGACTTCTTCACCGCTGAGCTTTGAATCGTCGATGCCGGTGAGTTCTCGGATCAGCTTCACTCCGACGGCGTGTTTGCCAGCTTCAAAGATGCAGCCGTGAACCTCGATCTCGAAGTGATTGTCGTTGTGTTCGGGTTCGTGAGGAATTCCGACAAACCATGCGAGCGTCGGATAGAAGACAACCTGCTCGTCGGATTTGATCGGTGACACGACCTGACCTTTGATGGGGGACACGAATTGGACCTCACTGTGAGAGACGGATTTCTCTTTTGGTTTCGGCACGTCTTCGCTCGGCACGTTTCGATTCGGCTCGCGATTGAGCACGACCACCAGCACCATGACCACGACGAGGAACAGCACTCCCAGAAGTCCGAGAAGTTGGCGTTGCATGAGAACTCCTGTCGGTAAGACTCCAATGAGAACAGCATCTCTCGCAGACGGATCGCTTGAGGTTCCGGAGCGTAGTGTGTTCACTCTCGCCCCGCGCGGTGACACGGTATCGACCGGAATGGCTAGCGTGAACTTCGGCAACAGAACGGAGAGGGAACCATCGTGAGAATCTGGAGTGTCCTGCTGATCTCGCTCTTGCTGAACTGCCAATCGGCCTGCGGGCAAACGGCGGCGAAGCCATCTGCATCGGCCAGCCCAAAGAGCCGCAACGTCATTTACATCACTTGGGACGGCTTTCGCTGGCAAGAATTATTCGGCGGGGCGCAGGAGGCGTTCATCGCGAAGGACGCGGGAGTCGCTGACGTCGAAGGGGTGAAGCGGCGCTTCTGGCGAGAGTCCGAAGCGGAGCGGCGCGAGGTGTTGCTGCCGTTCGTGTGGAAGACGATTGCCAAGCACGGCCAAATCTTTGGCGATCCGGCGGTGAACGCGGCGGCGAAGATGGAGAACACTCACAAGTTTTCGTATCCCGGTTACAGCGAGATGTTCTGCGGGTTCGCGGATGACAAGGGGATCGACTCCAACAAGAAGTTTCCGAACCCGCACGTCAATGTGTTGGAGTTCTTGAATCATCGTCCGGGCTTCGAGAAGCGAGTTGCTGCGATCGCGACGTGGGACGTGTTTCCGTCGATCCTCAATCAGGAGCGGAGCGGCGTGTACGTCAACGCGGGAATCGTGCCGATCCCTGGTGAGTCGCTGACCGATCGCGAGCGAATGCTCAACGAGATGATCGCCGACACGGTCGTGCTCTGGCCGGACAATCAAGTCGATGTCATCACGATGCAGGTCGCTCGCGAGTACCTGCTCAAGCACAAGCCGCGAGTTCTCTTCATCGGCCTGGGCGAGACCGACGAGTGGGGACATGGGCGACGTTACGACCGATATCTGCACGCAGCGAATCGAGCGGATGCCTTTGTCGGCAAGCTGTGGGAGTTGTTGCAGTCGATTCCGGAGTACAAAGACCAGACGTCGCTGGTGCTCGGCTGCGATCACGGGCGAGGGAGCACGATCCGCGATTGGACCGATCACGGGGCGGAGTTCGTCTGGTCGGCGGTGCTCGGCCCGGACACTCCGGCGCTCGGCATACGGTCGGAGGTCAACGCAACGCTCAGCCAGATTGCGGCCACGCTCGCGACGCTGGTCGGGGAGGATTTCGTCAAAGCCAGCCCGAAATCGGCAAAACCCTTGCCAGATGTTGTTTCTGGCAAGGTCGGCCAATAACGTCCCCCGCCCAGTCACGATCCCTTCGAGCCGCCG
>SYJG01000357.1 GCA_005798445.1 Planctomyces sp.
AACCCTTGGGGGAAAGGGGGAGGTTTCTCTCGGATTCAACTCCATCACAAACAACCGGCATGAGTGACTCGTGCCATTCTCTTGCCGACGGCCTTCACCTGCTGTTTGATCCGCCGTGAATAATCCCGGCTAGCCGCGGGTTCTTTTCCTCGACCCGCGACTAGCGCCTTGCGGCTCACGAAATTCTTTTCAACACGAATGGCGGAGTGCCGGAAATCAAAGCCTGTTGAAGTCCTGTCGGCTCCGCCTTCGTTCCGTTAGAGCCTTGCAAGCGTTTTCGGGTTCGGTCATGTTATGCCGAGCCCGAATGAGCGGACGTTTGAAGGAGCCACTCTCGGCCTCGTCCGGATGGTTTGGCGAGCAATCGACCGAATTCTGATCCGGTTGGTTTTTCCACACGAGCGATTTCACGAGGAGGCAACATGAAGTTTGCTGATCGCGTTCCCAGCGCGAGTCTAATTCGTTTGTTGCGAATCGGTGCCGTGTGGGTTGGCTTGGCGGTGTTCTCGTGCGGTCTAGCGAGGTCCGAGAATTGGCCGCAGTTCCGCGGCGCAGACGGGACGGGAGTCAGTGCCGAGAAGGGGATCCCGACCTCTTGGAGCCAAGGCGACTACGCTTGGGACGTGGCGATCGATGGCATCGGACATGCTTCGCCGGTCGTTTGGGGCAACGACGTCTTCGTCACCTCGGCCGAAGACGGTGGTGCGATTCGCAGACTCGTTTGCCTCTATGCACAGACTGGCAAGCAGCGTTGGTCGCGCGTGATCGGAATGAACCGCTTTGTGCCTGGCAATGCCAAGAGCAGCCACGCGTCCAGCACGCCGGCGACCGATGGCGAGCGAGTGTATGTTCTGTTTGGCGACAAAGAGAACTACCTCGTTGCAGCCTTCGATTTCGCGGGTGAGTTGTTGTGGCGACGCAGCCTCGGAGCCTTTGAAAGCCAGCATGGCGTAGGAGTCTCACCCATCGTCGTCGGAGACATGCTGATCGTCTGCAATGACCAGGACGGGCCAAGTTCTATTTTTGCGCTCGACAAGAAGACCGGCGGCACTCGCTGGGTGACTCCCCGAACCTTTCGTGGTCAGTCGACTTCGTATTCCACACCAATGGTTTGGCGTGATGGGAAAGGGCCTCCGCAACTGATCTGCGCCAGCGGCCCAATGGGGATCAGCAGCCTCGATCTGCAAACAGGAGCACCGAACTGGCACTCTGGAGAGTTCCCGCTGCGGACGGTGGCGTCGCCGGTTTACGCGGGTGGCCTGTTCATCGCATCGTGCGGTCAAGGTGGTCGCTACGGCGTGCTGCAGGTTGCCGTCGATCCGAGTTCTCGTGACGAAAACGGATTGGCAAAGGTGGTCTGGAAGCGAGAAAAGATGATCCCATATGTGCCGACTCCGATTGTCGTCGGCGATCATCTGTTCGACTGGACTGACGAAGGTATCATCGCTTGTGTGGATGCGAAGACCGGCAAGGATGTTTGGGTTAAGCGTTTGGGAGGCAATTTCACCAGCTCGTTGTTGTGCATTGACGGCAAAATTTTTGCCGTGGGTGAGAGCGGAAAAGTGACGGTGATCGACGCAGGGCCGGAATTCAAAGAACTTGGAACCTCGGATCTGGGTGATTCCAGTTATTCGACCCCTGCGATCGCCAACGGTCGCTTGTTTCTGCGTACATTTTCGCGATTGAAATGTCTGCAAGCCAAGAAGAGTTGATCGGCAGGGCGAGTCGGACGAAGGTCTTTGCAACGGAACTCAACATGCCGAATTGGCCCGGTGGAGATTGTCCCTCATGCGGCGAATGGATGCCGCCGAATCAGGTGCGGTGTCGCAATTGCCGCACGCTGCTCAACGAGGATTTGAAACCTGACAGCGTCGAAGTCCCGGAATTTGTCCCGTTGCAAGAGGTTGACAGCATGGTCGAAGTTTCGCCGTCTGGCTACTACATCCTCTGCCCGCATTGCGACAAAGAATTGCGGATCAACCGCAAATACATCGGACAGGGGGTCTCGTGCAAATTCTGCGCGGGCTCGTTCCGCTTCGATCTCTCTGGCCCCACCGCCAAGCCCGTGGCGTTCTATTCCGACTGCCCGCACTGCCAGGAAGAACTGCGAGTCGCGATCAAGTACCTCGGCATGAAAGTGGCCTGCAAACTTTGCAGCGGGAAAATTCACTTCATCCCAAACTCCGGCGACTGATCTCCAAATCATCCCCGCTCCCTCCGAGAGAGGGTGGCCAAAGGCCGGGTGAGGGACTCGAATGTCTTTGCGCTCTCGTGAGTCGATCCGATGACTGCACCCTCGCTTGATCCCGGCACCGCAGTGCTGCTGATCGCTCACGGCAGCCGCCTCGCCGCTGCCAATGCCGACTTGCTTCAACTGGCCGAGCAACTCCGTTCCCGCTTCCCCGGCCACGTCATCGAGACTGCGTACCTGGAACTGTCCGAGCCGACGATCCCACAGGGAGCTGCTCGCTGCGTGACACTTGGTACGACACGAGTCCTGCTGCTGCCGTATTTCCTTTCCGCCGGCACGCACGTCACCGAAGACCTGCGCCGCTTCCAGATTCAATTCACCGAGCAATGGCCGCACGTCCGCTTCGACCTCTGCCCGCCCCTCGGCCTGCATCCGTTGATGCTCGAAATCGTATGCGACCGGATATGCGATGCTTCGTAGTCGAGTCATTCCGCTGCGATTTGCTATTTCGGCTCCACCTTTTGCCGCTGCGACAGCAGATAGCTGACCAAATCCAGGAACTCACGCTCGTTCAAAATCTCGGCAACGTTGGCCGGCATTAGTGACAGCGTCGACTTCACTCGCTCGTCGACGTCGGCCAGCGGGACGGTGAACTCCTTCCCCTTGTTGTCGGCGAGCACCAATGTCGCTCCCTCCTCGCGGCGAATCAGGCCAGCGAAGATTTTGCCCTCTTTCGTCACGACCGTCGTCGTGCGGAAGTTCACATCGACGTTCCGATTCGGATCGAGCACGTCTTCGAGCACTCGCTCCAACCCGCGCTGGCCGATGCCGTCGAGTTGCGGACCAACGACGGTCCCCTTACCGGCAACCTGGTGACACACGCCGCAGTGCTTCGTGAACAGCGCCGCACCCGCCTCCAGCGATGGCCGCTTCGCGACATCGGAGTCCGATTGAGCCGCAAGGAACGCACTGCGCCGTTGTTCGATCAGCTTTTGCAGCATGATGTCGTCATCCAACAGGTTGGCAGTGAGTTCGGTGATCTGCTTCAAAAATGCTTCCGACTTCAGCGCCTCGAACCGTTGCTTGACCGTTGGCCGAGTCAACAATCTCGGCGAGACATACCCGTCCGTCGCCAGCCGCAACAACGCTTCCGCGCCGGTTGCATCCGACGCGAGCGACTCGGCCAGCCGAAGTTGCAGCCGTTCCGGAATCGCCTGAACGACGGCCACTAACAACGGCGTCTTCCCGACCCCTGACCCCTGACCCCTGGCACCTGATTCCGTGCCCAACCTCCGGTCCACGACCGACGCCGCAATTCGATCGCGCAGTGATTCTGGTAAGGAGACATCGGCGATCAACGGCACGAGCGCCAACAGAATCGAATCCGGTTGCAGGGCCAACACCGCCCGCGCGAACGCCTCTTTGGCTCGCGAGTCGGCGTCGCGCGAAGTCAACCGAGCTGAAATTTGAGATTTCAGATTTGAGATTTTGAAATCCGCGACCAGATTCGCCGCCGCAATCTGTTGCTCGACGCCTCGGCTGGGATTCAACCCTTCCACCGAAAACCGCCCAACCGCGAGCCACGCATACGCATTCCCCTCATCGGCATCGAGCAGTTCGACGTAGCCTCGCCGTAGGTCAGCCTTTCCAGGCTGACCCTTCTTCGATTCCGTGTTTTGAGAAGCCTTCGGGTCAGCCTGGAAAGGCTGACCTACGAATTCCGCCAAATCCCATTCGATCTTCTGGGCCGTGTCGTTGCGCGGCGGCATCGCTTCACGCAGCAGCGCGTGGGTCGAGGCATCACGCAGCCGAATAAAATTCTTCGGCTTGAACGGAGCACCGGGCAGCCCGTTGTGCCCCGCACACCAGAACGACAGTTTCGCTGGCAACTCAAACGGCTCGCTGCGATACAGCCCGGTCATTTGCTCCCCCTTCACCAAGCTGTCGAGGAACAGCGCCCCTTTGTCGCCATCTTGCGATACCCTAGCCCGCAGCTCCCACGGATTGTCCGGCTTCGGCTTCCCCGGCACGACCTCGTTCGCCCACGACAGGCTCGCTCCGCGAGACGAGTCCAACAATTGGCGGCTGACGTCCATTGCCCAGTCGCGGAGCGTCGCATCAGGGGATTCGCCTCGCTGCTGCAATGCAACTCGCAATGTGGTGAGCAGTCCGAGCTGTTGTTGGACGTCTTCGGCGAATCGCTTCCGCACAATTCCGACGAGCTGTTTCGCCACGTTTGAGTCGGCATAGCGAGCTGCATGTTGGACCATCGGCAACAGTTTCTCTGCCGGTTCGTCGTACTTTTTGAGATGCCCAATCACGAAGCCCGCCGCCTCGGCGGTTTTGACCGCGAGAGCGAACTCGGTCAATTGCCTCGAATAGCCCTCCTCGAGCGGCACGCTGGCCTGAGCATCGAATTGACCGGGCCTGGCAAAACAATCTCGTATCGCGATTCGGACGACTTGTCGAAGGTGGCTGTCATCCTCCGCGATGTTTTCATTCGCCGTCAGCAATGCGGCGAGATTGGCGGGCGATGGCGCTTTGCCAAGTGCATCGGCGGCGGTTCGTCGCACAAACGGATTGTCGTCGTTCAGCCGATCACGCACTTCTGCGTACTGAGGGTCCGACGTGACGCCCATCAAATTGACTGAATTCCACAATTCAGCGCAGAGCTTCATCACGATCGCTCGGACTTCCGGAGCCGCATCTTTCCCGGCAGCAAGTACGTCAGACTCGTCGAAATCCTCGGCCTGATAAAGTATCCCATACGCCATGCTTCGAGCGTGTGGGTTCTTCGATGTCTGAAGCAACTCTCGAATCGACTCGAGCAACTTCAGGTCGACTGACCATACCGGAGCGCCATTCGCGTCGAAGGCGATGGAAAACTCCGTCGAGTCGTGTAGCCGTTCAAATGCCATCGATCTCACTTTGAAGTTCGCGTGGCCGAGCAGTTCGATCAACTCAGTCTTCTTTGCCGTTCGCAAGTCCGGCATCTTGAACGGCGGGGTGGCCGTGTGAACCACTCGCCAGATCCGCCCTCGATGCCGGTCGCGGCCGGGGTGTTTGAGATCGACTTCGTAGTGGCCGATGATCTTGTTGTAGAAGTCGAGGATGTAGAGCGCTCCGTCGGGGCCGCATTGCAGATCGACCGGGCGGAACCACGGGTCTTTCGAGATCACAAAGTCAGGCCGCTCCTTCGCCAGGATCGTCGAGCCGTGATACTCCGGCGCATCGACGTTGATTCGGCTGGTCATCACGTTGCCGGTGAAGAACATCCCTTCCCACTCCTTCGGGAAGTGGCCGCCGTAGTACGCCACGATGCCGCAGTTGGCGGTCGTGCCGTGCGTGTGGCTCATGATTTCGGGGACGAAGCCCAGGCCGTCGTGAGGTTTTCCGAAGCTCTGGTAGTAGCCGCCGCGCAGCAACTGCGTGATCGGCTTCGTGTGGCAGTCGGCGGTGAAGATGTTGAACAGCGGATCGAAGCACATGCCGAACGGATTGACCTGCCCGTGCGTGAAATGCTCGATGCGGCTGCCGTCCATGCGGAAGCGGAACGTGTTGCCCGACGACATTTCTACGACATGCCCGTCCTTGCCGGCGACCTTGCTGATGTTGTTGAAGCCGTGGCAGGCGTAAATCCAACCGTCGAAGCCGCGCCGAAATGCGTTGCACATGCCGTGCGTGTCCCGCTCGTAGCCGAACGGGCCGTAGAGCTTGATCCGCTCATCGCAGACGTCGTCGCCGTCGGTGTCTCTCAAGTCCCAGATAAATGGGATGCTGTAAACGATCGCCCCTTGAATCGTCTTGCCGGTCTTCTCGTCCTTGCGGCTGGGATACGGATAAATGCCGATCGGGATGTTAAGTCCATCGGCAAACGTCTTGATGACGTCCGCTTTGCCGTCGCCGTCCGTGTCGTGCAGGATCTTGACCGAGTCGCGCGCCGGCTTATCGAGCGGCGCAGCCCACGGATACTCAAGCGAGTCGGTGATCCACATGCGGCCCCGTTCGTCGAAAGCCATGTTCATCGGCTTGAAGATGTCCGGCTCAGCGGCGACGAATTGCACTTCAAAGCCTTCCGGCACAAGCAACGCCTTCTGCTCGTCGGCCGGCGAGAGCGGATCGGTCGGCCGCACGCCTGCGGCGAACGGGTCTTGAGCGGCCAGCGTGCCGACGCGAAGGACCAGGACAATCGAAATCCAAAGTACTCGAAGAAAAAGTCGGTGCATCATGGCTCCAGAAATCGAAAGTCCCAGCAAATGAGTACGGTTCCGCGGAAGCCCTTCTCCCTCCGGGAGAAGGTGGCCGAAGGCCGGATGAGGGACTCGATGGCGAGTTGAACGCTTCAGGCAATTCGGCCCCCTCACCCCGACCCTCT
>SYJG01000358.1 GCA_005798445.1 Planctomyces sp.
CCGTTGCAATCACAGCCTCTGTCAGTTCTGCATTCATCGTCTCGTCCCTGAGACCTGGATGTTTCTCCCAAACCCTTTCGCGGTCTATAACTCAGCAAGCCAAACTGCCGGTAGATCAATTTCAACTGGCTGCCTTAGTCACGGCCTTCGCCGGAGACGTCTTCGCTGGAGCCGCCTTCGTAGCGGGCAATTGTTTCAGCAGCGCTTTGTATTTCGCGACGCGATCCGGTCCATCGAGTTGAGGACTGAGAGCCAACGTAGCATTGAGCAACTGGGCCGCTTGCGCACTTTTCTCGGCTTGCTTTTGAGCAGAGAGGCAGAAGGCACAGTTGTAAACGACCTCGTAGTAGGCCGGAGGTTTTTTCCCCTGCGCGCCGCTCAGTTTCAAGCGGATGTTGGTCCACCACTTCACCGCCTCGTCGTAGCGTTTCGGATCGGCTTCAGCCAAGGCTTGCAGGATGTTCCCTTTTTCGATGAGAGGTTCGAGAGCGTTGGGCTGCTCCCTGAGCAACGCTTCGACCTGCTTCAAGGACTCGTCGTAGTTCTTCTCGGCACGCAGCAGGCCGATCAATTGTGACCGGACGCGAATCATCGCCTTCGCCGCCACTTTCGCGAACGCCGGATCGGCGGCGGCTCGGTCGATGATCGCCTGAAATTGGTCACGCGCTTTTTCCGTCAGGCCAATTTCCTGGCTGCTCTCGGCGAGGAAGACCAAGCCTGCGAGATCGTATTGCTTCCGTGCGTTCAACTTCTCCAACAACTTCGACAGCGATTCGCGACTGGCGGTCTCGGCGAGCTTGGCATTCTTGACGCGTCCATCCTCCTCACCTTCCGCCGTTGCGTTCATCTTGGCAGCAGCCTCGGCGGCGATCAATTCGGCGGCGGCTTTCTTCCATTCACCTCGGATCATCTTGGCGAATTCGATCAGCACGCCATTCACAGGCGGGATATCCTCGCCTCCGGTGACCAGAATGTTGCCGACATCAACAGAATCATTGACCTTGCCGAGCGAGGCATAGGCTCGCATTGAATTGACCAAGATTCGCAACGTCGTCTTGTCCATGCCAGCGGGAGGTTTGGACTTCAGGGCATCGACCATCGGCTGCAAGAGTTGCAGAGCCTCGTCGATCTTGTCCCCTTCCATGTGGACCTCAGCCAGCAGCAACTGCGTGTCTTGCAGAGACTGCGCCAGCGCGGCTCCGCCATTCTCCACTTTGCCAAACGCGACTAGGCTTCTCTCCAGCAACTCGACTGTCTTCTGACGATTTGACTGCACAACATTGGGCTTCGCGCCGTCTCCCTTTTTCTTTTCGTCGATGTAGACTCTCCAATGAGTTTGGCCAGCGAGTTGCAGTGCCGACGGGTATCGATCCGACGCCGGATTCACGCTCGCAAAAATTTCGATCGCTCCCTTGTAATCCGGTGGGATCGGCAAAAGTTTAAGTTTGCCCTTCGCAATGCGAGCATCGTCCGCTTCGGCGTGCTGCGGCCACTGCTTGAGCAGTAATTCGGTGGATTCGTTGATCCGCTCCATCGCGGCGGCATCACGAGTCTGGCCGTACAAGTACAAAGCGATGTTGACCGCCAGTGACGCGGCGGCCGGTGCTTTCGCGTAGCTCGTGTTCTCTTTGGCAAGTGTCAGAGCGGTCGTGTAACCCTCGGCCGCTTTGCCGGATTGATACTGAGCCGTCGCCAGCATCATGCGAGTCGCCAAGACGCGGTTCTTGTCTTTGACATCGGCACTGAGTTCGATGGCCTTCGCGTATGCCTTCTCAGCCTCCAACCAGCCGTTTTTCATGTCGGCCGGAGTCGCCGCCTCGCTGGCAGCCTTGGCAGAACCATCTCCCACCGCGATGGCCTCCTCAAACGAGGTCAGCGGAGCGTCCGCTCCTCCTGAGGCGAGCCGCAACAGGCTGATCGCTTCCTTTTGAAACTCGCTAGGCACGGCCTTGATGTCCGTGAGTCGCTCCTTGGCACGCTTGGTGGCTTCCGCCGCCTGAGCGCCCTGGAGCGTCTTGGCCACTTCGAGGTACGCCTTCGCCAATTCCAGCGCGATGCCCTGATAGCCGTTGGTCCGTTTGATTCGCTCGTGCCCCTTGAGCCACTCTTCCGCGTCTCCGATCAGCTCTTCGTACTTCTTGTTGCGGCCGAGCAGCATCAATCGAAAACGGTTGACCTCATCAAACATCGCGGCCCATGCAGCCTGTCGGTTGTCCTTGTCGGGGGGCCGCGCGGACATGACCTCGTCGTAAATATCCAACGCGTTCACGAAGTCGCCAGACTCCTCCAGGGCCTTGCCTTCCCACATCTTGGCGTAGATTCCCGTTCGCTCGTCGCGGTTCTCTTGGTAGATGCTGTTGAACCCCTTCTGAGCTTTGAGCAGCACCGCCTTGCGGTTCGGATCAGCCGCGTCGGAGTAGGTTAGGCCGATGTTGTAATCGACCGTCGCGACCTTGAAGCGCGCGTTGTACCACGAGTCCACAATGCCCAAGAATTGGCGTTCAGCCCGCACGCTGGAGAACTTCTTCTTGCCCGTCATGCTAGCTTGGACCTTATCGACGCGCTCCTTGAACATCGTCACGGCCTGCTCGTACTTCGGCCGAGCTTCACCGAACAGCTTGCGAGCCTCAGGAATCAGCGTGTCCTTTTTCGTCTTGTCACGCAGCGCCGTCCGCAAAGCGTTCTGAGCGCGGAACAATGAAATGTCGCCGGAGGTCATCTGCGCAGACGCCGCTTCTTCATGGCTGGCGTTTTCCTTGAGGAACTTGTCGAGCGACTGCTGTGCTTCGAGGATGTACTTCTGCTGGAGATCAACGTTCGGGGTCTCATTCGCCGCAACCCGCAGGCTGCGAGCCAACTCCAAATCCCACGTCGTCTTCACGTCCTCTGGGAGATCTGGCCGCTCTTTAATTTGGTTGAGGTAATGCACTGCCAAGTCACCGTGACCTCGCTCGTGCAGACCGCGTAGGAACCCGATGAAGTCCTCGTCGGCACGCGCGTGATCGGCCAATACTCCCGCCGAAAGAACGAACGCCACCGTGCCCCAACATGCCAGACGTCGCCACATCATCGTCAATCCTTCTCTGAGGCTCTTGTCCACGAAACACTGAGGAAAAATCCGACTCTCGCCTGCGAGAGTTCACCAACCAACCATCAATTCCGCAAGGCTTTGAATTTGCCAGAAGTCAGTCCACATGGCCTACCCGAGCACTCTGCCACTGGACTCAGCAAATGGAACGAGTGGGATTCCCTACACCGGCTCTCGAAGAAACATCGCCGAAGATTCCGACCGATCAAGAGTCCGTCTTGCAAGTCGGACAAAGAGGCTGTCCGAAAAGTGCTGAGAGCGACGGGGTCGGGAGGGCGAGGCTCCCGCCGAGCCGGTGCGTGAATCACGCGTTCTCTCCGACCCGGCTCGGCAGGAGCCTCGTCCTCCCCAATGAGCGCAGCTCTTTTGCTGGAATGCCGGATGAGACCGTGTCCTGACAGCTCCAGAAACTGTCGATGTGCGTCTCGCAACCAGTGCCGATTTGGCAGCAAACGCTCTGCGACATCTCTGGTTTCGCCCCGCTTGGCAGCCATTCTAGCAACAGCCTGGCGACGCAACTCTAAGCCATTTTGCCTGTTGGGAGTCAGCGTCGGAATTGGCCCGTGATTCGCTTGCCCTCGCGATGCCTCAAACTGTTGCTAAATTTCCGAGGCGTTTTCTGTCTGATCGACGAGCTTGTTCTTGAGGAGACACAGATGGCCAAGGCCGCCGCGAAGAAATCCGAAAAGCTGGTCCCGTTGGGGGACCGCGTGGTTGTGAAACGTGCCGAAGCTGAGACGACAACGCTCGGCGGAATCGTGCTGCCGGATTCGGCCAAGGACAAGCCGCAACGCGGCGAGGTTCTGTCGGTCGGCGAAGGCTACGTCCGACGCGACGGCAAGAAGGTCGCTCTGACCGTGAAGGCCGGCGATCGCATTCTCTTCAGTTCCTACGCCGGCGACGAGATCAAGGTCGGCGACGAAACATATCTGCTGATGCGCGAGAGCGACATTCTCGCGACGTTCTAACTTTTGGAGTGCGACGGCCCAAGCCGTCGCTTTTCAAACCGCGCCAGTGCGCAAACAAACCCAAAAATTGTCTGACTGACTTTCAACCCGAATTGAAAAGCGGTGACTTTGGTCACAGCACTCCAAAACCTCAGGAGATTTTCGACATGCCCAAGATGATTGCCTTCGATCAAGAAGCGAAAGACGCCGTCCGTCGTGGCGTGAGCAAACTGGCGCGAGCCGTTCGCACGACGCTCGGCCCGCGTGGCCGCAATGTGATCATTGAGAAAAGTTTTGGTTCACCGACCGTCACTAAGGACGGCGTGACCGTCGCCCGTGAAATCGAACTCTCCGACAAGTTC
>SYJG01000359.1 GCA_005798445.1 Planctomyces sp.
ACTTAATCTGCGCACACATCGCTGGGACTCCATTCCCAAAGGGCCTTTCCAAAACACACCCAATGAGAACGTCCCAGCGATCTTTTCCTCTACTTCTGCTTTGTTCAGAACCGTTGCGTTTGAGATGAGCGAGCGCCTGTCCGAACTCATGCACCATAACCGTGAACAGGTCGTATTGGGTGCCGACGTTGAACGTGACGCCGGTGTTGATCTGAATGTCGCCGGCGATCGAGTAGTTGTTGACCGGCGGCGGCAGAAACGCCTGAGCCAGCGTGCTGTTGCCAAAGTTGAATCCACCAATGCGGATGTCACCGAAGCCCGGATCGCCCTGCTGATTGCTGCCGGACCCGGTTGCGGCTCCGTTGTCAGACACGACCGCGAAGTTGACGTTCGTCTGCTGAGCCCAGTATTGCGCGGCCTTCAGAACCTGGTTCTGCCAAGTCGCTGCCGAGCCGAACTTGGTGTTGAACTTGCTGACCAGATCACTGGTCCCGCCACCCATATTGGTGCCGTCGGGTATGAAGCTGAT
This sequence comes from Planctomyces sp., assembly GCA_005798445.1. GTDB lineage: Bacteria > Planctomycetota > Planctomycetia > Planctomycetales > Planctomycetaceae > SXKJ01. The sequence continues at coordinate 530 of SYJG01000359.1, forward strand.
CGTGATCAGGTCTTTATTCGGCCAGGCATTGCCGGATGCGGCGTACAGCAGAACGCGCTCTTCGAGTCGCTCGACGCTGATTGGCTCGCGTCGTGGAGCGTTGCGCAATCGCTTCAAATTGACTTTTTGGGTTCGATTCAACCAGCGGTTGAATCCAAACATCGGCCTGCCCCCTTGGAAGATTCATTCGTCTGTCGCCCAATGTGGAACCTGCTCGTGAGGCACTCACACCTGGCGGGATTCGTCCGAGGTCAATCTCGTTGGAACCCTGCTCGAAATCCGCGTTCTGAGGAATCGATGCGTCACGAGCGTGTGACAAAATCGGGAACGCGACCACACAGAATAGAGCGGCCAAGGCAAAACTAGGTCGCCATTGGCCATCGCCAAATTTTTTGACGGGATTTTCAGAAGTGTGGCAGATTCCTCACACGCCCCGTGACGTCGATCCGAATTCACTCCGTGGGGAACGGCCCAGTACCGACTTCAATCGGCGGCGGCGTTCAATCACCGCCAATGGGTACGGCGGCAATGCACGCTCGGCCCACGGTTTCAAGGCTTCCGCAACAACTTCGGGAGTCTGGGAGCAGTCTGCGGGTCTCTTTTCCAGCATCGTGTGCTGGTGTGTCAGTCCCACACCGTTGCGTACGCTCCCTCTCGTTCGAAGTAGTCGAGCAGCCGGCGATAGAACTCGTGATTGGCGAGCGTGCTGCTGTCGCCGATGACGATCAGTTTGCGGCGTGCTCGCGTGAGCGCGACGTTCGTGCGGCGCGTGTCCGCCAGGAAACCGACTTCGCCCGTCGTGTTCGAGCGCACGAGCGAAATCACGATCGCCTCTTTCTCGCGGCCTTGGAAGCCATCGACCGTGTCGATCTCGATCGCTCCGTTGCCGATGAGCATTCGCAGCAACCGAGCCTGCGCGGCATACGGTGTGATGACGGCGATCTCGGAGGGAGCGACCCCTGCCGCGAACAGTTCGGCCACTTGCCGAGCGACGACCTCCGCTTCGCCAGGATTGTTGCGGCTGGAACCTTCGGATTCCGCCTGTTCGACGCAGTCTGAGCCAGCGGTGTCGATGAACTGCATCGCCGTCTGAGTCAGCGGACCGGGCGCGACGTGAGGCAGGTCGGACAGAAGATGCTCGCGCACGTTGTCAGCGGCGATCAACGAGGACTCGTAAAACTCCGCCGACGAGAACCGCATGATCTGCCCGTGCATTCGGTACTGCGTCGTGAGCTGCCGCGAGATCACGTCGCCCCATTGCTCGACGAGTCGCTGCATCATGCTCAGATCGAAGCCGAGTCGCTGCGCCGCGCCCGACAAAATCGTCGGAGGCAACTGGCAGTGATCCCCCGCCAGCACGAGCCGTTTGGCTCGCAGCAGCGGAATCCAACAGGCCGGCTCGGTTGTTTGAGCCGCTTCGTCGATCACCGCCAAGTCGAACTGCAAGTTGCCGAGCAACTCGTCATCCAGCCCCGTCAGAGTCGCACACACAACAGTCGCCGAATCGAGCAAGTGCGCGACGAGCCGCTCCTCCATCTTCCGAGCATCGGCCAGCAATCGCTTTGCTTCGTCTCGCTGCTCGCGCCGCGCCCCGCGTTCCGGTGCGGTTCGCGTGAACTTGCTCGCCTGACGCCGCAGTGCCCAGGCTTGCTTGGTCCACTCGCGAGCCAGCTTCAAATCGGGGTTCGCCGCGACTTGCAGATCGAGTGTGTGCTCCCGCAGTTCTGGCAACACGCGAGCGGGATGCCCGATGCGGATTGCTCGTTCGTCAGCAGCCAGCAATCGCTCAAGCAAATTATCGACCGCCAGATTACTGGGAGCACACGCCAGCACTCGCTCGCCGCGCCGCACGGTCTGTCGAATGAGTTCCACGACGGCGGTTGTCTTCCCCGTCCCTGGTGGGCCGTGAATGATCGCGACCTCCTTTGCCGCCAGAGCATGAGTGACCGCCGCTCGCTGCGATTCATCGAGCGGCCGATCGGTTGTGAGCCGGCATGCGCTAGCGTCCCGTTGCGGATGATCGGAACCGGACGCTAGCGCGTGCCGGCTGATTTCACTTTCGCTGCTCGTCGAAAACTCTGGCGACTCCTCGCCGAGCAGTTTGCGTTTCAAAACCGCAAGCCGCCCGCTGTCCGCCGCTGCGACTTGTTTGATTGCCGCACGCTGTCGATCGCGCGAGATTTCATCCGACGACAAGTCGAGTCGAAACGTCGGTCGATCGCCAATCGGTTCCGGTGACTGAGCCAGCACGACGGTGATCGTCTCGCGATCGCGATCGGTCACGACGCCCCGCCAGGCACCGCTCTCGGCGATTTGTTCTTCGGACAACACGATCGGACTGCCGGAATTCAGCTTCGTCCACGGGAGTTCCGCGCGGCGATCCCGCTTGCCCAGCGTCAGCACCGCTCGGCCACCGAATCCTGTTTCTTCTTCGCGAATCGTCAGCCCGATCAGACAGACACCGGATCGCTCGGCCCCATCGCCGTTCGCTCGCTGAGACCGCTTCACAATCTCGGCAGCTTCCGCCTCCGCTTCGAGTTCCAGGCAGCGCAGCAACCTTTGAAAATGATCGAGTGGCATTTGAGATCGAACGGTCGCTCGCGGAAGTCATCACGTCTTGGCCGGGACCAACGGTGAATCCGCCGGAGTCAGCCACTCTTGCAATGATCGGACTTGGACCGTGGGATTCTGAGCGAGTGCTTCGATCGCTTGCACGACGGCCAGACAGCCAGGAACGGTGGTGACGCAGGAGATGCCGTGCATCACGGCCGCCGCCCGGATCTTGCCCTCGTCGGTGCGAGCACCTTTGCCGGACGGGGTGTTGAAGATCAGTTGCACGTCGTCGTTGGCCATGAAGTCGAGCAGATTCGGTCGGCCGTCTTGCAGCTTCTTGACGGTGGTCACAGGCAGTCCGGCTTCGGTGAGGACTCGCGCGGTGCCGCTGGTTGCGAGGACTTTGAAGCCGAGTTGTTCGAGGCGGCGAATCGGTTCGATCATCAGTTGCTTGTGTCGTCCAGCCATGCTGATGAAGACGGTGCCGGACTTGGGGAGCTTGGCTCCCGCTCCGATCTGACTCTTGGCGAACGCCATCGAGAAGTCGTCATCGACTCCCATGACCTCGCCGGTGCTGCGCATCTCAGGGCCGAGGATGATGTCCACCCCTTGGAAGCGATTGAACGGGAAGACCGCCTCCTTCACCGCCGTGTACGTCGGCCAGATTTCTTCGGTGACACCTTGCTCGCGGAGGCTGACTCCCGCCATGACCTTCGCTGCGATCTTCGCCAGCGGACGGCCGGTCGCTTTGCTGACGAACGGCGACGTGCGGCTGGCTCGCGGGTTGACTTCGAGAACGTAGACGATGTGGTGGCCGTCCTCTTCTTTGACGGCGAACTGGATATTCATCAGCCCGCGCACCTGCAACGCTCGCGCGAGCTTGTGAGTCGCTTCGCGGATTTCCTCGATGACGGTGTTCGGCAGCGAGTTCGGCGGCAGAGCGCAGGCCGAGTCGCCCGAAGGCACGCCCGCCTCTTCGACATGCTCCATGATGCCGCCGACGATTACGTCGTTCCAATCAGCGAGGGCATCGACATCGACCTCGGTGGCGTCTTCGAGAAACTTGTCGATCAGCACCGGCCGGCCTTGTGAGGCTTCCACGGCCGCGCTGGTGAACTTCACGAGCTGCGCCTCGTCGTAGCAGATCTCCATCGCGCGACCGCCGAGCACGAAGCTGGGGCGGATCAGAACTGGATAGCCGATGCGCTCCGCCTCATGGCGTGCTCCAGTGATGTCGGTCGCTGTACCGTTCGGCGGCTGATGCAGGCCGAGTTGATCGAGGATGACTTGGAATCGCTTGCGGTCTTCGGCCGCGTCGATCATGTCGGGGGACGTGCCGATGATCTTCACTCCTGCCGCTTCGAGTCCCTTCGCCAGGTTGAGCGGCGTCTGTCCGCCGAACTGCCCGATGACTCCGTCGGGTTTCATGCGGTCGCAGATGTTGAGCACGTCCTCGTTGGTCAGCGGCTCGAAGAACAGCAGGTCGGAGGTGTCGTAGTCAGTACTGACGGTCTCCGGGTTCGAGTTGACCATGATCGACTCGATGCCCATCTCACGCAGCGCGAAGCTGGCGTGACAACAGCAGTAGTCGAACTCGATCCCCTGGC
>SYJG01000360.1 GCA_005798445.1 Planctomyces sp.
GAGAACCCGTTCACGATTGCGATTCGCGGCAAAGTGGAATCACGCGAGACACCCGCTCCGACGATCGGCACGCTGACCGCCAGTCCGAATCCCGTGCGACAAACGCAGTATGTGGACTTGGTCGCGACGAACGTGACCGGATTAGTGACGAGCGTGGAGTTCTACCGCGATGCGAACCGCGACGGCGTTGGCTCGCTGGACGAACTGATTGGCACTGACGTTTACAGTTCAAACGGTTGGTCGAAGGGGACGGAAACGACTGGCTGGCCTGTTGGACCGGTTACCGTTTTGGCACGGGCGATCGACAACAGCGGGGCTGTCAGCGGCTGGATTTCGACGATTGTGAACGTGACGGCCTTCACGCCACCCACTCGCCCGGCGATTGGCTTTTTGAGTGCGAACCCGAGTTCGACGGCTCGCTTTCAGTTCGCCACGGTTCGTGCCAACGAGGTCACGGGGCGAGTCACCTACGTCGAGTTTTATCGTGACCTCAACAACAACGGCGTCGGTGATGTCGGATCGGACGGGAGTTCTCCAGAACGAATTGGCAGAGACTCCGATGGCTCGGACGGTTGGAGTTGGGTCGGCTTTCCCACGGACGAATGGCCGACCGGGCCGGTGACCATTCTTGCGAGAGCGACCGAAGACGACTCGGACTTCAGACGGGGCAATTGGGTCTCGGCCGTTTTGAATGTGCAAGACGCTCCCGTCTTTCCCGTGATCGGCTCGCTGAGCGCCTCGCCAAGCATCACGACCCCGTTGGACGAAGTTTCGCTGACAGCAACACTGGAAGCGAATGCCATCACGGATTCGGTCAATCGTGTGGAGTTCTATCGGGACGCGAACAACAACGGAGCCGCAGAGTCTGACGAACTGCTGGGGACAGACACGAACGGCGCGGACGGGTGGACATGGGCAGGGTCTTCCAGCGACTGGCCGGTGGGGCAGGCGCGATTGCTCGCCAGAGCGGTCGCAAACATCGGCGAAACATTGTACGCGCAGAGTTTCACGAGCGACTGGCGCTCGACCGTTGTGACCGTTCAGAATCCAAACGTGCCCGACATCGTGCTGGACTCCGTCACCGCCGACGGCAAGACAACACTGACCGTCCAGTACCACATCATCAATTTGCCCGTCACCAGTCCAATCAGCCTGCGATTCCTGCAATCGACGGATATGCTGGCAGACGGCACAGACACCATCCTGAGCACCGTCACGATCAGCAACGCGACGGACTTGGCCGTCGGTTCGCACACGCTCACTTTCACGATCGGCTCGCAGGTACTTCTTCCCGGTGCCGGGAAGCCGGAAGTCGGCAGTGACTATTTCATTCTGGCTGTGACCGACCCAAGCAACGCGATCATCGAAAACGACTTCGATCCTGTGAACGAAGACAACACGGTTCCGTTCGTCGGAGCCTACGCGACCACGACCACGATCCATATCCACGGCGGTGCTGCGGCGGACACAGTCACGCTCACTTATCCGGCCACGAAAACAGGTAACGTCGCACTCGGTCTGAGTGGTTCGATCAGCGCGATGTACTCCTACGCCTACAACTCGACGGCTCAATTCCGCGTGCGGACTCACGACGGCAACGACATGGTCAACATTGTCAACTCGTCCAACTTGGCCGCACGCCCGACACTGCAACTCGGCGGCAATGGCGACGACGTGCTCAATGGAGCGGCCGGCGCGGACACGCTCAACGGCGGAATGGGCGACGACACCTTGCGAGGCGACAAGGGAAATGACTCGCTCGATGGTGGCACCGGCACCAACACGCTGATCGAATCGGGCAACGTGAACTTCACGCTGACCAATATCAAACTTATCGGGGCCGGCACCGACACTCTGGCGAATTTGCAGGTCGCCAATCTGACCGGCGGCACCAGCTCGAATACCTTCACCGTCAGCGGCTGGACCGGCGAGGGTGGTTTTGTGGGCGGTGGTGGCACGACCGATACGCTCGTGGCCAGCAAGGATGTCAGCTTCGCGCTGTCGAACGTGGGGCTGCAATCGTCCGATGGGATGAACCTGTCGCTGACCGGATTCACGAAAGCGACGCTGACCGGCGGCGCGGGGAACAACACCTTCACCGTCGGCGGCTGGACCGGCACGGGAACGCTGTCTGGTGGCACGGGAACGGACACACTCTCCGCGACGCGCGATGCCGACATGACGTTGGCCACGGCCTCGCTGACCGCAACCGGCTTCGGCGCGTTGACGCTCTCCGGGCTGGAAGCGGCGGCACTCACCGGCGGCGCGGGGAACAACACTTTCACCGTCAGTGCTTGGACTGGCACTGGCACGCTGACCGGTGGAGGCGGCACGGACACTCTTGTCGTCTCTCGCAACACGGACTTCACGCTGATCGACACAAAATTGCTCACGTCAAACGGACCGAACATGACGCTTGCCGGTTTGAGCATTGCACTTCTGACCGGTGGATCGAGCAACAACCGCTTCACGGTCAACGGCTGGACCGGCAGTGGCACGCTATCTGGTGCGAATGGCTCAGCCGATCAAGTGATTGCCGTCCGTGACACGGATATGACGCTGACGAATACGTCCTTGGTAGCAGCGGGGTTCGGTACGCTGACGCTGGCTGGCATCGAAACCGCAAATCTTCAGGGCGGCAATGCGGCGAACACCATTCGTGCAAATGACTTCACGCTCGGTGCGGTGACTCTGCAAGGTGGCGACGGTGACGACGTGCTGATTGGTAGCTCAAAGAACGATTCGCTGATTGGCGGTGTGGGCCGAGACTTGCTGATCGGTGGCGCGGGAATCGACACGCTCGGCGGTAATGCCGGAGATGACATCCTCATCGGCGGCACCAGTTCGCTCAGCGTCGATGCCTTAAACTCGATCATGGCCGAATGGGCCAGCGCGAACGACTATGACACACGAGTGACCAACCTGCTCAACGGCGGCGGAGCAAACGGGACGACCAAGCTCAACACCACCACCTTACAAAACGACTCATCCGCCGCCGACAAGCTAACGGGCAGCGCGGATCTCGACTGGTTCTTTCAATTCAGCGGTGATGTGCTCGTAGACTTCAACGCTGGTGCTGGCGAACTCAAGACTGCGATCTGAATCACCTTCCAATCGCTATTCCATTGATTTGGTGCGGTTATCCAGAAACGCTCGATTCGGAACTCCGAAGAACTGGAATCTGGATAATCCTTCCGCGATGGTGGGTTTCTGAACGAAGCCCGCATTTGCCAGGATTTTGAGCCTCTTTTCGAGTGTTCGCTCAGGGATAAAGAAAAGACCCATCGGGCCGTCCTGGCGGACGGCCCGATAGGCTTGGTCGTATGACGCTGTGGATTATTGTCTGGCGCTGCGGCTGTTCCGCTTCGGCTTCCTGGCCAGTTGCTGCGGAGTGACTTGGGAGCCTTGGTCGCGGAGCCAGCGCTTCGCGATGGCTCGTGCTAGACAGTCGAGGAAGTTCTGTAGTTCGACGGATCTTTGCGGAGTGGAATCTGGGGTCGTGGTTTGGCTCATCGCGCTTTCTAGGATTGCTGGTCGCGTTGGCCGGGTTTGATCCCGCACAACGCGCAACAAAAAAAGGGGCGTGCCTGATTGGCACGCCCCTGGGCGTTGGTATCACGGTTTCATTCGGTCAACGGTACGAGCGAGAGCTTGCTGACAAGGTTGAGTCGATGGCGGCCAACATCGGGTCAAGCGGATTTCGCTTCCGCTTGTGCAGGACGGTCGCCTCGGCGTTCAGCTTCCAATCTCCAAACTTCTCGCCGGACGGTGCTGACGCCGCAGCCAACGACGGCAGCGATCTCCTTGGGCGATTGGCCTTGGTCAGACAGCTCACGAATCTTCTCGAAGATCGTGTGATCCAGATGCGTAAAACGGCCGCGTTTGACGGCGGCCTTCTCGGCAACGGCTTTTCTGACGGCTTCTGGGTGCGCGTAGTCATAGGCTCTGCGCACAGTGCCCTCCGAGACGCCAAGATGTTCCGCGATCCAGTCGATGTGTTTCATTTGGACGTCACGAAGCTCAGCAACTCGCGGCGCAATGTCCTTGTATCTCGTGGCCTTGGGATTCTGACCGACCGATGACTTCTTTTTGGCAGGTTGTGCCGTTGGACGTTCTCCGGTCTTGACGAATTCCAAAGTCTGGGTCACAACCTTTGGACTCAGGCCAAACGCGGAGGCCAGTGCCGTCTTGCTCGTTCCGCTTTGCTGGAGCTTTTGAAGCTCTGCCGCGAGAAGTTCGTATTTCGGGAGCTTGTCGATCACGACCTCGACCGTGGTGGATTCTGACACGGCCTTCGACGTCGCATCGTCGATCGGTATCTCCGGCGGAGAGACTCTCCGGAGCAACTCTCCAAGATTCGGCTGAAACGATGCGACCCAGCGCGAGCGTTTCCGGCCTGTGAGTAGTTCCTGACGGACTCGGATCGGCCCCGTCAGGGCGCGGATCGCCTCTGCAGCGATTGGGATGTCTTGGTCCAGAGTTTCTCGCAAGTCGGCGAGGTACGCTTTGGCCTCGTCGATGTCGATCGGACGGCAACTGGTCTGATGGCGGGATTCTTCCGCTCGAATTGTCGCCAGCAGGCTGTTGGCCTCCTTTTGATATTTTTGGGCCTGCTGGTGGTAGGCCGCTGAGAGCCGTTCATCGCCGGCGTCAGCAACCTTGATGACGAGCCGTTCGATCTTGGTCCGCAACTGCTTGAATTGCGTCTTGAGCGGGCCGATGTCCGTGTGGGGCTTATGAGCTTGCTCCGCGATCATGCGATTGACCCGAACGACCAACTCTTCGACGATCGACTCCGTCAGGAATTGGTTTCGCAGATAGCTGAGCAGGCACTCTTCGATCACTCGCACACTCTTGGATTTCCGGAATTGGCAATCGCTGGAGTGGTTGTGCCCGTTCAAGCATCCCAATTGTTTGTATTTGGAGTTCGACCGGATCAGCTTGAGTTCCTCACCGCAGTCGTCGCAGAACAACGTCCCGCTGAAAAGCGTCGTGGCGCGGATTTCATTCCGGCTGAACTTTTTGCCGGTGCGCGGACTGGCCCGCCGCATGGCTGCGAGCTTACGCCTCGCAGCCCGCCACAGTTCGAGCGGAACAATGGCCAGTTCGCGACGGAACGCCACTTTCCACTGGGAACGTGGATTTTGGACCTTCACCCATTTTTCCTCTTCCCAGTCGTACTCCCGGCGAGTCTTGTTCCAAATGAAAACACCGATCGCGGCTGGACTCCAAAGCTGTTTCTTGACGTTGGAATCACTCCAGCGATCCCAGCCATCGACTTTGCGATCGTTGAAGTCCCGAGCAATCATGAAGGCGGTCGATTTCTGTTCGACGAACAGTTGGTACATCTGCAATCGGTCGGGACTCGTCTGTGGATCAATGACCGGCTCATAGATGGGACGTTGATCCGCGCCGAACAGGGGATTCCCCGCAACATCAAACTTGTGCTGCCGTGTGAATCCCAGCGAAAGTTTGCCGAGGCACGTCCCCCTGTCTGCCGCGCCGCGCATCCCTCGGCGAACCTTTTCGCGGAGACCCTTCAAGAACATGCGCGAGACCAAGCCACAAACCGTGACCTTGACGTCCCAGTCTCCACTGTGCAGATCGAAGCCGTCAGAAGCACCGATCATCCGTTTGCTCAACCGATTGGACAAAGCGGCCAGCTTCCACCACTCAATCTCATCGCGTGACGCCCGCGAGAAGTCGTCAATGTACGTCGTCTCAATCAATTGGTTCTTGTCTTGCAAGACGCTCTTGTAGGATGAGTACCCCTGACGCGAAGAGTCCAACCCCGTGACCGAGTAATCCGCATACACATAAGCCCAAGGAACCAACCGATCCTCGGCCTTCGCCTTGTCGAGAGAATTGGCCATCTGATCCGAGATGGACGTCGGATTGCTGTTGTCGCACGAGTACCGGTTGTACGAACCGGCCGACTTGCTGCGGTAAGCATTGAATGGCTGAAGAGAATCCACGCTCGCTGCCGCACCACGATGCCGAGCTTTGAAATCTTCCACCATTTGCTGAATGACTTCGGGACTTGGCCGAGGGAAAAGTCCCGCCGCTGCCAGCTCCGGCCAGAGCTTCCGTTGCTTGTCCAGGTACACGGTCGCGAGCCGCGCCAAATCCGCATCATCGGGCAAGCCACGATCCGCCTTCGATCGCGTCCGCCGCCGCTGCGGACGCGGCAACGGAATCCCCAGCTTGGCTCCATTCCTGGTTTCGCCACGCTGCATGGCTGGCGGCGAAACACTCTCCGAGCTGGAATCACTTTGTTTAAGGAGTGTTTAGACCTGATTGGAATCAGACTTCATGTGAGACACCTTCTATCGGGCTTCCCGTGGAAACCCGGTAGAAAGGCGCGACGAACATCGAGACATCGAAAGTCCTACACGCCGGCCTTGGCCAACGCATAGAATTCATCCGCAGTAAACTCCACCACTTGCGCGATCGCAGAGTGCAGGAGCCCGATGCCAGTCAAGTCGTTAGGAAATGTACAACACCAGCCCGCGTGACGAGCCGAACGCGCATCGGCGTTGGTGAAGCATTCGGCTCATCACGCGGAGCGATGATGGCTACGTGGGTTTGCCTTGCGGCAGCACCCAATCGCGCAACTGAGTCTGCAACCAATCGCGGGACCGCTCGCCATTGCTAGTCGCGAGGTAGCCGAGATGTCCGCCTCCCTCGGTGATGTGTAGTCGCACGTTTGCTGGTGGGGTGAGTCGCTCGAAGGATGCGACCGGAATCAGCGGGTCGTTGCGAGATGTGAGGATCAACGTTGGGACTCGGATTGCGGGAATGAATTGCTCGGCGCTGCATCGCTGGTAGTAATCGTCCGCGCCGCGATAGCCGGAACGAGGTGCCGTGAATTGATCGTCGAACTCGATCAGCCGGCGTGGTATGCGAGCGAACGTCGGCGGAACAAAATCGACTCGGCGTTGTTGGAGTTCACGCAGTCGTTGCAGCAACTGCCGCACGAAGTAGGCGTCGTAATGCCGCTGCGGCCAGCGCGACAGGCCGTAGGTGCAGGTCGCCAGATCAATCGGCGGATTGACTGCGGCCGCTCGAACCAGTTCCGAGGGGATACGCTCAGGGGCCTCACCCAGCAACTTCAAAATGATGTTGCCCCCCAGCGAGAACCCGAACAGCGAGATCGGCGAATTGGGGCACCATTCCGTCACCGCTCGCAGCACGGCCAGCACGTCCTCCGAGCAGCCTGCGTTGTACGGCTTCAATGCCAATCCGAATCCGGCTCCGCAGCCACGCAGGTCCATGCGAAAAGTGCGCACGCGATGCTCATTCAGCATCGCCGCCATGCGGACCAGATACGAACTGCGATGGCAACCAGCGAGTCCGTGCAGCATCACGGCGACTGGACCTGCCGTCGGCCAATCCGGCGGACAGTCGTCGTGAACGACCAGCGAGTCGCCGTCGGGAAGCGGAATCTGGCGGACCACGGCGCGTTCGTCGGGCAAGTGGCCGGGAAAGAATGCTCCGGCGAGCGTTTGGCGATGGCCTCCCGCCAAGGCCCAGTGGGATTGAAACGGCGGAATCGTGTTCGGTGGCATGAGGCGGGTATTCGAGCGAGTTCGTCGCGACGAGAGTAGCTGAACGGTAGGAGCCCGACGAATAGAAGGAGACGACGAATTCTTTGGCTCTTAAGCGAATTCGTCGTCTTCCTCCATTCGTCGGGTACTTGTCTTCCGCATTGATTGCCGCCGCGCGATGCCTTCCAAACTCTCTGTTGTCGCACGCTCGTCTTCCGATAGAGTCCCGCGCCGTTGATGGAGCGGCGAATGGAACTGTTGAGGAGCGACAATGCGTGCGACGAAGGTGTTGTTCTGGCTGGCTCAGCTGGCCGGAGTGGCGGTGACGATCTGGTTGTTGTGGGGCTCGGACCTGCCGCTGGGGGTTCCCAACGAATGGACTTGGGATCGCATTCAGTTCGATGATGCGACCTTCAAAGAGACCGCGCTGGGTTGGGGCATTGTGGCTCTGGCGACCGTCGGTTATCTGCTCTTCTGCATTTTCGCGGACCGTCGAGTGCTGGAGGCGAATCGCTGGGAAATGACCGGTTGGCTGGCGGCGCTGGTCATCGGCGGCGCAACGTGGCATGGGATCGTCCAAGACTGTCCGCCGGAACCGCATCGGCTCAATAAGATCGGCTGGGTGCTGTGGTATCACGGTTTCCAAGGGTACTACGAAGAAGCGAAAGGCCGCGCGAGCCAAGAGCCGGACTATCTCGCCAAGTATGCCGAGCGGATGCGCGAAGGGGACGTGTTGCACTTCGGCACGCATCCTCCCGGATTCATTCTGTTGCACAAGTCGGTCATCCGGTTCCTGACCCGCTTCCCGAAGTTGCAACCGATGCTGCTGGAGTATCAGCCGGACTCCGTGCGCGAAGGCATTCAGATCATCGCTGTGAACTCGGCGAGGACAACGATGCCGCTGACCGACGTGGATCGCGCGGCGCTGTGGCTGTCCGGGTTACTGGCCGCGCTGGCGGCGATGAGCACGGTCGTGCCGCTGTTCTTTCTCGCGCGTCAGACGTGCGGGCGGGAGGTAGCATGGCGAGCGGTTTGTCTGTGGCCGCTGATCCCCGCGTTGGCGGTGTTTCATCCGGTCTCTGACTTATGGCTGCCGTTCTTCGCGACATCGTTTCTGGCGGTCTGGGGACGAGCATGGTCTCAGCGATCCATCGCGGCGGGATTGCTCGCTGGGTTGGTGATGTTTCTGGGGATGACGTTGAGTCTCGCGATGTTGCCGATCGCGTTCCTCGCCGCGCTGTGGACGCTGGCCGACTGCGCGTGCGGCGAAGCGATCGAGCCGTTCGGCACTCGCGTGAAAGAGCTGGCTCAGTGTGTCGTGGCCGCGCTGGCGACGTTCGCCATTTTTGTCGGGCTGACGTATTGGCTGTACTCGCTCGATCTGCCCAGCGTTTGGATGCAGAACTTTCACAATCACGCCGGCTTCTACGCGAAGTACCCGCGCACGTTTTCGTCCTGGCTGCTGGTCAATCCGCTTGAGTTGGCTTTGGCCGCCGGCACTCCGGTCTTTCTCTTCGCCGTTTCGAGCTGGCTGACCAGCACGAAAGGTAGCCTGCGATCGGGCCGCTCGCTGGCGAGCTTTCGCTTGTGGTGTTTCGTGACGCTGGCCGTACTGTGGCTGACCGGCAAGAACTCTGGCGAAGCGGCGCGGTTGTGGATCTTCCTGATCCCGTGGTTGCTGTGGGTCTCCAGCCGCGAACCGGAGATCACCGCCAAGATCGTCAACGGTCCAGGCCAGACGCTCCCCGAATACACCGGCACGCCTGCCAGCGGTTGGCTGGTCTTGATGGTTCTGCAAGCAGTCGTCTGCACGGCGACGGTCAGTCGAGTGGATGGGTTCCACTTCAAGACGACGGTGCCGATGCCAGCCGTGACTTTGGATGCTGAGAAATGAAGGTCGGTCACTTCACTGCTTGGCCAAGCGTCAAATCGCGATAGACTGCCGATTGATATTTGAAGTGACTCGGAGAATCTCGTGATGTTCGCAACTGAACTCGCTCCCCCAGAGACGTTGGCCGAATTGATGGACCGACTGGGAAACGTCCCTCTCGATCGCATTCGCATGATCCCCGTTCCCGGTACGGCGACCGTGGATGACGTCCTCCGCCTGTGTGACCGCGAACCGAAGCGTTTGTGCGAACTGATCGACGGCGTGCTGGTGGAGAAAGTCATGGGACATGAAGAGGCAAGGTTGGCAACGTGGCTCGGCATTCATTTGGGGAAGTTTCTCGAAGAACATGACCTGGGGATTGTCGTTGGGGCGGACGGACCTCACCGCGTTCTGCCGGAGCAGGTTCGGTTTCCCGATCTGGCCTTCATCGCGTACGGAAACATCCCGGAAGAGGCCGATCCACACACGGCCGTTCCAAGCTGGGTGCCCACGCTCGCCGTCGAAGTAATTAGCAAGAAAAACACGAAAGCCGAAATGGCTCGCAAGCTGCGTGACTATTTCGAGGCGGGAGTCGAACTTGTCTGGTACGTTGATCCGCCGACGCGCAGTGTGCGGGTCTACCGCTCACCGGCCGACTGCGTCACGCTGACCGACGCGGACATGCTCGATGGCGAGAATGTTCTGCCGGGTTTCCAAGTCTCCATCCGCGAATGGTTTGACCGAGCCTCGCGTGTGCGGCCACGTTCGTAGCAATTCTCGGCACGTCCAGTCGCTCGCCTGTCTCTTGAGTTCTACCGAGCCGTCTCCAGCTTGCCGCGATAGAACTCCAATGCCTCGCGGTACTCGGCCAGTTCGGCGTCGCTGAGCACCTCTTTGTTGCGGGCGAGTTCTTCCTCGCAGCGCTGGATCAAGTAGCGGACTTGGTCGCGGCGCGGGCGGACCGGTGAGTCGGCGAAGTCCACGAATGCCGGAGCAGAATGAGCGAAGCGCGTGCGGCCGTTGGGGAGCCTCTCGAAGCAACGCAGGGCGACCCACATGGAATCGTCAAAGTGAACGGGTTCCAGGTCTGAGAGATCGGTCACGAAATGACCGTCGGCTTGCCGCTCGCTCTTGGGACGCGACGTCTTCGCGATGTCGCCATTGACGATGACTTCAACTCGCTCAATGGGGTGCTCGCTCTCAATTGTCCCCGAGGCATAGAACGCCTGAATCAGGCCGTACTTTTTTCCCTGCCTCCGCACAGCAAAGCCATAGGGGGCGTCGCCGTGCTTCAGCATCATCATGGGGCCTGTCGTGACAAAGCTGCGCCCCTCATTGAGCCGCTTCTGCCAGAGTTCTGGTGTGAAGTCCTCTTTGCCAAGATCAACGTAGACTCGGCTGAAGCCGGCGGGGACAGGGTGGACTCCGTTGGCGGTGCCGGCGGTCGGACGCATGCGCAGGCCGCAGTTGAGCATCGCGTAGTACTGCTCCCAGCCGAAGTGCAGCCAGCCGGACTCGGTGAAGCCCTCTTTGTCGGTCTCGATGCGCGGGTTGTCGCGCCAGTTGTTTTCGATCGTCCAGGATTTGAAGGCGAACTCGGTTCGCCAAATGTGGTTGTTCGAGAGCGGATACAGGTCCGCTTTCATTACCGGGGCGATCATCGGCGTCCAGGCCCACGAATGCTTTTCGAGATCCAGCAATCCCCCTTGCTTGCGAGCCTCTTCCGCGACCGCTTTCACGGACGGAATGCCCAGCGGCAGCGGCGTCTTGTGCCCCACAATCAGGACCGCACCGAGCGTGTGACGTTTCGCTCCGACCGAAAAGATTTCGTACTCGGTATTCAGCGGCACGACCACATGGGTCGGATCGGCAAACAACGGCACGCTGGGATACGGAGTCGCATCGACGCGGCCTTTCTCCGGGAGCGTGTGCGAGACGGTGACCCACTGCGACATCGGATAGACCATGTTGAGGTCTTCGGCCAGCGCGACGTTCGAGAGTTCGGCGATGGGACGATGCACGTGCGTGTCGCCAGAGTACCAGCCCCGTTCGGCCATGTTGATCCAGCGTTTCAGCTTGATGGTGACAGCGGCCGGCTTGTCGGCGACTTCGACTTCTTGAGTCGCGGTGAGGTATTCCTTGCCTCGCTCGATCGTGAGCGTGTACTTGCCGGGAGGTAGCTCGGCGACGAACGGGTGAGCCGACAGCGTCGTGTGCTTCTCGACGCTCTTCTGATCGCGACCTTTGTCATAAACGATCGCCGAGCCTTTCGGATCGGCCGACTTCGCGAAGAACCAATTCGCTCCGTCCGCAGACTGGATGTAAAGCCGCGCCGGGAGCAAATGGCCGGACTCGGAGTCACGAATCTCGCCTTGCAACACGGCCCCAAGCGACTCGTCCGATTGTTGCGGAAGCACGAAGCCAGCAAGGCTGACGATGAGCAAGATTCTCGCAAGTGACATGTGATGACTCCCATTGAATTCGACGAGGAAATGCGAAACCAAAGGCTGACAGAAAAATGGGACAGAAAGAATTGGCGACCTTCGTTCGTCGGCGTCACTTGTGAGGGGTATGGATCGTGTTTTGTCTGCCCCCATTTTTCTGTCAGCCCTCTGAACCCACCCAACCACGCGGTCGACCTTTTCAAAAAATGAGGCCCAATCAATCGCGGCTAGAACGAGGTTGGCAATTGGATCGATACCACAAATAGGCGATGCGAAACGGTGGCGAGAATTGTTCGGGAGAACGAGACAGCCACTCGTCGACGACCGAGAGATCGTAGAACGCGCCACCGGCGATCTCGCCAGGATCGAATTGCGGCGGCGCATCGGTGACAGTGCGGTAAAGGACCGTGAACTCGTTCGCGGTTTCTGGCCCAGCAGGGAACTTGGCGAGCCGTTCGACGGGCGAGGTCAGGCCGAGTTCTTCCTGCATCTCTCGCGGGGCGGTCTCGTCGTAGTTCTCACCGGCGGTGACGTGCCCCGACGCTGATGAGGTGTAGCACAGCGGATACTCGTCCTTCGTTGCCGAGCGCTGCTGCAACAAGAGTTGTCCGCGCGAATTGAAGACGAAGATCGACACCGCTCGGTGGAACAGCTTCTGTCGATGAACCTCGGAGCGAACCATTTGGCGGATCACTTGGTCTTGGTCATCGACGATGTCGAAGAGTTCTTCGGGCATAAGTTAAGGTAGGTCAGGCTTTCCAGCCTGACCGCTCTGAAGTTCAGCACGCAAACCGAGATCGGGTCAGGCTGGAAAGCCTGACCTACGGCACTTGGTCCAGCACACTGGAATCCACATAGATCGGCAAATGTGGTCCGTAATGGACCGCCAGAGCAACCGCGTCGCTGGGGCGACTGTCGACTTCGACCAGATTGCCTCCTTGGCGAATGAGCAGCTTGGCGAAGTAAGTGTGCTCACGCAGATCGTTGATGACGATGGCTTCGATCTCGCCGCCGAGCGCCTCAACAGTCGCCTTCAGCAGATCATGAGTCAGCGGACGCTGGGGATATTCCTTTTTGACCCGGCGGTCGATGCTGGTGGCCTCGAACAGACCGATCAAGATGGGGAGCATTCGCTCGCCATCGACCTGGCGGAGGTAGATCACCTGCTGATCGCTGACTTCGCTGATCATGATGCGGGCAAGTTCCATCTGCACAAGCACGGGACACCTCTTTGGAGTAGGTCGGCCGACAAGATTTTGTCAGCGAGTGGCAGGATTATAGGAGTCACCTCGACAACGCGGCAGCGTCCGGACTTAAAGGCTGAAATGAGTCGCTGACCATTGATTGCCCGGCTTCTGGAGCACCGCTAGAGTCTGCCGCCACTGAGAAGGCTTAGTGTGACACAACCAGCATTCGGAGTTTGGGGGCTACATGAGCGACGACCGAGCGGCGATCGAGGCAGCAGCGGGGGAATCCATCCAAAAGTTGAGCCAAGGCTACCGAAAAATCCGCGAGCAGATGGCGCAGGTTATCGTCGGCCAGAATGACGTCATCGACCAATTGCTCATCGCCCTGTTTAGTCGAGGACACTGCTTACTCGAAGGAGTGCCGGGGCTGGCCAAGACGTTGATGATCAGCACGCTGGCCCGCACTCTGTCGATGTCGTTCGCCCGTATCCAATTCACTCCCGACTTGATGCCCGCTGACATCACCGGGACCGAAGTCCTCCAAGAAAACAAAAGCACCGGCCAGCGCGAGTTCCGCTTCATTACCGGCCCGCTATTCCACAACGTCATCCTGGCGGACGAAATCAACCGCACGCCCCCGAAGACTCAAGCCGCGCTGCTGGAAGCGATGCAGGAACGCCAAGTCACCGTCGGCCAAACGCGGCACATTCTCGCCGACCCGTTCTTCGTGCTCGCCACGCAGAATCCGATCGAACAAGAAGGAACTTACGCACTGCCGGAAGCTCAACAAGACCGGTTCATGTTCAAGGTCCACGTCGGCTATCCGAACTTCGCCGAGGAAAAACAAATCGCGAAGCAGACGACCGGCATCCACAACGATGCCGTCGAAGCGGTCCTCGACGATGACGACATCATTGAACTGCAGCGGATCGTCCGCCAAGTCCCCGTGACCGATCACGTCGTCGAATACGCCCTCGCCATCGCTCGCCAAACGCGAGTCCGCCAGCCCGGCACTCCCGACTTCATCAACGAATGGCTGAGCTGGGGAGCCGGCCCGCGAGCCGTGCAATATCTGCTGCTCGGCGGCAAGACACGAGCGTTGCTCAACGGCCGCACACACGTCAGCACCGACGACATTATCGCGATGGCCAAACCGGTCCTCCGACACCGCATCGTCCTCAACTTCGCCGCCGAATCCGAAGGGATCACCCCCGACCACGTCATCGAGAAGCTGATCGAATCGACCCCGGCCAAAGAAGGCGAACTCAGCCGCGATCCCCGCTTCCAAAAAATCTTCGCGGCGTGAGCCAAGTTCGTAGTCCCGCCTTCAGGCGGCAGGAGGCGAGTGGTGCCCCAAGTCGTCGTGATCGCTGGTCCGAACGGAGCGGGGAAGACGACCGTCTCGAAGAGGCTGTTGTCGGAGATTCTCCACTCGAAAGCGTTCGTGAACGCGGACGCGATTGCTCAAGGGTTGAATGGGTTGGCTCCTGACACTCAAGCGTTTCAAGCCGGCCGTTTGATGCTTCAACAGTTGGATGATTTTGCTCAGGCTGGCGAAGACTTCGCCTTCGAGACAACCTTGTCGGGCCGAACCTATGCCGCATGGTTGAGAAAACTTCGCGAGGAAGACTATCGGGTGTTTCTGTTTTACTCGTGGCTGAACCGTGCGGATTTGGCTGTTGAGCGTGTGCGACTTCGCGTTCAAACCGGTGGCCATTCAATTCCGGAGCCGACAATTCGGTCGCGTTATTTCCGAAGCTGGGACAACTTCCTGCGACTCTATCAACCGATTGCCGATGAATGGCGAGTCGTGGATAATTCGCACCGCACTGGGTATCAACTCGTTGCCGAGGGTAATCAAACAGTCGTCACGACGGTTCATGCACCAGAAACGTGGGCACGTTTTTCCAAAGGACCAGCGACATGATCCAACCCATTCCTCGCGTCGAACCAAAGAAGCTCGACATGCCCCCCGCCGAGTTCGAGCGGATTTGCCAGAGCGCCGCGCGGGAATCGGTGCTTTGCAACGCGAAGCTCGGCTTTCCGGCCGTCAGTTGCGAAGAGGATCGAATTGTCTTCACGTCGCCGGAACAAATTCTTGCGGAATTTGCGGCGGGGGATTCTCAACCAAAGGCCAACTCCTCAAATTGATTTCTTAGGAAGGATTGGCTGACTCTTGAAGACCACTCATAAGCATCTGCGTCCCGAAGTCATCTCGCGAGTGGCTCGTCTGGAAATCCAGGCGCGGCAAATCGTCGAAGGCTTTTTGTCGGGCGGGCATCGGAGTCCATATTTCGGGCAGTCGGTCGAGTTCGTGCAGCACCGCGAGTACGTTCCCGGTGACGATGTGCGGCGTATCGACTGGAAGGTCTGGTCGAAGACCGACAAGGTTTATGTGAAGCTCTACGAGGAAGACACGAACCTGCGGACGACGCTGATTGTGGACCTCAGCGAGTCGATGCGGTTTGGCAGTGGAGCGGGGCGATCACCGCATGGGCTGGCAACGAAGTACGACTATGCCTGCACGACGGCGGCGACGCTCGCACACCTGCTGCTGAGGCAACAGGACTCTGTCGGGCTGGTGGCGTTCGATGAGGCGATCCGCACGCAGATCCCGCCACTCAGCAAACGGACGCATCTCAACGATATCTTGCTGGCCCTCGAAGCCGAGGAACCGAAGCAGAAGACCGACATTTTCGATGTGCTCCGCCACGTCGCTGAGGCTCAAGGTCGCCGAGGCATGATTGTGCTGATCTCTGATCTGCTCGTGCCGAGGCCGGGGCTGTTCAAGGGACTGAAGCTGCTGCGGCATCGCGGTCACGATGTGCTCGTCTTTCATGTCCTCGACGACGAAGAGCTGGACTTCAATTTCACCGGGACGACGAAGTTCGAGGGGATGGAAGAACTCGGCGATGTGCTCTGCGATCCGCGTTCGCTGCGGGACGGGTATCTTGCCGCGATGCACTCGTACTTGGATGAACTCCGCCGCTTCTGTGCTCAGCAAACGATCGACTACCGCACCATCCGCACCAGCGAGCACATCGACGCCGTCCTGCTGGCCTACATGCACCACCGCATCGGCATGGTCCGGCACTGAGATTTCCTGCGGTTCGATTTTCCCCCCCTTCATTTTTCGCCAGCTCCGAAAAAGCTGGCGAAAAATGAAGGGCGGAAGATGATGGCGGACATGGACTGACTTCAAATATCTTGTCGTTGTCAGTTGTGAGCGAAACCATCTTCGGAGGCGGAGACATGAGTCGTGCTTTTTGGTTCTTTGTTGGCTGTTGGTGCGTCATAGCTGCTGATGCGACGAGTTTCGCGGAAGACGCCAAACCGATTGCTCCTGATTTCAACATGCAGATTGCTCCAATCTTCAAGAAGTACTGCAACGGCTGCCACAACGCGGACGAGAAGGAAGGGGGCCTGATCCTGGAGTCGTTCGACTCGGCGTTGAAGGGTGGCAAACGCGGGGCGGTGATCGTTCCCGGCAAGAGTGATCTTAGCCGCCTGGTGCTCAGCGTTGAGAAGAAGGTCAAGCCGGTGATGCCGCCGGAGGGGAATGCCGGGCCGAAACAGGAAGAGGTCGCGATCCTCAAGGCGTGGGTGGATGCTGGCGCGAAAGGGCCGACGGGACAGGCTCCCGATCCGACGTTGCTCGTCACTCCGAAGATCGCGACGAAGGGACAGGTGCGGCAGCCAATTCAGTCGCTCGCGTGGTCACGCGATGTCGCGACCGTTGCGATTGCGCGGCAGGGGCGAGCCGAGTTGCTGCGCATTCCTCCGACTCCCGGCGAAGTCGCGCGTGGTGTGCCAGACTCAAAGACGCTGGTGCGTGAACTTGTCGGACTGCGCGGCGTCATCAACGATATCGGAGTTTCTCACGATTTGAGTTTCGTCTTCGCTGCGGCCGGAGAGCCGGGAGTGTTTGGCGAAGTGCGATTCTTCAAGGTTGTGGATGGTTCGCCGATCCGCACGCTTCAAGGACATCGCGATGCCATCTATACGGCGGAGTTGAGCCCCGATGGCAAGCTGCTGGCGACGGGAAGCTACGACCAGAAGGTCAAACTCTGGAACGTCGAGACCGGTGCGGAGGTGCGAACTCTACACG
Organism: Planctomyces sp.; assembly: GCA_005798445.1. Lineage (GTDB taxonomy): Bacteria > Planctomycetota > Planctomycetia > Planctomycetales > Planctomycetaceae > SXKJ01. Next base: position 17,157 of record SYJG01000360.1, read on the forward strand.
GCCACAACGATGCGGTGTACGACGTCGCGTTTCATCCGAACGGTCAAATCCTGGCGAGCGCGTCGGGCGACCGAACGGTCAAGCTGTGGAACGTCGCGACCGGCGAGCGACTGGACACGCTCAATCAACCGGAGAAAGAACAGTACGCGGTTGCATTCAGCCTCGACGGCAAGCGAATTGTTGCGGGGGGCGTTGATAAACGAATTCGCGTGTGGGATATCACGGCCGGAGGCAAAGAAGGGACGAACCCGATTGCGTTCTCGCGGTACGCTCACGAGGGGGGCATTCTCAAGCTCGCGTTTTCGCCCGACGGCAAGATGCTGGTCTCGTCGGCCGAGGATCGACGGATCAAGTTGTGGGAGGCGCAGTCGTTCACACAGCTCAAGGTTTTGGAGACTCAGCCTGACTGGCCCCAAGCTTTGGCGATTTCGCCGGACAGTTCGACGATGCTGGTTGGTCGATTAGACGGATCGTTGCAGTCGTACCCCATCGCGAATGCCGGTGCGGGACTTGTGACCTCAACGCCGCTGACGGGCGATCCAACTCCGCCGGTTGTCAGCGATTTGACTCCGATGCAGACCGTCGAGGAAGTCGAGCCGAACGATGCGTTCGCTCAAGCTCAGTCGTTTCCGCTACCGGCGACTATCAACGGCAAGTTCGCAGCGGCAGGCGATCGCGACCTCTTCCGCTTCGAGGCCAAAGCGGGACAAGTCTGGGTGCTCGAAACCAACGCGGCTCGCAAAGGATCGCCCGCCGACACGAAGCTGGAGGTACTCACCGCAGATGGCCGACCGGTCCAGAGACTCGTCCTGCAAGCCGTGCGCGAGACGTACAACGAGTTTCGCCCCATCGACTCGAACGGTCCTGATATCCGTTTGAAGAATTGGGAAGAGATGGAGCTCAATCAATTCCTCTACATCGGCGGCGAGGTGCTCAAGACGTTTCGCATGCCGCAAGGTCCGGACTCCGGCATGCAGATGTACGCCAACGGCGGCAAGCGGGTCGGGTACTTCGATACCAGCGCGACGATTCATGCGCTCGATGAGGTTTGCTACATCGTCGAGCCTTATCCCGTCGGGACGAAGCTGATCGACAACGGGTTGCCAGTCTTCCCTTTGAACTATGAAAACGACGACGACGGCGATCGGAAACTCGGCAACGACAGCCGACTGCGATTCACGGTTCCGGCCGACGGAGCATACCTCGTCAAAGTGACGGACACGCGCGGGTTCGGTGGCGAAAAGCATGACTACTCGCTTACTGTCCAATCCCCGAAACCTGACTTCACACCGTCACTCGCTGGAGGCAAAGACGCAACTGTCGCCGCCAGTAGCGGCACGCGAGTCACTTTTCAGATCGACCGCACGGACGGCTTCGACGGCGACGTTCGGTTCGATGTCACCGGACTGCCGGAAGGCCTTTCGATTTCGACCCCAACGATTGTGCAAGCCGGACACACACAGGCTCGCGCGGTCTTGAGCACGTCGTTGGATGCCAAAGAGAAAGCTCCGCCGAAGGAGGCTTGGACCAACGTGAAGATCACCGCCACCGCGAGCATTCACGGACAAGCGGTCACGAAAGAAGCCGGCACGCTCGGCGAGATCAAACTGGCGGACAAGCCGAAATTCGTCGTCTTCCTCACGCCCGATCGTCTGCCGCTCAAGACCGCCGAGAACAACGCGGCTCCCGCGGATTCACCGGCGAAGCAGGACGAAATCCCGGAACTCGTGATTGCTCCCGGCACGACCATCACCGCGATGCTGCGTATCGGACGAGCCGATAAGTTCAACAACGAGCAACGCTTTGATATCGACAACTTGCCGCACGGCATCATCGTGGACAACATCGGACTCAGCGGCGTGATGATCCGCCAAGGAGAAAGCGAGCGTCAAATCTTCCTGACGGCATCTAGCTGGGTGCCGGAAACGACCCGGTTGATCTACGGCATCTCGCAACAGGAGGGGAATCAAGCCTCGCGTCCGGTGCGGTTGGTGGTGCGCAAGCCGCGACAAACGGCGGTGAATTCCCGTTGACCGCATGATCCCTTCGGTGATCAGCGACTACGACGACATGATCGCGTAGTAGGTCCAGCCGGTGGCGACGGACATGGCGATCAGCGTGTAGATAAACAGAGCCGAGAGCATTTTGCAGATGGTTCGCCCAGCCGCTTGGTCAGCGGCGACGAACTCGGCGAGTTCCGCCTTGTCGAAGAGTTCTGCGGAGGCGGTGGTGGATTCGTGAGTGTGCGTGTCGGACATCGAACAGGCTCCGGGTTCGCGGCGTATGAGAAGACGATTGGGTTCGTCCAGCGGACGATGCAGCAGGCTTGAAAGCGGGCGGATTCTGAGGAAATCCTGGTGACGTGTCGAGTTCACTCGCGACTTTTCCAAATCGCTCGTAACAATCCCGCCCTTGTCCCTAGAAGAGCGGCAAATGAAAAGTGACTTGGCGAGCGGGGCGGCGTCAGCCCCCCGGTTTGTTCCACACCAACCGGGGGCTGGCGCCGCCCCGCTCGCCCGGTTGATTCCATAGGAGGCCATCATGCCCTTGTACGAATATGTAATCCTCAATGACGACGGCACTGAGGGGGAGACCTTTGAAGTGCTGCAACGCATCAGCGATCCGCCGCTAAAGAAGCACCCGGAGACCAATCAGAAGGTCCGCCGCATCATGTCCTCGCCGAGCGTCAAGAAGCCCTATCGCGGTGGAAAAATCACCGGCGATACCAGCAACAAGAATCTGGAACGATTGGGTTTCACCAAGTACCAAAAATCCAAGACAGGGACTTACGAAAAGGTTGTCGGATCAGGACCGGATTTGATTAAACGGGATGCTGAGTGATGATCAGCACCATAGGTGCGAAACTCGACAGCCCAGGCCAACGGCCTGGGTTTGTGGCAGATGACGACTCGTAGCCCCAACGGGCAACGCCGTGAACGATTTGGCGTCGAAGAAAGTGGGGTTTCAGAAACGAAGGAGAGAAAAGAAAAGCCAGATTCCTAACAGGACCAACTGAAAACGCTTCAGTCAGAAAGGAATCTGGCTCATGGATC
>SYJG01000361.1 GCA_005798445.1 Planctomyces sp.
ACGGACTAGCCGTTCTCCTCCCGTTGCTCTCCACCCCGTCTCACGACGACGCAGTTACGTTCGGATACAAAGTTCAAACCAACTTCGACGAGGACTTACACCTCACTGATTCAATCCACTTGCAAACGCACTAGCTGCCTTGCTCCGCAAGGCAGAGCAATCGGTCTTGTGCGTGATTCTCTTTTCGAGCACCAACGGCGATAGCTTCGCATCGCGGAACGAGGCGGCTACGTTCGCCAGGACTCCCACGTCCGATCAGCCGCCGCCGACCAGTGTCACAATCTCGACGCAATCCCCCGGCTGAAGCACGCACGCCGCATGAGTCGCCCGCGGCACAAGCTCCCGATTCCGCTCAACCGCCAGATAGCGTGGCTGCAATTTCAACTCATCGAGCAGTTTCGCCACCGTGCAGCCCGCCTCGACTTGCCGAGACTCTCCATTGACCGAAATCTCCACGCGGGTTTACTCCTAACCCGAAGCGTCAGCGAGGGCGAGCGCTCCAGACGAGTTGAATTGACCGGTCGGTGAAGCGTCCGCCCTCGCGGGCACTTCGATGCTGTGAGTTCATGGTTTGGAGCCGCGCCCGTCAGGAAGCGGTGAAATCAAGGACAGCTAACCGCTTCCTGACGGGCACGGCTCCAATAAATCACAGCCTCTTCGGGTTAGTTTGATGCCGCACGAGTTTAGACCTGTCCTTCAAGGCCAGCAAGCAGCCGAATTTTCCGGGAACTTCGGCCAGCGACGACCTGTCGAACCGCCTAATTCGCATCAAGCTCGCGGTCCCAGACAAGGAGCAATTGCCATGCAGCGAGGATTTTGGACTCTCATCGTCGCCGCTTTCGCGGCCCTGTTTGCCAACCTCGCTCAAGCTCAAGTGGTCATCATCGACCACGGAGTGCGCGTCATCCGGCCGCCGGTTGTAAATCGACCCACTCTGCCGCCGTCGGCCTACAAAGTCCGATCGGTGGACATGAACGTCACGGTCAAAGACCAGATCGCGACCGTGCAGCTCTCGCAAGTTTTCCAGAACGTCAGCAGCCAAGTGCTCGAAGCTCAACTGCTCTTCCCGATGCCGGAGAATGCGGCCGTCAGTCAGCTCACGTTGCTGGTCGATGGCAAGGAGCTTGCCGGCAAGCTCATGAAAAAGGATGAAGCCCGCGCGATTTACGAGTCGATCGTCCGCCAGCGAAAAGACCCGGCTCTGCTCGAATACCTCGGCCAAGGTCTGTTCCAGACGAGCGTCTTCCCTGTGCCGCCGCAGGCCGAGCGGAAAGTCGAGATTCGCTACCAGCAGTTGCTCCGCAGCGAGAGCGGCCTGACCGACCTGCTGCTGCCGATCGGAACTCACAAGCACGCGCATCATCCGATCGAGTCGATGAACATCGCCGTGCGAGTCGAAACGTCTGAGCCGTTAAAGGCCGTCTACAGCCCGACGCACGCGATTGAGCTGACTCGGCCGGACGGCACACATGCCGTCTGCAAGCTGACGCTGAACCACGTCTCAAACCCGGACGATTTCCGTTTGTTGTTCGGCACCGAACGGGGAGCCGTCGGCATGAGCGTCCTGAGCTATCGGCCCAAAGATTCAGAAGACGGCTACTTTCTGATGCTCGCAACGCCCGACGTTCGGCCGGATGCGAAGCCGCTGCCGAAAACCTGCGTGTTCGTGATCGACCGCAGCGGCAGCATGACCGGGCAGAAGTTCGAGCAGGCTCGCGGAGCACTCAAGTTTCTGATCCAACAACTGCGACCGGAGGACAACTTCAACGTCGTCGTCTACGACTCGGCCGTCGAGAGTTTTCGTCCCGAACTGCAACGAGCGGACGAAGCGACGATTAAAGCCGCGCTCGGATTCGCCGACGGCCTGTACGCCGGAGGTAGCACGAACATCGACGGAGCTATGCAGACCGCGCTCAACCAACTGACCGATCCGAAGCGTCCCAGTTACGTTCTGTTCCTGACGGACGGCATCCCGACCGTCGGCGAACTCAACGAGCAACGGATCGCCGCGAAGGCCAAGGACGCGAACAAGGTCAACGCCCGCGTCTTCAATTTCGGAGTCGGCTTCGACGTCAACAGTCGGCTGCTCGACCGCATCTCGCGAGACCATCGTGGCCAATCGGTCTACGTCCGCCCCAGCGAGAACATCGAAGCCTCGGTGTCGAGCCTGTATCGCAAGATCGGCTCACCGGTCCTGACCGACATCGCGATCAACGTCGACATCGACGCGGTCATCCCTGCTTCAACCACGCCGCTCATCAGCCGCACCTACCCGCGACAACTGACTGACCTGTTCCAAGGCGAGCAACTCGTCTGGGTCGGCCGGTATCGTCAGGCCGGAGCTGCGAAAGTCACGCTGACCGGCGTCGCGGCCGACCAGAAGAAGACGTTCGGGTTCCCCGCCAACTTCGTCGCCAAGTCGAACGACGAGACCTTCGGCTTCGTCGAAAAACTGTGGGCAACCCGCCGAGTCGGCGAGATCATCGACGAACTCGACCTGCGTGGACAAAACCAAGAACTGGTCGATGAACTCGTGCGGCTCTCGATCCAGCACGGCATCCTGACGCCGTACACGAGCTTCCTCGCCGACGAAAACGTGCGGCTGGCTGACAGTGGCAATGCGATTCGCGCCAGTGGCGTTGCCCGCCGCGAACTCCAAAAGGCGGACGGCGCGGAAGGCTTCGAGCAACGTTTATTCAAAGGTCGATTGCAAGCCGCCCAGAACGCCCCGGCCGGTGGCGGTTTCGGGGGAGACTTGTCGGATCGCGCCAAGTCCGCGCAGCCGCAATCGGGACCGACATCGAGCCTCAGCCGCAACCGTGGTGCGAGTCTTGGTGGCGTATCGGGAGTCGCCGCCAAACGCCTGGAAGCCGAATCGAATCTCCGGCAAGTCGGCCAGAAATCGTTCTTCCGCAAGAACAATCAATGGCAAGACTCCACCGTCTCCGACGAGCAAGCCAAGAAGGCGATCCGCGTCCGCCAGTTCAGCCGCGAGTACTTCGACCTCGCCGCCAAGCACGCCGCGCTGGCCAAGTACATCGCCTTCGACGAACCGGTCCTCGTCAACCTCGGCGAAACGACCTACCAGATTGATCCGGAGGAATAGCCTTCACCCCACCCCACTTGCCGGGGTGGTTCATTGGATTTTGCACTACTCGTTGCTGGCAACAGGATGAGTTGAGCGGAAGCCAATGAACCACTGGGGCAAGCCCAGTGGGGGTGAGTCGTTGGGGTTACGCCGCCCGACGAACTTGTTCGTCGGGCGGCGTTGGCTTTTTCAGGAACCGCTCTTCGCCGAGCACCACGACGGCCACTGTGCGGGCCACGATCCACGCATCGAGTGCGAACGAAATGCGAGCGACATACTCGGCGTCGTAGACCCAGCGCTCCGGCCAGCTCAAGAAAATGTTGCCGTGGACTTGCGCCAGTCCCGTCAGTCCCGGACGTGCCATCAGCCGTTGTCGCGCGAGGTCGGTGTACTCGGCCAACTGAGCTGGCAGCGCCGGTCGCGGGCCGACCAGTGACATGTCGCCGTTGACGATGTTCCACAACTGCGGCAGCTCGTCGAGCTTGAATCGTCGCAGCCAGAAGCCGACCGCCGTGATCTCGTCCGTCTTGCCGAAAATTTCTTGATGCGACGTCCGCTGCCGATCGGTCATCGTCCGAAACTTGAATGTCCGAAACGTCCGCCCGTCGCGCCCCAACCGCTCCTGCACGAAGAAGACCGGACCACGCGACGTCAGCTTGATCGCCGCCGCGAGCACCGCGAACAGCGGAGCAACCGCAACCAACGCCGGTACCGAAACGCTCAGGTCCAACAGGCGTTTTCCGAAGGTTCGATACGGGTGGGTTAGCCAGTTCATACTGCGTTTCATCCCTGCATTCGTAACCCGAAGCGTCAGCGAGGGCGAACGCTTCACTGAGACTCATTCATGAACATCGTCGAGGAAGCGCCCGCCCTCGCTGACGCTTCGGGTTACGATGTCACTCACGCCGCCTTCCGTTGAGGGACTCTCTTCTCATCGAGCGAAATCGGCAACGGCAATCCGCGTTTGCTCAGCCAATCGGTGTACAAGTCCGCCAGCGATTGCCAGATGTCTTCGCGGCGGAAGTCGCGCAGAGCGCGACGGCGTCCGGCCTCGCCGTGTTGACGGCGCAGGAAGGGACTTCGCAGGTACTCAGCGGCGGCGTTGGCGAGTGCGGCTGAATCGTGCAGCGGGACCAGTCGGCCGGTGACGCCATCGACGACGGCATCCAGTGTGCCCGTCGCCGAGTAGCCGACCACCGGAACTCCGGCCGCCGCCGCTTCCATTGGGACGTTGGGAAAGCCCTCGCGGTACGACGGGAACGCGAAGAGGTCGAACAGACCGTAATGCAGCGACGGGTCTTTGATCGCTCCGGTGCGGAGGATTTGCGGATGCGCTTGAATCGTCTGCCAGACATCGGCGGGCAAAGGGTCCCCTTCCTCCGGCCAGCCGATCAGGACGAGCCGCAGATTGGGAAACTCGTCGAGCAGCCGCGTGAACGCCGCGTGCAAATCGACGATCCCTTTGTCGCGCGTCAGCCGCCCGGCGAAGCCGATGACGGGAGCTTCTGCCGGAATCCCCAGCGAGGCTCGCAGTTGTTCGATCCGCGACCATTGCTCCGCCGAGTACTGAAATCGTGCGGCGTTGACGCCGTTCGACGAGCCGTGCCGCAGCACGATCGTCTTGTCCTCTGCGACCAGTCGGCGGCGCACGAACTCCTGCCGCAAGCTGTCGCCAACGCAGATCACTTGATGAGCACAGCTCGCGGCGATCCGCTCGGTCGCCGCCAGTAATCGTTCCTTGAAGCCCGACGTCGTCTCCAGCCGCAACCCGCGCAGCGTGTAGAGCCGCACCGGCACGCCGGTCAGCTTCGCGGCCATCATGCCGAGCAGTCCCGCCTTCGGAGTCCCCGCGTTGACGATGTCTGGCCGCAGTATGCGGAGGATGCCGCACAACTTCGCGAGCGTCCGCGCATCGGCGAGCGGAGAAATCTCTCGCTCAATCGGGATCGGAATCGTGGCGACTTGTTCGCGCTCGCGGACGACGTCGAGCGACTCGCTGGGAGCGGCGATCACGGTGATGTCGAAGCCTCGCTCGCGCAGGAACGTGAGCTGGCCGTTCATCAGGTTTTCAGCACTGATGGCGTGCGTCGTGACGTAGGCGAGTCGCGGGCGGCGTGAAATGGAATGAGTTGTCATTTCGGATCGTTGATTTGGAAGAAGGGTACGACGAATTGAGGGAGACGACGAATCGGATGTCTTATTCGTCGTCTCCCTCAATTCGTCGTACCCTTTCAAGGACTTGGGTTACGCGGCGTGTCGGTTGGATCGTTCGTTGGCGGCGAGCCAATCGGGCAGGGCATCGAGTGACGTGATCTCGTGATCGGCTTCAAAGCCGGGTGCGGGTTCGACGTGTCCGTGTTCGGTGTTTGGTCGGCGGATGCGAACGGTTTGCAGGCCGAGGCGGCGTGCTCCGATGAAATCTTTCTTCGGGTTATCGCCGACGTAGACCGCGTGTGACGGATCGACGTGCATTTTGCGAAGCAGTTCTAGATACGGAATCGGCGACGGCTTCCAGTGCTCGCGACCAAAGTCGTCGGAGTAGACGATCGCTTCGACACGGCTTTGCAGGCCGAGAGACTTCACCTTGCGCCGCTGTACGTCGGCTGGCCCGTCGGTCAGCAGGCCGACACCATATTTGGGCCACAGCAATTCGAGCAGTCGATCGGCGTCCTCGAAAAGAGTCAGTTGCGGTTCGTGCGAGCGGTAGGCTCGGACCAGTTCGGCAATCAGCGCGTCGTCGTGCGGCACGTTCAGCTCGGCGAGGATCGTGTCGAAGATCGAGCCGCGGACTCCACGCTCAAATGACTTCCACAGCGACTCGAAGAGTTCGTCCGTCCTGTAGCCCGACCCCTCGTGGGTCGGTTGATTCATCAGCAATTCAGGTGCGCGAGTGAGTGACTCCAGGCCACAAGGGCCTGGGCTACAGGAGTTGTTCTCGTTCGACGATCGTGACAGCCGCTCGGCCAACAGGGCTGCCGTCGCTCGAAAGCCGCCGCGAGCGAACTCCCGCTCCGGGTACAGCGTGTCATCGAGATCAAGCAGCACGGCGCTGAGTGACTTCGCGCAGACAGGGGATGTCCGCGAGATTCGCTCCGGGGACATACACCCCCTCCTCGTAACGGAACATGTAAAACTCGTCCGCGAAGTCGCCGACACACGGTGCGATCGACTGGCCCAGTGCCATGCGGATGATCTGTTTCGGGTAGTTGGCTCCGGCCGCGATCGACAGCGGCAGCCCGCCGCCGACTCGCGGATTGATCTCGGTGAACCGGATCGCCGCATCGGACCCGTCACCCGCGAAGCACTGCACGGTCAGCGGGCCAACTCCACCGAGCTTCGTCGCCAGCTCGACAGTCGCATCGATGATTCGCCAATCTTTGCAGGTCACACCTTTGCTGATCTCGCCGGCGCGGACCTCCAGACGTCGTCGCGGGACCGCGTTGATGACTCGGCCATCGAGATCACACAGGACATCGACGGTGAACTCCTGACCGATGGCGAACTCCTGCAGCAGCGGGTTCGGAACGTAGCGGGCGAAGAAATCGAGCTCCTCGCGGTTGTGGATTTTGTAGGCGTGCTGGCTCCCCGATCCGTTCGTCGGCTTGATGAAGACGGGGTACGGCACGTCGCCGCTGCGGACGTCGTCGATCGACACGATGCGAACCGTCGGAATGCCGCGTTGATCGAAGAACTGCGACGTGCTCTCTTTGTCGCGGCAGATTCGGACGACCGGCAGCGACGAGACCATCGCCAGTGTGCCGACCTCACAAAAGCACTCGCGATGCTCGGCGAGCACCAGCAGATCGACGTCGATCAGCGGCAACAACAACTGCACCTGGTGCCGCTGGCAGACGTCGAGCAGCGTCGGCACATATTCGGGATGATCGCAACGAGGAATGATGTACGACTTGTCGCAGATGCTCAGCACGGCCGAATGCGACGACGAATCGACGCCGATGATCCGGCCGTCGAGGTCCAGTTCGTTGAACGCCTGGCGAAATTGATTCACCAGCGAGACCTTGCGGCCGGCGCAGGTCAGCAACATCGTGAACGAAGGTTTTTCCATCCGTGGAAATCCGCAGGGTGTTCGAGGTGGGGCACTCACGCCCAACGAAGGGTCGGGCTTGTAGCGGACGATTCCAAATCGAGGCAACAGGGGTTGTCTCAGACTAACCCGAAGCGCCAGCGAGGGCACTCGTCGAGACGCGCTGAATTGGGTGCGAGTGAAGCGTTCGTCCTCGCTGGCGCTCTTTGAAGTTGCGCATTTCATAGCCGCGAAGCGGCGGAGGAGTTTAGCCGTGGGCGGAAGCCCACGGTTTCACGGTCAGAGGGACCATCAAGCCCCGAAGGGGTGACGCTCGAATTCAACGAGAGCATCGAGCTTCGCCCTTTCAGGGCTGCGAACCGTTTCCTCGGTGATCCGTGGGCTTTCGCCCACGGCTAAAATCCTCCGCCACTTCGTGGCTAACGAAATGCGCAACTTCAAAACGGACGCTTCGGGTTAGTCTGCGGCGGCGACCGGCAACAGCCCCAAATCCGCCGCGATTTCACGCAGGGCGGCGATGCAAAACGCGATGTGTTCGTCGAGATCGACGCCGAGATTCGCGGCTCCCTCGGTGATGTCTTCACGGTGGACGGCGGCGGCGAATGACGCCTGTTTCATCTTCTTGCGGACGCTCTTCGGTTCGAGTTCTTCGAGCCGATTCGGCCGTACCAGCGCGCAGGCCGTGATGAAACCGCACAGCTCGTCACACGCGAACAACGCCTTGTCGAGCAGCGACATGCGCGGGCAATCGGTCAGGTAGCTCGCGTGGGACTTGATCGCGTAGATGATCTCGTCCGAGTACCCGCGCTCCTTCAAAATCTTCGCACCTTGCAACGGATGATCGGGCGGATTCGGCCAGCGTTCGTAGTCAAAGTCGTGCAGCAAACCGACGGTGCCCCACTTGTCCTCGTCCTCGCCGAACTTCCGAGCGTACGCCCGCATCGCCGCCTCGACCGCCAGCATGTGCTTGATGAGACTGTCGCTCTGCGTGTACTCGTGAACGAGGGCCAGGTCGTCGGCGCGGCTCATCGGAGGCTACTTTCGAAAATGTCCAAGGTCCAAATCTCAATGACCAAGGAAGGTCCAAATCCCAAACCTCTGGCGTCGTGCTTGCGCGGGCGATACGGTAGCCCCGCCGGTCGTGAGTCGCCACTCGTGCGAATCCTGTCCTTCCATTTGAAATCTCAAATTTGAAATTTGAGATTTTGTAATCCCCCGCATCAGCCATGAGCCTCTCTCCATCACCGTCCGCCAGCAAAACCTCCGCCAGTTGGCTGAGCCGCATGCGTCATCACGATCCGCAAGCTTGGCGGCGATTGACCGAGCTGTACGGTCCGCTGGTCTATCACTGGGGACGTCGTCACGGCTTGTCGGCCGAGGATGCCAGCGATTTGACCCAGGAAGTTTTTTCGTCGGTTGCCGGAGCAATCGAACGATTTCTGCACTCGCCGGAGAACGGCACGTTTCGAGGCTGGCTGTGGACGATCGCTCGCAACAAATTGCGCGATCACTTCCGCCGTGATGCCAATCGCGAAGCCGCCGCAGGAGGCACCGAAGCCTGGCTGAAGCTGTCGTCGATCCCGGAAGTCTGGTCCGACGAATCGCACGCCGCGACCGATCCGGGAGAACTGCAACGGCTCTTCCGCCGCGCGTTGGATCGGGTCCGCTGCGAATTCGAGGACCGAACTTGGCAAGCCTTCTGGCTGAGCACCGTCGATTTGCTGGGGACGGATGAGATTGCCCAGCAACTCGGATTGTCGGCGAACTCGGTGCGGCAGGCGAAATCGCGAGTGCTTCGCCGTCTGCGCCGCGAGCTGGGGGACGGCCAGTAGGTCAGGCTTTCCAGCCTGACCCGGATTGGCAAACGGCGTCGTTGGCTCATCGGGTCAGCCTGGAAAGGCTGACCTACGAAAAGTCGTGTCGCGCCGCCGCGTTGTTATCTTGTGTGCCAATCATTTCCGCCGCCACAGGGTCACATCATGCCGTCCGCCAATTGCTTCGACGCCCCGACGCTCAAGGATTATCTGCTGGGAAAACTCTCCGATGAGCAAAGCGATGTTGTCGCCGCGCATCTGGAATCGTGCCTTAATTGTGAAGCGACAGTCTCGCAGCTCGACCGAGCGTCCGACACGCTGACCAGCGGCCTGAGACTACCGGCGATGGCTCCCGAACCAGCCACCGACGACGCCTTGCAACGAGCCTTGGACAAGGTGCAGTCCATCGAGCCGGCAGCGGATAATCACGAGTCGTCCAAGCCGACAGCGGATCGCTCGCTGGTACTGCGCGACTATCGCTTGCTGGAGCCACTTGGTTCGGGAGGCATGGGGACCGTCTACAAAGCGGTTCACACACGGCTGGATCGGCTGGTCGCGGTGAAGTTGCTCCCCGCCAGACGCCTCGGCGACGAGCAAGCGGTCGCGCGGTTTCAGCGGGAGATGCGTGTCATCGGGCAACTCAGTCATCCGGCCATCGTGCAAGCGACCGACGCCGGTGAAGTCGATGGCACGCACTTCCTCGTGATGGAATACGTCGAAGGCTGTGACCTCAACACGCTCGCGAAAGCGTGCGGCCCGCTGTCCATCGCCGACGCCTGCGAGATCACACGTCAAGCGGCACTCGGTTTGGAATACGCCCACCAGCAAGGCATCGTGCATCGGGACATCAAGCCGAGCAATCTGATGCTGTCGCAGAGTGCGGAATGCGGAGCGCGGAGTGCGGAACTAAGTACGGCTGTCACCAACTCCGCGCTTCGCACTCCGCACTCCCCGCTCCTAAAAATCCTTGACCTCGGCCTCGCGCTGCTCAGCGGCGAGCAGGCTCCCGTCGATGAACTGACGACCGTCGGACAACTGATGGGGACGCTGGACTACATGGCTCCTGAGCAGTTGGAGGACAGCCACCTCGTCGGCCCGCGAGCGGACATCTACGCACTGGCAGCGACGTTGTTCCGATTGCTGACCGGTTCCGCTCCGTTCGCCAAGGATGACCGCAAGACGCCGCTGCAAAAGCTGCGAGCACTCGCCACGTTGACCGCTCCACCGATTCGCGAACGCCGAGCCGATCTACCGGAGGAACTCGCTGCGATCATCGACCGTGCGTTGCGCCGCGATCAGGCCGAGCGGTTCGCCTCGATGACCGAATTCGCGACAGTCCTCGCACCGTGGTGCGCTGGACACGATCTCGCGGCGCTGGCACAACGGACCAGCCGACTGGCTCAGCCCGTCACCGACCAGGGATGCTCGCTGCCCGGCTCCCTCTCCCCCTGGGAGAGGGCCTGTCAATTACACACAGCTCGGGACTCCTTGGCGAAGATGAGCCAGGCGGTGGAGTAGTCGAGCATTCGGCGGAGGCCAATCCAGATGGGTTGTGGTCCGGCGGGGGGTTCTGTCGCGCGATTGTTGTAGCCGCCCAAGTGAGTGATCAATTTCAGGAACTC
>SYJG01000362.1 GCA_005798445.1 Planctomyces sp.
ATTTTGAATGAGCGTCAATTCCTCAGGAAAATCAAATCCTCCGACCCACAAGGGGTCGGGCTACAGAAGAAAGAACCACTTTTCGGATAGCCTCTGAATTGGTGGTTGATGATTGCCTCCGCATGTGCGTCGCGCTCTAATAGCCGCCGACGTTCAGTTCTGGGGGGGGCCAAAATCATGAAGCACAGTCACTGGTTGTTGATGTCGGCGTTGCTGTTGGTTGTCGTCGCTTGTGGAGCGATCGTCTGGTTGGATGCCTCGTGGGCTATCGCTCAAACTGGGGCGAGCAAGACGAAGACGAAAGTCGGAACGAGCAAATCCAAAGCGTCAGACTCGAAAGAACTCGACACTCGCGCTGAAAAGAACCTCGAAGGTTTCGTGGCCGACACCATCAAATTGGCCGAGGAGTACGAGAAGGCCGGCAAGTTCGAGGAGGCTCAAGATCAACTTCGCAATGTCGGCAAACTGAAGCCAGACTTGCCCGGTCTCAAGGAGAAGATTGATAAGCTCGGTGAGGCTGTGTTTGAGACCAATGATTTCGATTTGGATCTGGATGTTTCAGACAGTTGGAAAAAGATGGTTCTGGTCTCCAAAGGCAAACCGGTTCGCGTCGAAGCCAACGGCAGTTACAAAATCACGCTGGCCGGCCCGACGGACGCCAACGGTTTGCCCACCAAAGATCCCCGCACCGACATGGCGGCGGGTGTCCGCTGCGGAGCCTTGATGGGGATCGTCGTTGCAACTCAGGATTCGGGTGCCGGAGCCACGACGGGTGCTGGTGCCAATCCTGGAGCAGGCACCGGGAAAACAGCCGGACGAAACAACGACAAAGTCGGTGAACCCTTTGAAATCGGAGCCAGCAAGGAATTCACGCCGAACGACGACGGCGTACTGTTGCTCAACGTCAACCTGCCAGCCGGCCACAAAAGTACCGGCAAGCTACGAGTGCATGTCTCCGGGCACCTCAAAATGTTGCCGAAGGAGTTGCGGTGATGACCGACGTCGCCGCGTCACCGCTGCGAGTCGGCCTGATCGGCTTGGGCCGTCCCGGTCTGCATCTGGTTGAACGATTCGCATCTGGCGGCCCGTTTCGCGTCGTGGCCGTGTGGGCTGAATCGATCGTCGCAGAGGTCGTCTCGCCATTCGGAGTGCGATTGGTCAATCACCCCCGAGAACTCCTGGCAGCGGCGGATGTCGACGTGGTTTGGTTTGCGGAATCTGAAGCTTTCAAAAACGAGTTCGCGGCGGCCGACGTGCTCTGTGGAAAGCACTCGATTGTGTCGACCCCGTTGGCATTGTCTTCCGCCATCGCCGATCGAGCCTTTCGTGAGGCCGCCCGATGCAATCGATTATTGCTCGTCCATCACCCACGTCGTTCTGATCCAGATTACCAGCAAGCTTTGGCAGTCACGCAGGAGTTGCCTCCGAGTACCCTCCGCGCCGTGAAGTTCGTGTCCTGGAGCTACGGACTTCTTCCGCGCGGAGCGACACGTGGCCACGGGCCGCTCCCCTCCGACGCTAGCGGCGATGCGCAGATCACAAAGGTGCGATTCGTCGCACATGCACTTGACCAACTGTTGCCGCTGGTGAGCGACCGACCCCTCCGCGTGTTTGCAACCGGCGATCAAGATTCTCCTGGATTCCCCAAACTCTTTGCCGGTCATTCACTCTTGCTGCAAATGACCTTCGAGCAGGGTTGCCATGCCGAAATCGACATTCGCCTGGATAGCCCCACGAAATTTCAGAGCGGTTGGTTGCTGGCCACTGAGCGAAGCGGTTACGCCAAAGGTCAGAAATTCACACTGACCGACGACGGCGAGGTTTTCGATTCGCCGGTCATTGCCGTGTCGGATGGCAACGAGGACGCCGACCAATTTGAATGGCTCGCCCAGCAAATTCGTTCTGGAGTCCGGGACAACGTCGAAGAAGCTCGAGTTCGCACCGTCGTCGCAATCTTGGACGCAGCGCAACGCTCGCTCGAATCGCGGCGCGCGGTTGAACTGTAGCGTGGGGCAGGTTGTCAACCTGCCCGGCACGAGCAGGTTGAAAACCTGCTCCACGGGTTACTTCTGCGTCCAAAAATCGACGACGCAGACGTCATCGACCTGAGGGCCGACAAGTTTCACAAAAGCTTGGTGGGCGGCGTGCGGCAGATAGATGTCACGGCCCTTCTCATCAGCAAACGTCACGAAAAAGCAATGCGTGAATCCCTTCGACTTGCCTTCGGGGCTGACATCGGTGCCCCATTCAAAATCGCGGATCGTGTCAATCTTGCTCGGCAAGCCAGCGAATGCCGTTTCGATGGCTTTGACCTGCTCTTTGGTCGTGCCCTCTTTGAACTTGAAGAGCACGACATGTCGCAGCACTTTTCGCGGGGCATCTTTGGACTGAGCCGAGGTCGGGGCACTGTTGATCAAACTCATCGTCGTCACCGCCAACAACGCCGAAAGAATCGCTGTGCCAATGGTACGTCGCATCCAGGAATCCCCTCGCTGATGAAAACCGTCCGGTCGGGATCGACGCTGCGGCTATGTGGACTCTTTGAAGGTCTCGTAGCCCATGTAGATCACGATGGCCGCCGTGATCAAAAACAGGATGTCGAAGACCTTCATTCCCGAATAGGGAATGTCAATAACGAGGTCCACAATGGCCGACACGGCAACCAGCCCGGAAGCCACCATGGACCCAATCAACAGACGTTTGATCTGCTTCGACATCGACAACTCACATGACACTGACGTTGGAGAACTGCTGTTTCAATCAGCCACAAACTCGGCCGAACGGCGAGCGAGTATAAAGACGACGTGCCCGGCAACTCCAGCCGAGTGGCAACTCATTCCTGTGGCGAATCGCCGTTGCTTCAAAAACCATTGCCCACTAACTTCACGCCCTTCGCCAGCCATTGTGTTGAGTTGGCGAATCGGCAACCCCATTGCCGGTGAAGGAAATTCTCTCACCCCAGCCCCAGCAGGAGCACACATCGTGGCCAAAGACAAGAACAGCGACACACTCAAGATTGATCCAGAAACCGCCCCCGAGGTCCCGGCCGCTGCGCCAGCCGCCGCTGCCGCTCAGCAAACGCTGACCGTCGATGACGCTCATTCGACCGCCAGCTACGCCAACTTCTGCCGCGTGTCGAGCACGCCGGAAGAGCTGATTCTCGATCTTGGGCTGAACCCCAATCCGTTCGCTCAGGGAAGCGTCACGATCAACGTCGGGCAACGGATCATCATGAATCACTTTACGGCGAAGCGGCTGCTGCAAGCGCTGGCCGTCACGCTGCAACGCCACGAGCAGGCGTTCGGTACGCTCGAAACCGATGTCATGCGGCGTCTGCGTTCGGCAACGTAATTCGCCCCGCAATGGCAGCCAAGATTCACAAAACGTCGGTGTGCGGAATTGCCGCCACCGACGTTTTGTTGTCTGATGTGCGAAATCTCGCAACACTGAGCATCCACTGGGAGTGGCATTATGAATGACATGCAACCCGAACCGAATGACGACAACCCGGAAAAGAATCCCAACCGCGAGGTCGTCAGTCAGGAAGTTCAAAACACTCACATCGGTGCGTTGGTGCCGGAATCCATCGCGGCCGGTGTTTTCACCACCGGAGCCGTCGTGCTCAACGGACCGCACGAGTTCATCATCGACTTCTTGCTCCGCATGTCGAAGCCCCAGCAAGTGGCGGCCCGAGTCGTCTTGCCTCCGGCAGTCGTGCCCAGATTCATCGCAGCCTTGCGAGAGAACATCAAGAATTACACCGACCGGTTCGGCAGCCCGGCGATGCCGGGGACTCCGACACATCCCCTCTGTCCACCAGCGACGGCCGAGGCGTATCAGCAACAACAGCAACAGCCCCAACAGCAAGGCTCGGCACAAGAACTCTATGAGCAGCTCAAAATCAAAGACACGGAACTGGGGGGGGCGTACGCCAACGCCGTGATGATCGGCCACACGGCGACCGAGTTTCTGTTCGACTTCATTACCACGTTTTTTCCACGGTCGGTCGTGTCGGCGCGAGTCTACATGTCGGCTCCAAACGTGCCGCGTCTGCTCGAGTCACTGATGCATTCGTTCGATCAGTTTCAACGCAAGCTCGCCGCCGCGCAACAGCCACCTCCTCCACAGCAGAAGCCGCTGGATGATCTGCTGTAGTCCTGTCGCTAGGCGACAGGAAAGCCTAACGTCGAACAGTTGAAGCCGTTTCGCCAGATCGAGGCCATTGGAGGCGATCGGCTTTCCTGTCACGGAGTGACAGGGCTACTTTTGAGCCGCCGGTTTCGCGGGAGCCGGTTTCGCTTTTTTGCTGCCGCCGACTTCTTGGCGACCCTCGTTGGCGTTGGCCTCATCGTCGGCCTTCTTGAGTTCCGCCAATTCTTCGCGCTGCTCTTTGATCCGCTCATCGCTGAGATGACGACTGATCAATTGAGCCGAATCACCGCAGAGCTTGTCGATTTTCTTTTCGAGACCCTTGTCCTTCTTCGCCTGAGCTTTTTTGAGCATCGCGGCTTTGACGGCATCGAGCAGGGTTTGAAAGTGGTTGGCTTTCGGCTGTCGGTCAAGTTCGGCCAGCGTCTCGCTAAATCGGGCCCAATCGCCGGTCTTCGCAGCCCCTTTCGCGCGAGCGATCAACAACGCTCGCCGAGCGACCGAATCGATCAACTCGGCCCGCAGCAGTTCCAGTTGGCTTTCGATTTGCAGTCGCAGTGAATCGTCTGGCAATTCCGCAGTCGTCGTCGGAGCGACTCCGGGGATGAACGGGAACCGCCCCAGCAAATTGCCGCCACTGGAAACGTACAACCAGATCAGCGGCTTCTCCGGATTGAGGGGCACGGTCACTCGGCCGCGACGATCGGTGACCAGTTCCAGCACTTTGTTGAACTGCGTGACAAACTGGGGCTCGGCCGGTTTCGATGATGCTTCCTCAGATTCACCTTTTTCGGATGTTTTCGCCTCAGGAGCTTTTGCTGCTTCCGATGGAGCCTGCGGAGCCTGCACCATCTGCCGCTCGTAGACATTGACTTGATAGCCGATCAAAGGTTTCGTCGGGTTGTTGTGCGGCGTGAGACGAATGCGAGTGTCGTTGAATGCCGGCCGCACACCGATCGCCCAACTTTCGACACGCTTGGTGTTTTTGCCCAACGGCAGACGAAGACCGGTATGAATCGAGCACTCGCCGCGAGCACGATCGCTCGATTCCATCAACAGGTACGACCAAGGAATCATCTGCACCTGAGTCACTTCACGATCTTTGTTGAAGTATCGCAGCAGCGGTTGGAAATAGTTTCCCTTCGCCAGTTGCTCAACCGACGGATCGCCCGAGGGAAACTCACCGGCTCGTACGCGAACTTTGCCCACCCCCCCTTCGGCGCTTTCGATCAGGACCAGCGGACGAAACAAACTCCGGATGACATCACCCAGTTCGTTGGTCAACGCGCGACGGTCGCCGACAATTCGCTCCTGGCGCACGCTCAGTTGCTGAGTCAACCGATCCCATTCCCGCCCACAAATTCGTAACACGCTGCCGTGTCCCGAGACACAAACGACGAACGCTTTGTCGAGTTCCTTGTCCGCGAGTTGAGCTTCCAGCGACCCCCACGTCAGACGCGACAACCCGTCCTCATTCTCCGGCGCGAGCCAACGATTCTCCTCGACCGTTGCGATCCACATTTCGCCAAACGTGCGGTCGATCCAAGTCACCAACTCCGCCAAAACTTCTTGCCGGGTGCGAGCCGTCAAGGAGGGATGCTCGTCGAAGGCCACGCTGATTCGCACGCGATACGGCTGCAACTCCATCGGAGTTGGCGGCGGCGCTTCGGCCGGTTTCTCGACGAGATTGACTTTCGCCGCCGGAGCATCAACCGGTGCCGTTGGACTTTCTTGCCCGAAGATCGGGGGGGTGAGGAGCGCGAGGACGAGGCATTGCAAGTTGCAAAATGCAAATTGCAAATTGCAAATTGAACCCCAGAGTCGACGACGCCTGGGCTTCGTCTCCTGCTCCTCAGTTTTCAATTTGCAATTTGCAATTTTCAATTTGCAATTCCCTCTACTCGGTCGGATACCACGGCTCCGAAATCCACTGTTCCACGTCGTGATACGGATGCAGCGGAGCTTCCGGAATTCCACGCACCGTTTTGCGGAAGACGAGCGCGTCGTCGATTTCCCACAGCGGAATGAACTGCACGGTTCCGGAAAGTTCGCGATGCAGTTCTTGCAAGGACGCAACGGTTGTGGCCCAATCAGCCACTCGGTCGAGGTCAATCAAGCCTTGCCGCAGCCAGTCGGGCAGATACCGAATCGACTCCACGCGCGCGACGGTGTCGAGTGACAGCAGCGGCCAGAGTTCCATCATTGGCTCGGTCATGCGACTCGTGCGGTAGACCAAATCCCAGGTGGGCGGCTCAAACGCGGCGGCCGGCGCGGCGACGGCATCTTGGCCCGACGCGACGGGCAGGGGGTCGGCACCCGCCGGGCGCGCGGCTTGCGACGGTACGGCCAAGCTGACGAGTTCAACGTTGATGTCGATGCGCTTCCAGTCTTCGATCAAGCGTCTGGCGGCGTCTTCGACGAGTGGGTCCGGTTCGCAGATCATTCGCAGCGTTCGCATCTCAGCACCGAGATTCTTCTTGGCCGCCGTCGCCAGTGCGAACGCAAGCGACATATCGGCCTCGCGCGGAGTCACCAGACTGTGATACGCCGACAGGTTTGTCGCCCACGGAGCGGTCACGACTCGGCCACGATCCGGCTGACTTTTCTTGACCAACGTTTGCAATGACTTACGGTACTCAGCATCAAAACTCAGCGCGGCGAACTGTCGCGATTGTTGATCGGTGATCGCCATCCCGGTCCACACCAATTCCGACTTCGCTTCGTCGTAGGTCAAGCCGCTTTCTGGTGGAAGCTTGGCTGGGACTTTCGCCTTCGGCAGAGATTCCCGCAGCGTGCGAACTGTTAGATCGCGAAGCATGACATCGCGCAGCACCTGCGAGCGATCGAGGCCGTACAACAGTGACCGTCGCAGTTCCGGGTTGCGGAGCGGCTTGCTTTGCGGATTGAACTGCACGAAGTGAGTTTGCGGCACGGCGTATTTGCGGACGAAAAACCGTCCATCCGCCGCCAGCTTGTCGAGCTGCCATGCCGGGGCGCACGGGATCATCGAAATCTCACCGCGAAGCAAGCCTTGCACCGCCTTCTCGTGCGACGGGTAGCGAAACTCAAGGATTTCGGCGACGTGTCGTTGCAAGACTCGCTCGGGTTCGTTCACCGTCCGTCGCAACGAAATGGCATTATCACCGACCGCTTGAACGCGATAGCGTTGATCGAGTTCCGCGCTGGTTTGCTCATTGGTCCCCAACGGCATCGCAAACAGAGCTTCGGTCCGCACCGGGATGCGCGAGAACTTGACGGAGAACTCGAACGGCCCAGTCACGGCGACGCCGTCGATGAAGCTCGCCAGTCGTTCATCGAAATGTCCAGAACCTGGTGCCAGCCGCTCCAAAAGCGACGTCACCACACCCGACGCCGTGACGATCGGCGACGACTCCCATGACGATCGATTCGACCGAAGCGTGAACACTGCTTGCCGGCCCAAGTCGGTCGGCTCCCAACTTTCCAGGAAGCGCGACCGATATCGCGCCCCGCCGTCAATGCGTGCCGGCTCGAAGAACGGCAACCGAGTCAGACCATCGCGACGACGAGTCGCCTCAGTCGCAAACGGAAAACTGGTGACTGGAATCACGGGATCGACGCTGCCGACCTTGAGGATCTGCCACCGCTGGGCGGCTTGCCGATGCGGGTTTTTCAAACTTGGTGTGGTGGGCCAAACGAGCGCGGCTTCGTCCACCAGCGCGGCGGCTTCATCGAATTTCCCCGCAGTACTCGCGGGCGTTGCCTCTGCCAACAGTCGATTCGTCTCGGCAATCAGCTTGTCACGCCAATTCGCTGCATTGGGATGATCCGCTTGTAACTTGATCAGTCGGGACAGATGAAATCGAGCTTGCCGGAAGTCGCGGGCCTTCACGGCCGGATCCACCAAATTGTCGATCGCGTTGCCGAGTTCGGACGAACATTTCGCAAGGTCTTGTCCCATTGTCGCGTACCGCACCAACGGGTCTTTCGAGTTGAACGCCACCTTGACTCGTTCATGCACTTGTTCGAGCAACGCGAACGCCGCCTCGGCCTCGCCTTGAGCCAACTTGCCCTGAGCATCCAGCAACAAGAATCGATTCAACCGCTCGTCATAGCCGGGCCAACCCAGATGCCGACGGTCCACGAACAACAGCAATTCGTAGGCATCATCCAGTTCCGACTTGTCGAGCAACAAATCAACGCGTCGCAGAACGACATCCTCAAAGTTGATAATGTCGCCGACGAACTTGTCGAAGTTCAATTTGTAGGACGAATCGTCCTCTTCCTCGGAGACTTTCGTGCTATCGGGAAGTTCGACTTCGATGTTGTCGAATTTCTCACGCAGCTTGCGATGCTCCTCGCCCGACTGCCGCAGCCGCGTCGCGTAGGCGTCCTGCGACTCGCCCGCCATCCGTGTCACCTTCGGCGGCTGAGCCAACTGTTTCCGCTTCTCAATGATCTGATCGAGCGTTTTCGGCCGAGGCTGCAACGGCTTCACCGTCAGGACGTCATCATTCTTGAGAAAAACCCAATCGAACGGCGGCTTCGTGAGCAGGTCTGCCTTCGACGGAAGATTCCGCAACACTTCGGCCTTCTTGGGCAACGGCACGTCCGTGGATTGCTCGGCCGTTGCCGGTGCCTCGGCTTGCGCCGGTTCATTCGCGTCCGGCTTCTCAGCGGGCTTCGCCGAGCCTTTGGGCGTTGCGTCCTGAGCCGTTGCAGGTGTCGCGTCACCGCCGAGCAACGCCACGACGAACAACCAGATCGCGACACACAGCGCTCGATGTCGTGTGAGATGCATCGTCATAATTCGACCTCCGACTCGGCAATTTACGCGGGCGGACGAGCGAACGGAATCAACCGACCGTCGCCAAACACCGTAATTCTTGGTCCCGCAGCCCTTGCAGTTCAAAATCCCAAATCTCAGATTGCCAAGCCCTATGGCTACCGACCTGCAAGTCCACTTGTTGCCCAGCCTTGTTTCCGAAGAGCAACTTCGCGGCGGCGTGGCCGTGGTCATCGATGTTCTGCGAGCCAGTACGACCATCACTCAGGCTCTCGCCAGCCGAGCCGCCTGTGTTATCCCCACGTCGACCGTTGCCGAAGCACACGTCGTCGCGGCCGAGATTGCGGAAGTCTCGCTGACGCCCACGAACACCGAAGTCTCGGCCGAAAAGCGTGCGAAATCCGGGGTCCTGCTGGGGGGCGAACGGGGCGGACTTCTGATCCCTGGCTTCGACCTCGACAACTCGCCGCTGAAATACTCGGCGGGAGTCGTTGCCGGAAAATCGGTGATCTTCACGACCACCAATGGCACCCAAGCCCTGTTGAAATGTCACCTCGCCGAGCGAGTGTTCGTCGGATGTTTCAGCAATCTTCATTCGGTGATCTCCCTTCTGGCGAGCGACTCGCGACCGATCCACCTCGTTTGCGCCGGCACGGATGGCATCGTCTCGACCGACGACGCCCTGTGTGCCGGAGCGATTGCGACTGGAGTTTGGGCCGCTCGTAACTGGCCGAAGTGGCTCGGTGACGAGCTGCGGCTGGTCATGGACCTCTTCACCTGCCGCTGCCAACCGATGCGAGAAGTGGTCAACACCCTCCGAGAAAGTCACGGCGGCCGCAACCTGATCTCGCTGGGCCTGGAAGCCGACATCGACCGCGCCGCTCGCTGGGACTTATTCCGAGTCGTGCCGGAGTTCGATCTTGCCACCCACCGACTGCAACCGGCAACCGACGTCCCCGCCGAACCAAAACAAATCCTGATGGCTCCGCGCGAGTAACCGATCTTGCAAGGAAACATCGCGGCCCGTCCAATCACACCGCGTCCGCTGTGTCCCCCAATCGAAAATCAAAAATCTCCAATCGAAAATCGAATCATGCCCAAGTCGATGGATCAAATTGTTTCGCTCTGCAAACGCCGGGGCTTCTTGTTTCAGTCGTCGGAAATCTACGGCGGAATCAACGGCTTCTGGGATTACGGACCGCTGGGGGTCGAGCTGAAGCGAAACGTGCGCGCCGCGTGGTGGAACGACATGATCACCAACCACGATGAGTTCTCGGTGCTGAACGGTGCCCCGCGCGAATTCCAAATGACTGGCATCGAAACGTCGATCATCATGCACCCACAGGTGTGGAAGGTCTCCGGCCATTTCGATCTATTCTGCGACAAGAAAGTCGATTGCCACACCTGCAAGGGTCGCTTCCGAGCGGATCACCTCAAGACCAGTCAGTGCCCGCAGAAGCCCAGCAAATGCCCCGGGGAGCACGACGCCTGCAAGCTCACCGACCCGCGCGACTTCAATCTGATGTTCAAGACGACGCTGGGAGCGATGGGAGGCGAAGACGACGCGGCGTTTCTCCGTCCTGAGACGGCTCAGGGCATGTTCGTGAACTTCAAGAACGTTGTGGACAGCATGTCGGTGCGCGTCCCGTTTGGGATCGCTCAGATCGGCAAAAGCTTTCGCAACGAGATCACGCCGCGCAACTTCACGTTCCGCTCGCGCGAGTTCGAGCAGATGGAAATGGAGTTCTTCTGCCACCCGTCCGAATCGCGGCAGTGGTACGAGTACTGGCGCAATCGCCGCTTCGCCTGGTATCAGAAGCTCGGCATCGCCAGCGACAGTTTGATCCTCCGCGACCACGCTCAGGATGAGCTGTCGCACTACTCGGTCGGCACGGCGGACGTTGAGTACGCCTTCCCGTTCCTCGGCCCCGGCGAGTACGGCGAACTCGAAGGAATCGCACATCGCGGCGACTTCGACCTCCGCTCGCACATGGACGGCAAATTTGTGAAAGGAGCCGATGGCTGTCTCACGCTGGACCTGAATGCCGACGGGACACCGAAATACAAAGGCTCCGGCAAGGACATGAACTACTTCGATGATCAGTCGCGTGAGAAATTCCTGCCGCACGTCATCGAACCCGCCGCCGGAGCCGATCGCGCGACGCTGGCGTTTCTCTGCGAAGCCTACAACGAGGACCAACAGCCGGACGACAAGGGAGAGATGCAGTCGCGTGTCTATTTGAAGCTGCACCCGAAGCTCTCGCCGGTCAAAGTCGCCGTCTTCCCGCTCATCAAGAAAGAAGGGATGCCAGAGAAAGGCTTGGAAATCTATCGAGAGCTAAAATCGGCCGGCATCGCTGCGACCTACGCTCAACAAGGAGCGATCGGCAAACGCTATCGCCGCCAGGACGAGATCGGCACGCCGTGGTGCATCACCGTCGATGGCGACACGATGACCGCCGGCACGGTGACGCTCCGTGACCGCGACTCGCTGGAACAAATCCGCCTGCCGGTGACCGGCGTCGTAGACGAAATTGCGAGACGACTCCGCGCCTAGCCATCACCCCACCGGGCTTGCCCCGGTGGCTCGCGGGCTTTTGCACTACTTCAAAATGAGTTCGACAAGAGTAGCGCAGAAGCCCGCGAGCCACCGGCACAAGGCCGGTGGGGTTTGTTTAATTTTCGGGGGCCGCGATGTCCTGGTCTGTACTTCTCGAAGATGGCCCCATCTTGGCGATCAACAAGCCGGCGGGGTTGCTGACTCAAGCTCCGCCCGGTGTGCCGTCGTTGGAGGCCGAAGTCAAAGCTTGGCTGAAAGAACGCCACGACAAGCCGGGCAACGTGTACCTCGGCATTCCGCATCGGCTCGACCGAGGTGTCTCCGGGGTGATCGTCTTCACGCGGAACTCAAAGGCCGCCGCACGCATGGCTGAGCAATTCGAGCAGCGCGACGTTCGCAAAATCTATTGGGCCGTCGTCGAAGGAATTCCCGATCCGCCCGCCGGCGAACTGACCGACTGGATTCTGAAGCTCCCCGAACAATCGCGGGCCGAAGTGGTCTCACCGACTACGCCGGGA
The DNA here is from genome assembly GCA_005798445.1 of Planctomyces sp. Lineage (GTDB taxonomy): Bacteria > Planctomycetota > Planctomycetia > Planctomycetales > Planctomycetaceae > SXKJ01. Next base: position 11,993 of record SYJG01000362.1, read on the forward strand.
GCGCGCGGTTGCCAGTTGTTGTACCGAGTGCTGGCCACTCGTGAGAACGCCTCGCTGGTCGAGATCGAACCGCACACCGGTCGGATGCACCAGATCCGCGTGCAGTTCGCCAGTCGTGGCTGGCCGGTCCTCGGAGACATTCAGTACGGCTCGACGCGCTCGCCGTTTACTGAAGAACAACGGATCGCGCTGCACGCGCATTCGCTGACCTTTCAACATCCCGTCCGTTACGATCCGCTGACAATTACAGCTCCGCTGCCGGACGATTGGCCGCTGATCCCAAATGCGGAATTTCCTCTTCGTCCGGCCGATGGCTGATGGCCGAAAGCCGTTCTCTCAACCCTCATTGCCCGACATCACCCATGCGAATCGTCCAACTGCAAACCGACCGTGGCCGCCGACTCGGCGTCATCAACGGCGACAAAATCCTCGACGTCACCGAGATCGACGGCACACCGACGCTCCGTTCGACCTACGAGGCGTTTCAGCTCGCCGACGAGCGCGGCGTGTCGCTGTCTGACTTGCTCGCGCCGCGAGCCAAAGAGACTCCTCGACGATTCGACTACAAGTTTGTGCTCGCGAACGAACCGGGCGGCGACAAGCCGTACTTGTTGCCTCCGCTCGATCATCCCGATCCGTATCACACGCTCGTCACCGGAACCGGGCTGACGCATTTGGGCAGCATGAAGTCGCGCGACGAGATGCACGTCACGGCCGAAGCCGCCGCCGCTCCGAAAACCGATTCGGCGAAGATGTTCGAGATGGGACTCGCCGGTGGTAAACCGGCTCCCGGCCAACGCGGAGTCGCCCCCGAATGGTTTTACAAAGGGAACGGCACGATCCTGCGCGGCCCGCACGAGTCTCTCGACATCCCGGAGTTCGCACTCGATGGCGGCGAGGAACCAGAGATCGTTGGCTGCTACGTCATCAACAAGCTCGGCGTCCCGACGCGGTTGGGCTTCGCACTCGGCAACGAATGGTCGGACCACGCCACCGAAAAGATCAATTACCTGTACCTCGCCCCGTCGAAGTTGCGAACGTGCGCGGTCGGGCCGGAGCTCAACACCGATTGGGATTTCCAAGAGGTCTCGCTCCGCTGCACGGTGGCTCGCGGCAAGCAGACGATCTACGACAGCGGCCCGCTCTTCAGCGGCGAGCGGCACATGAGCCACTCGCTGGCGAACCTCGAAGACCATCACTTCAAGTACCCGCAGCATCGCCAGCCGGGGGACGTGCATCTGCACTTCTTCGGGACCAGCAAGCTGAGTTACTCGACCCGCGATTGGAAGTTCGCCGACGGCGATGTTGTGAAGATCGAAGCCACCGGTTTCAGTGCGCCGCTGACGAATCGAGTCCGCCAACAAGAGAAATCGTAGCCACGTTTTCTGAGTGTTCTGCTCGACCAATCCAACCCTTCAAGAATCCGCTTCGTTCCCTTCGTTTCCTTCTGTTCAAAACCAAAATCTGTGAAACAGAAGGAAACGAAGATCACGAAGTCGGACAAATCCCTTGGAACGAGACTTTGTGATGTCTGGCTTTAGTACCGTTCGAGCCGTTTGCCCGCACGATTGCCCCGATGCCTGCGGGATGCTCGTCACACTGGACGGCGAGCGAGCTGTCGCCGTGCGTGGCGACCGCGAGCATCCCTTCACGCGCGGCTTCTTGTGCCACAAGGTCGCGCGGTATCCCGAACGGGTTTATCACCGCGACCGATTGCAGTTCCCGCTGAGACGAATTGGCCCGAAAGGTTCCGGCCAATTTGAACGGATCACTTGGGATGTCGCGTTGGACGAAATCGCCGCGCGCTTCCGAGCGATCGCCGATGGTCCACACGGGCCGCAGGCGATCCTGCCCTACAGCTACTGCGGCACGATGGGAAAGATTCAGAGCGAGGGACTCGACCGCCGCTTCTTTCATCGGCTGGGAGCCTCGCTGCTAGACCGCACGATCTGTGCGACCGCCGGAGTCGCCGGTTACACGATGACGATCGGCAGCAAGCAAGGGACCGATCCCGAAGCGTTCAGCCAGTCGCGGTACATCATCAACTGGGGCTCGAACACGGCGGTCACGAATATGCACCTGTGGGTGCGGATGGTCGAGGCTCGCAAACGGCACGGCGCGAAGATCGTGACGATCGACCCGTATCGTTCGGTGACGGCCGCTCGCAGCGATTGGCATCTCGCACCGCGACCGGGGACCGATGCCGCGCTCGCACTCGGAATGATGCACGTCATTTTTCGAGACGGCCTCGCGGACGAGGCGTACCTGCGAGACTTCTGCCTCGGCGGCGACGAACTGCGGGCGCGCGTCTTGTCCGACTATGCCCCGCAGCAAGTCGCCGAGATCACGAGCCTCGACGTCGCCGACATCGAACGGCTGGCTCATGAGTATGCGAGCGGAGGAAGTAGGATGGCCGCCCTCGGCCGTCCTCATCCGTCACTCGGGACGGCCGAGGGCGGCCATCCTACAAGCGTCATCCGCATCAACTATGGCATGCAGCGACACGCAGGGGGCGGCATGGCGGTGCGGACGATCGCCTGTCTGCCGGCCGTCATCGGAGCATGGCGGCATCCGGCCGGCGGGATTCTGCTATCGACCAGCGGCACGTTCGCGTTCGACCTCGCGGCGGTACAACGGCCCGATCTGATTCCGTCGGGGACGCGCACGATCAACATGACGCAGCTCGCCGAGGCATTGCACGGCGAGCTTCCCGGTCCACCGGTGCAGGCGTTGTACGTTTACAACAGCAACCCCGCCGCGATCGCGCCGGATCAGCAACGTGTGCTTGCCGGTCTTCGACGGGACGACCTTTTCACAGTCGTCCATGATCAGTTTCCAACCGACACGGTCGATTACGCCGACATCGTCCTACCAGCGACAACTCAGCTTGAGCACTTCGATCTACACGGCTCGTACGGACATCAATTCGTGCAGGTCAACGTTCCGGCGATCCCACCACTCGGTGAGTCGCGTTGCAACACGGAGGTCTTTCGCGGCCTTGCGCGGCGTCTCGGCTTTGAACTGGAGTTGTTTGACGCGTCCGATGAGCAACTCGCTCGCGAGTTGTTGTGGGAGACAAGCCCGCTCGAAAACGTGCCAGCTGCGATGCGCGGCATCACGCTCGATCGACTGAAACGTGAGGGGGCGATCAAGTTGAGCAGCGTCGAGTTGCCCAACGTAGCCGCCTCGTTCCACGAGGAGGAGCATCGTGCAGTTGGCAACGTGTCTGGCAAAAGCTCCACCTCGCGGAGCGAGGCGGCTACGTTCGCGGCACCGTTCGCGAATGGCGGGTTCGCGACCCCCAGCGGGAAATGTGAATTGCGATGCGAGCGGCTTGCCCAACTCGGCCACGATCCGCTGCCGACGTTCATTCCGCCGGCAGAATCGCCCGCGTCGGCACCGGAACTCGCGAAGCGATTCCCGCTGCAATTGCTGTCGCCACCGTCACCGCACTTTTTGAATTCGACGTTTGTGGAGGTTGATTCGCTGCGCCGCTCGGCAATCGAGCCGCAGTTGGAGATCAGCGCGGCCGACGCGACCGCTCGCGGCGTTCAGCACGGCGATCTCGTCAACATCTTCAACGACCGCGGCTCGTTCCTCGCGCGAGCGATCGTCGGAGACAACGTGCGGCCCGGAGTCGTCGTCTCGCCGAGCATCTGGTGGAACAAGCACAGCCCCGGCCTTCGCAACGTCAACTCGACTACGCCGACTCGGCTGACCGATCTCGGCGGCGGAGCGACATTCTTCGACAACCTCGTGGAAGTCAAAAGAACCGACGTGTCGCGCGAGCCGGAAATATTCATGAGCGGCAATTAGCACGACGCGCAAGCGAGTGGTATGTACCGAGATCACTCGCTTGCGCGTCGTGCTACTGCGTGCGGACCTCGATTCAAAACGGCACCGGCAGCAGCAGCGTGTGGTGCTCGAACAACACTCGCCGGCCGTGTTCGCCGATGGCGGGGGTGAAGAACAGGATGAAGACGTAAATCGCTACCAGCACGCCCAGCACAATTTTGCACAGCCACCGCCACGGCCACCACGCTCGCTCGGTGCGACGGATCGAGCGGCCGTAGGCCCAGCCCAGCGCCATTTTCGTCGGAAAGATCGTCACGACGAAGATGATCGTGATGAACCACATCGCGTCTTGCGGAGGTGACACCACCTTGAAGAGATACATCGGCAACGCCAGCAAGTACGTCAGCACGATCGCGAACAGCCACGCGAAGGGTGCGCGGCGAAACAGCTCGCGAACCGTGCCGAGTTCTTTGAACGCCATGACGCGGTTCTCGGCCGCGAACCGAGCTTGCAGCAGCGGTGCCCACATCAGCGTCAGCCACAAACTGACACCGCCGGTCAACATCACGAGCACTTGCGCCGGCTTGTCGGGATCGTGCATCGACCCGTACAGCGCCGACGGAATGAACAGCCACGCCGCCGTACCGAGGTAGCCTCGCCAGCCAGCAGAATAGTACGGCCGAGCATTCAGACCGGAGAGAAACTGACCGATCGCCGTCGAGGCTCGGTTCCAGTAATCGTGATCCCGCCAGCGAGCCAGCAGCCAGCGGACATTCTTGATCGGACGAAAGAAACAGGACAACGCTCCGCCACGAGCCAACGCCAAACAGAGATGCGCGGCCATCCCCCACTTCGCCACAAACAAAACGAACTTCCAGCCACCCGCTCCACCTGGATCAATCAACTGAGCATCGGTCGCGGCCCCGGCCAGCAGCCTCAACGGCAGCACGCACAGCCAAACGCCCAGCACGATCGAACCGAATCGCGGAGCAAGCCCCAGCAACGGAAACGATGCTCGGATTTTTCCGCTGCGAGCGACTCGACCTTCGACATCCAACAGATAACCGAGCACCCAAAAGTTGACGAGCGGCACGGCAGCCGCGACCGCCAAGAGCAACGTCAGGCTCGCAAGGCCGAAAGTCGTTCGGATGATCCACAGCACGCAACGAATCGGATGTCGCCACGGAACCGGGAACGGCGGCAGCCGGTCGGCGACGAGTTCCTCTTCGAGAACCGGCAGCCCGGACTCAGACACGACCGCAGGCTCATCGACTTCGAGGACCGCTAACTCGGGTGGCGGTGACTCCCATCCGGGAAGTGGCTTGAGTGCCACGGGCGACGTGGTTGGCTCATCGGCCACGAGCGTCGGCAAGTCGTCGGCCACCGGAGATCGACGCTCCGATGGCAGCGGCGGCCGAACATTCGGTTTCGTCGATCCTGGACTGGTCACGGCTGATTCTCATGTAGGATGGGCACTCTTGCCCGTCACTCGGACGACTCCCAAAGCAGGACGGGCAAGAGTGCCCATCCTACATCTGCCGACATACCTCGACGGCCACGCCACGGTTTCGCGATGATCCCTGAAACGCCGCAGGGCGTCGAGTGGTATGTGCGTAGGTCAGCTTTTCCAGGCTGACCCGGTCAACGAACGATGCGGTATTGCCAATTCGGGTCAGGCTGGAAAGCCTGGCCTACGAGAATCTCCCATGCGATGGAAACTGTTGCTCCCCGGCGTCGTGTTGCTGGCCGTCATCTGGCTGGTGAGTTTCGTCACCAATCAGCCGCTCAGAGGGGTCGCGACTGAAGAGACCGCTCGGCCGACGGCCGACCTCGACGAGTCGATTCAAAAGGTCAACACATTCTTCTCGCAACGCTGGGCAGGCGAAGACCTGCAGCCGGCCAAGAAAGTGGATGAGCTGTCCGTGCTGCGACGAATCACGCTCTCGTTGATGGGGACCGTCCCGTCGCTCGAAGAGATTCGAGCGTTCGAGCAAGACAGCGGGACGGATCGGTTGCAGCGTTGGACCGCTCGATTCCTGCACGATCGCCGCTACGCCGAGTACTTCGCCGAGCGACTGGGTCGCAGCTTTGTCGGCGTCGAGGGGGGGCAGTTCATCGTCTATCGCCGCGACCGGTTTTTGAATTGGCTCAGTGAGCAGCTTGAAGTCAATCGCCCGTACCCGGAACTCGTTCGCGAGATGATCGCCGGTGACGGCCTGTGGACCGACGAGCCGGAAGTCAATTTTCTGATGGCCAGCTACGACGACGGCGAGGGCTTCAACAACAACAAATTGGCCGGCCGAGCCGTGCGGGCGTTTCTCGGTCAGCGCATCGACTGTGCTCAGTGCCACGACCACCCGTTCGATCATTGGAAGCAAAACGAGTTCGCCGGAATCGCCGCGCACTTTGGGCAACTCAAGCTCAGCCCGGTCGGGGTCCGCGAGGATCGCGATTTGAAGTTCGAGGTCGAGGACCGCAACACGCTCGAAAAGAAAGTCGTCGAGCCAGCGGTTCCCTTCGGCGAAAAATGGGAACCGACAGACGGCACGCGCCGCGAGCGTCTGGCCGCTTGGATCACGCATCCGGAAAATCGCCGGCTCGAACGCGCAATCGTGAACCGTGTTTGGGGCCTGCTGTTCGGCCGCTCGTGGATCGAGCCGGTGGACGACCTGCCCGATCCTCCGGGGGACGAGTTCGCCAGCCCAAACGTCGAGGGTGCCAAGCATCCGAAGGCGATGAAGCCTGGTGAGTCCGACCTGCTCGACCTGCTGGGAGCCGACTTCCGCGAGCATGGCTACGACCTCAGACGGCTCATCGAAGTCATCGTCGCTTCGAAGCCGTTTCTGCTCGAATCGAAATCGGAGGTCGATGACTCGCAACGGCTCGATCGAATGAGACAGCACTTCGCGATCTTCCCGCTGACACGGTTGCGGCCGGAGCAGATGATCGGCTCGCTGTTGCAAGCGTCATCGCTGACGACGATCGATCAGAACTCGCACTTGATCTCGCGAATCATCAAGCTGACTCGGTCAAACGATTTCATCAAAGAGTACGGCGACCTCGGCGAGAACGAACTCGACGACCGAGCCGGCACAATCCCGCAGGCGCTGCTCCGCATGAACGGCAACTTGATCAGCGACACGATCGAGTCCGGACCGCTCTCGGCCGTTGGCCGCATTGCGCAGATGGCCCCCAACAACGACAAGTTTCTCGAACTCTGCTACCTCGTCTGCCTGACTCGCCGTCCGACCGCCGCAGAGGCGGAAGTCATGCTGCCAATCCTCAACGGGGTTCCGAAGAATCGCCGAGGTGTCGCGGCCGAGGACCTGTACTGGATTCTCTTCAACTCTCCCGAGTTCGCGTGGAACCACTGAGGAGTTGGGGCGAGCCGTAGGGTGGGTCGAGTCATCGAGATCCACCAAATCAGCCGAGCCGTCCGGTGGGTCTCGATGACTCGACCCACCCTACAGGGCTGACTGACCTATTGGAGACTGCCATGAATTTGTCCCGTCGTGATCTTCTGAAGGCCGCGTTCGCATCTGGCTTGTCGTTCGCGTTGCCCGGACTCGATCTACGAGCGGCCGAACGTCGCGGTGACGAACGTCAGAAATCGTTGATCGTGATCTGGCTTGGCGGCGGTGCCAGTCAGCTTGAGACGTGGGATCCGCATCCAGGCACGCTGATCGGCGGGCCGACGAAGTCGATCAAAACCAAATTGCCCGGCCTGGAGATCGCCGACCTGTACCCGCGAGTCGCCGAACAAGTTCACGAGTTGAACGTGATCCGCTCGCTCGTCTCGAAAGAGGGGGATCACGAGCGGGGGACGTACATGCTGAAGACCGGCTATCGTCCCGACCCAACGCTGATTCATCCGTCGCTGGGTGCGATCGCCAGTCACGAATTGCCGAACGACAAACTCGAAATCCCGTCACACATCTCGCTGCTGGACGCCCAATGGCCGGCTCGCGGCGGTTTCCTTGGCGAGATTTTCGACGCCTTCAAGATTTACGATCCGGGCAACGGCATCCGCAATTTGAAGGCTCGCGTCGGCGATGACCGGCAACAGCAGCGGCTCAAGGGACTCGACGTCGTCTCGAAATCATTTCAAGCCGGCCGCCGAGTCCAGGTCGAGAACACTCTGCACCAACTGACCGTCGAACGCGCGCTGCGGATGATGACCTCGGAACAACTCAAAGCCTTCGAGATCGAGCATGAGCCGTCCGTGATCCGCGAGGCTTACGGCGACACGCCGTTTGGCCGAGGTTGCCTGGCGGCTCGGCGGCTGGTCGAAACCGGCGTCCGCGCGGTCGAAGTCACGCTGCAAGGCTGGGACACGCACGCCAACAATTTCACAGGACATGAGACTCAAGCCAAGCAACTCGACCCCGCGCTGGCGGCTTTGATTCATGACCTCAAGCAGCGCGACTTGCTGGCTTCAACGCTCGTGCTGTGCATCGGCGAGTTCGGTCGGACGCCGAAGATCAATCCGCTCGAAGGCCGCGATCACTGGCCGAAAGGCTTCTCGTGCCTCGTCGGCGGCGGCGGACTGCGCTCCGGCCTGGTCATCGGCGAGACCGACACCGATCCGCAAACCGAACAGGACGCGAGCAAGTCCTCGAAGGGGCCGCACGATCCGATCGAAGTCCCCGACCTGTTCGCGACGATCCTGCATCAACTGGGCGTCGAGTTCGACAAAGAAGTTTTGACGCCAATTGGCCGCCCGATGATGTTCAGCTCCGGCAAACCAATCGAGCGGCTGATGGCGTCAACGTAGCCGTCGAACACTGCATTGGGTGGCACAGCTTGCTTCAGTTTATTTATACCTCGCGCGGGGAGTCCTGAGAGATTCGGCGAGCGGCAGGGCGTCAGCCCTCCGAGTCAAAACAGATGGAATCACTCGGAG